>NZ_JAWOTE010000021.1:0-75513 GCF_033338695.1 Vibrio sp. Vb1166 | reverse complement strand
TTACAGTAAACATAAATACATCGATAAACTTCTTTACCTATATTGTTCTTCAAGATCCTAAATCGATACTTTGGCGTCCACACTATATGGTATTGACAACGCCAAAATACGTGGGAAGCTTGATTGTATCTACTCATGTTATTTGTCCTCTTTGACTTCTGGAAAAATCAAAGACGCATTTAGCATGAGTAGTTTTACAGGCAAAGCCGAAACGGATGATAACCACCTACTGAAGTAGGTGGTTTAGGGCTGAAAACAAAAAGGGGCGCAAAGGCCCCTTTTTCACTCAAGATCTCGTCGAATGTGTTAACTGCGTGCTAAGTAGTTCGCTTTACCAACCCACTTGTAGCTAGTTAGCTCTTCTAAGCCCATCGGACCGCGTGCATGTAGCTTTTGCGTAGATACTGCGACTTCTGCGCCAAGGCCAAATTGCGCACCGTCTGTAAAGCGCGTTGAAGCATTCACATAAACCGCCGCCGAACCGACAGAATTGATGAACAGTTCTGAGTTTTCCAAACTATTGGTCATGATCGCATCTGAGTGGCTCGCGTTATGGACACGCATATGATCAATGGCATCTTTCACATCAGACACAACTTTTACACCAAGAGTATAGCTCAACCATTCCGTATCAAAGTCACCTTCAACAGCATCGCGAATTTGTGTTGCTTGAGCCATCAGTGCTTTTGCCTTAGGCTCTGTCACGAAGGTCACTTTATCGTTCATGCGCTCTACGATCATTGGTAGGAGTTGCGCTGCAATTTTTTCATGCACGAGCAGCGTATCTAATGAGTTACACGCAGATGGACGTTGAACTTTAGAGTTCTCAACCACATTCAGGGATTTCTCTAGATCAGCGGATTCGTCGACAAAGATATGGCTGATACCAAAGCCACCAATAATCACCGGAATCGTGCTGTTTTCTTTACACATTTTGTGTAGGCCAGCACCACCGCGTGGAATGATCATGTCGACGTAATCGTCCAACTTAAGCAATTGAGAAACAAGCTCACGATCTGGTTTTTCAATGTATTGCACAGAAGCGGCTGGAAGGTTCGCCTTTGCGAGCGCAGACTGAATAACCTTCACTAATTCCATATTCGAGAAAAATGTCTCTTTGCCACCACGTAAAATGCTTGCGTTGCCGGTTTTCAAGCACAACGCTGCAATATCAATGGTTACGTTTGGACGCGCTTCATAAATTACGCCTACGACACCAAGCGGCACACGACGACGAGACAGTGACATCCCATTTTCCAGTACCTTACTGTCTATTTCGCTGCCTACAGGATCGTTCAAGCTAATGACGTTGCGAACATCATTCGCAATTGCAGTCAATCGTTCTTCATTAAGCAAAAGGCGATCGAGCAGCGCATCGGTTAAACCCGCTTCACGGCCAAGTTCGATGTCTTTAGCGTTTGCCGCCAAAATAGCAGCGGAGTTTGCTTCTAGCTCATCAGCGATGATGGCTAATGCTTGGTTCTTTTGCGCAGTTGACGCTGTCGCTAATTCGAAAGCTGCATCTTTAGCAGCTTTACCCATATTCGTTAAATCCACTTTGCTTCCCTCTAATTCTATTCCTGAATGACGACCAGATCATCGCGGTGAATCACCTCAGAGCCATAATCATGCCCCAAAATAGAGATGATATCTTTACTGTGTTTGCCCGTAATTTTAATTAGGTCATCACTTGAGTAGGCGCTGATGCCACGAGCCACCAACTTACCGTGAGCGTTTGTTACACGCGCCACTTCGCCTCGTGCGAAGTCACCACTAACTTTGATGACCCCTTTAGCAAGTAGGCTACTCCCCTTGCCGACCACAGCATTGACTGCACCATCATCAATAACGATGTCGCCCGATGCCGCAGGTCCCGCTAGAATCCAGCGTTTACGGTTCTCTAAGGCTTCAGCGCAAGGTAGGAAGCGCGTGCCCTGAGGTTCAGCACTTAAAGAGTCAAAGATAACATTCGGCGCACTACCAGCAGCAATAATAACCTCGATACCTGCGCGGCGAGCGATGTCTGCGGCTTGCAGCTTCGTTGCCATACCACCAGTACCCAATGTTGTACCGCTTCCACCTGCGATTTTACGCAGCGTGTCGTCGATGGTTTTTACTTCCTTGATAAGCTCTGCGTTCGGATCTTTACGAGGGTCAGCAGTAAACAGACCTTTTTGGTCCGTTAAAAGCAAGAGCTTATCTGCACCACATAAAATGCCTACCAAAGCGGAAAGGTTGTCGTTATCGCCAACTTTAATCTCGCTAGTCGCAACGGCATCATTTTCGTTTACGATAGGAACAATATCGTTCGCAACGAGCGCATTAATAGTGTCACGCGCGTTAAGGAATCGCTCACGATCTTCTAAATCGGCACGGGTTAGTAACATTTGGCCGATCTTGATACCATAAATACCAAACAAAGACTCCCATGTTTGAATCAAGCGGCTCTGCCCCACCGCGGCAAGTAACTGCTTACTCGCCATCTCGTTGGGCAATGCGGGGTAACCAAGATGCTCACGGCCTGCTGCAATAGCACCAGACGAAACCATTACGATTGAATGGCCTTGTTTTTTAAGCTCAGCACACTGGCGTGCTAACTCAACCATGTGTGCACGGTCGAGTGCCAGAGTGCCGCCTGTCAGCACACTTGTACCCAGTTTCACAACGACAGTTTGTGGTTGTGAAACAACTGCATTTTGTTGATTCGTTGTCATGATGTCTTCTGAAGTGAAAAACAAATAAAGAGAGGATGTTTTAACAATCAAATAGGGAATTAACAAGAGAAAAGGTGCGTTTTCGCACCTTTTTGTTTGGTATTAAATGAAAACAACCAAATTAAGCGAAATCGAAAGACTCCGTGTGATATTCGACTTCTAATTTGAAGTGTTCTTCTAAAGTATCAACCAGCTTTTGATGGAATGTGCTCTGCGTTAGATACACTTCCTCTACCACTTTTTTGGGAAGGGCTTCAGATACCCATTGCCCTTCTTTGTTGTACTTGCCAATATGATATTTAGCAGTAAAGCCTCCCTCGATGGATTCCAAATCCATCCACCAGCCCCAAAATTCACGCTTCTCAGGCGATTTTTTGTCGTCTACACATACAGATAAACAATCAAAATAATAGCGCCCTTCTTGCGATTGTGGTTCGCGCAGGTAAGGCCCTATCGCCTTCAACTTAGACATCAAGCGAAAGTGAGTCGGGCCCTGAGTCGTCTCTGACATATGAATCTCCGTTTTCATAGTTAAAAGTAAACACCCAAGAATGATTATTATTTTTAATTATCATGAGCTTATTTTTTGCTCAGATATATCACTCTTAACTAATTTAGGAGAATTGTCACCCTAATAATTCATCTTCTAGCCACTTTATGGCTAAATCGAGGGATTGCTCATATCCTTTTGTAATTGTTTTGGAACTGATTTTTTTCGCTCTACCATACTGGCTAAATAGAGCAACAAGTTGATTATCACTGTGTGGCGACACTGGATCGCCCTCAAGACTCAAAGCCAAAATAGGCACTTTGGTTTTTCGACTGCTCAGGAAGCCCTGAACCTTCAATGACCACGCCATCATCTGACCAGCCATGCTATTAATATCAACCGCATTTTTCCCCAAACGGGAAGCCAAAAGATCTAAATACATCTTCGGCATTTTTTGTAACTTCTGAGGGGAAGTAAAAATATCATGTACGGGTGCGCCTAGAGCGACACAAGCTTTGATCTTTTCCTGCTCGACAAAAGAGAGTCTGATCATGGCATTACCACCAAAACGAAACCCAACTAACCCCACTTTGTGATGATCAACCCAAGGTAGCGAGTAAAGCTCATTCAATACCGCTTGATGTAGGCAACTTGAATTCTCGGTCAAGGGCCAATGAGAGCTATGCCCTACCGAAGGCATGTCTACGGTTAACATCGCAATATCTCGCGGTGCAAGACGATTACGGAACAAACGCCACATGTCGGTTTGTAGAGTATCCAAACCAGCGCTCACCATGACCACAGGCAACTGTTTATCCGTTCTTGGTAAATGGAGGTTCGCGATGATTTTGCGATTTTGGTAAGGCACTTCAATTTGCTTGATGGTGTACTTAGTTTTTTCTGCGCCGTCAGAATACGCTTTGTTTGCCAGTACTTGAGCCTGCGATGCCAAGTTATCATTTTTTAAATGTGGGTAGCCTGCAATACTAAAACACAAAGAAGCAGTGAAGAGTTCATCCGCTGCCTCTTCTCCTTGCATTTCATTTGCTCGCTTCTGATGATCCATACCAAGCTTGATCCACTCAAATGTCCAGTTACCACTGTGATAACCCATTACAGTGTCTAACCAATCATCATTGGTTCGCGAGTGAGAAGATGAAGCAATTTTAGACAGTACGCCTTCCATTTCGATCGGAGACAATCCTTGCCAAGCCCATTGCAAGCGACGCAAATGACGATACCAAGCACGATCACCTTGCGCTTCTCGTTCATCAAGTATTTTTTTACTGGTCGGCATGTACTGGGTAAGCGCGGAGGTTTCTTTTGCTTGCTTATGTTTCACGAACAAAGTTTCGGAAAGATTTTTACTGACGTCTTCAGACATAGGAAGAACCCTAGGCTATTAGCATGATTTAATATCATAATAAAAAAAATGCCCCTATAAAGGGGCATTTCTCAATATTCTTTAACCGCGCTTATTTTTGCTTGCGGTTTACTGGCTCAGCATACTGGATTGACATATCCCAAGGCTGCTCGATCCAAGTGTCTTGAGCAATATCTACAACGTAATCATCCAGCAGCTCTTTGCCTGATGGTTTCGCACACACAGCGATCATTTTCGCTTTTGGATACATCTCACGTAGTTTGCGCGCTGTATCACCACTGTCTACTAGGTCTTCAACGATTAGGTAACCTTCGCCATCACCTTCAGGTGCTTTTAGTACCGTCATGTCGCGCTGATGATCATGGTCGTAGCTTGAAATACAGATTGTATCAACGTAACGAATACCCAGTTCACGAGCTAAAATAGCGCCAGGAACCAAACCGCCGCGGCTTACCGCCCAAATTCCTTTCCATTGCTCAGCTGGCATTTGTTTCTCAGCCAGTTCACGGCAGTAAGTCTGCATTGCATCCCAAGTGATAATGAATTTTTTACTCATTGTAATAACCTAATAATTTGAAAATATGCATCCTCAAAATCTAGCGAAGTCACTCAAAAGCGGAATGCTCACTAACTTCTCCAAAATGTTTGGAGACGAGGATTTCAAGCTGCGCAAACGATTATTCTACCGAAACACACCGCTAATACCAACGGTGATATCAAAATTCTCTGCCTATTCCGCAGAAAAACCGTCTTCTGTGAACAACGTAAAAAAGAAAAAGCCAGCGTGAATAAATTCACACTGGCTTTTTGCTCGAGAAATTAACCGACGAGGTATTTAACGATGAAGATGGCTGACATCACCCATACACTCATCGACACTTCACGGCCCTTACCGCTGAATAACTTGATCGCCGCGTATGCGATAAAGCCTAACGTGATACCTTCTGCAATCGAGAATGTTAGCGGCATAACTAAACAAGTCACAACAACTGGGGACGCTTCAGTTAGGTCACGCCAATCAATGCTTACTAGCCCAGACAGCATCAAGATCGCCACATAGAATAGCGCACCTGACGTTGCATAAGCAGGGATCATACCCGCAAGTGGTGAGAACAATAGAGCAAGTAGGAAGAGTACACCAACAACCACGGCTGTTAGACCAGTACGCCCACCCGCAGCTACACCAGAAACGCTTTCAATATAAGATGTCGTGTTGGAGGTACCAAGTAATGCACCTACTGACGTTGCTGTTGAGTCTGCAAGTAACGCTTTGTTTAAACGAGGGATGTTGCCATTCTCATCAGTTAGACCAGCTTTTTGAGAAACGCCAACGAGCGTACCTGCGGTGTCAAATAAATCGACAAATAGGAAAGCAAATACGACGGAAATCATGCCTACTTCAAACAAACCAGAGAAATCCAGTTGCATGAAAGTTGGCGCAATGCTTGGTGGCGTTGACATAATACCGCCCCACTGCACATCACCAAATAGAAGACCAAGCGCTGTAACGCCAAGAATGGCGATCATCACCGCACCTTTCACACCACGGTGAACCAGTGCAATCGTAAGAAAGAAGCCAATCGCGGCCAATACAGATGGCAATGATGTGATCTCTCCCATAGAAACTAATGTCGCTGGGTTATCAACGACGATACCTGCATTTTTTAATGCGATAAACGCTAAGAAAAGACCAATACCAGCTGAAATACCTGTTCGTAGAGAATGCGGGATCGAGTTAATAATCCACTCACGGATCTTAAATACGCTTAAAAGAATGAACAGAAGGCCAGAAACAAATACAGCCGCCAACGCAACTTGCCACGTATAACCCATTCCCAATACAACAGAGTAAGTAAAAAATGCGTTCAGGCCCATTCCTGGTGCCTGTGCGATTGGGTAATTGGCAACAAATCCCATGATAAAACAGCCGATTGCGGCAGCAAGACAAGTCGCGACAAAAATGGCGCCACGGTCCATACCGGTATCCGACAGGATCGCTGGGTTTACAAAAATAATGTAAGCCATAGTTAGGAAGGTCGTAACACCTGCAATGATCTCAGTGCGCACATTTGTGCCATTTTCACTGAGTTTAAAAAGCCTCTCGAGCATGATCGAATCCTGTAAAGGTAAAAAGTAAACGGTTGCGTAATCGATTGGCGGGAATTATAAAGTTATCAAATAGCAAATTCTAGATAGAATCTTCACTCTAATGCGTTTTTTTTCTTTGGATATGAAACACATTCTCTAACCCATCAAAGCAAGTAAAGAAATATATTCTTATAAAACAATAGGTAACCCAGATAACACAGTTCTCTAAAAGAGAATAAAAACTGAGCAATGTACTAAACTTTCAGATGAAAAAGGCCCATTTTAAACATGGTATCTAACAGATTTGATGGAAAAGTCGATAAAACCGAAGAATGGGGAATAGAAGAAGACTTTGATGGCAATAAGTGAGTCAGGAAGAGAAAATAGAGATAAAAAAACGCCACCCAATTTGGGTGGCGGTGAATCATGTCAGCACTATCACTGAAAAAAAATTCCAATTTATAGGGGTGAACAAACTGTTCGAGTCACATGCGTTGACTTCACTTAGTAGCCAAAGCTTGTTGGGTATACAAAGTTACCGGTGTAAACAGACTTGCTATTCCAGAACATTGTACTTGGTAAACCTTTCATAACTATCACCTTTTAAATCAATTAAACATTCGTTGATTTCTCGGTTCCTTGGAGGCGATAAAACGGACTCATCCTTTGAGCATTTCATTCTTCTCTCAGAAGCTGGTTACAAATATACCACCAAGAAATTTAATTACAAGCATTTTAGTGATTGGAATCACAAAAAATGCACAAATTGACCTTTATCAAAGTTTATGTGTAATTAAATTACAATTTTATGAATTAAAAAATAAAGCCACTTTCAGAATATATGATAGAGAACACATAGTGCTTGTTATTGTATTCACAAACTGTGACAGTTCTGAGAGAAATCCTTGTGATCGCGACTACTCGTACTCCTTATCTGGTGGTATGCTAACGGCAATTTGAAGGCCAAATCGTCTAGCATTTAATGCTACCTTGACAATATTTTTACGGTATATATTTGGCAAAGCACATCAAAAGGAGTCCTCCGTGTCTGAGTTCCATTCTGAGATCAGTACCTTATCACCTGCTCCACTTTGGCAGTTTTTCGATAAGATTTGTTCTATCCCTCATCCATCGAAACATGAAGAAGCATTAGCACAGTACATTATCAACTGGGCAACAGAGCAAGGCTTTGACGTTCGCCGTGATCCAACCGGTAACGTGTTCATCAAAAAGCCCGCGACACCAGGAATGGAAAATAAGAAGGCTGTTGTACTTCAAGCACACATCGACATGGTGCCGCAGAAAAACGAAGACACTGAACACGACTTCACCAAAGATCCAATCCAACCTTACATCGATGGCGAATGGGTAACTGCGAAAGGCACGACGCTTGGTGCAGATAACGGTATTGGTATGGCTTCTTGCCTTGCTGTATTGGCATCTAAAGATATTAAGCACGGTCCACTCGAAGTTCTGCTGACGATTGATGAAGAAGCAGGCATGACTGGCGCATTTGGCCTTGAAGCTGGTTGGTTAGAGGGTGAGATTCTTCTAAATACAGACTCTGAGCAAGAAGGCGAAGTCTACATGGGTTGTGCAGGTGGCGTTGATGGCACCATGACTTTCGATATTTCTCGAGAATCAACGCCTGCAGGTTTTGTAACACGCCAACTGACGCTGAAAGGCCTAAAAGGTGGTCACTCAGGTTGTGACATTCACACAGGTCGCGGTAATGCCAACAAATTACTTGGTCGTTTCCTTGCCGGTCATGCTCAAGAGCTTGATTTACGTTTAGTCGAATTCCGTGGTGGTAGCTTACGTAATGCAATCCCTCGCGAAGCGTTTGTTACTGTTGCGCTTCCTGTCGAAAACCAAGACAAACTTGCTGAGCTGTTCAACCACTACACTGAGCTGCTTAAAACTGAATTGGGTAAAATCGAAACAGGTATCGTAACCTTTAATGAAGCGATCACGACTGACGCGCAAGTATTTTCAATCGCCGATCAGCAACGATTCATTGCGGCACTTAACGCTTGTCCAAACGGCGTAATCCGTATGAGTGATGAGGTGGAAGGCGTTGTTGAAACTTCTCTAAACGTTGGTGTGATCAGCACAGAAGAAAATAAAGTCACCGTGCTTTGCTTGATTCGTTCTCTCATTGACTCTGGCCGTAGCCAAGTGGAAAGCATGCTGCGCTCGATTACTGAGCTAGCAGGCGCACAAATTCAGTTCTCAGGCGCTTACCCTGGCTGGAAGCCAGATGCAGATTCCGAGATCATGGCAATTTTCCGTGATATGTATGAAGGCATTTACGGTCATAAGCCGAACATCATGGTCATCCATGCTGGTCTTGAGTGTGGCCTATTTAAAGAACCATACCCACACATGGATATGGTTTCTTTCGGTCCAACAATAAAATTCCCTCACTCTCCAGATGAGAAAGTGAAGATTGATACTGTTCAGTTGTACTGGGATCAGATGGTCGCGCTTTTAGAAGCGATTCCAGAGAAAGCATAATTCAATCACGAAAAATGACAAAGGGTGCCATACGGCACCCTTTTTTTGGTTTAGTTGAACCCAACTACACACGGTTTTGCGCGTAAGCGGCTAATTCATCCATTGAGGTTTGTGCAGCAACTTCACCATCAATGTAGTAAGTAACAAACTCACCATCGCGTACACCCATGAGTGTCGCCTTTTCACCGTTACTGTAAGTAATATCCATTTGAACAGTGTTCTCATCGATTTGCTGCATTCGCCCCTGCTCAATGACACGGTTATCCGCTAATGGTGCGATTGGTGCCGTCGTTAACGACTTATCTAACTGGTGATTGACATCAATGTAAGTATCTACCTTTGTATCGAAGATATGTGGCTTACCATTTAACGGGTTCTTACCCGTCCAAAATTCTAGAGAGTTAAACACGATATAATCCGCTGCGATCGCGACACCATAAACAGGCGCTAAAAGCATATTTAGACCACCTCGAGCGTAACGGTTGTCAACAGCTTTCAAGTTAAACCCCATAACATAACCTGTCACGGCATTACTACCTACGCAACCTGAAAGTGAAACTGCTACCGCAGTCAATGCACCAATTTTAGCAATTGCCTTTTTCATCAAAACCTCTAGTTAGAAAGTGTGAAACCTCAAATTCGGCGCGGATATTATCGGATAAAAAGTAGGGTTAAAAGTCCGTTTTTTTGTCCTCCATGAACAGTATTATTTTTAATACAGTCACATTTTTTAAGGCTATTATTGCGCACTCTTCTCTATGTCTTGTTATGTATTAAACTGATAGAAAAGATCATATTGAAAACAAAAACTTCACACATACCAAAATTTCACGCATGACGATTAAAGTAATTTGTCGTGTCCTTAATGAGAATGATTAGTGCGATTTTGCAGCAATTGTTACATTGCTGATGACGCATTTGACAGAGATGGTTTATGGCCAGAAGTAAAAAAAGCAAAGTATTTGAGCTCTTAGGACATCAAATACAACCAGGACAACGATTAGAGATCGAATTTGAAGCAGCGAAGCTATATACACATTCGCCTTTATCTATTCCTGTGGAAATCATCCATGGGAAACAAGAAGGACCAGTGTTAATGGTGAATGCCGCTATCCATGGTGATGAGCTTAATGGTGTAGAAATCGTTCGTCAGATCATTAACCAACTGGATCCACAAAAACTGAAAGGCACTGTCATTGCAGTACCTATCGTTAACGTTTTTGGTTTCATCCATAAATCTCGTTACTTGCCCGACCGACGAGATCTCAACCGTTGCTTTCCTGGCAGTGAAAAAGGCGCACTTGCATCTCGTATGGCACACGGGTTCTTTAACAACATTGCCAAGCGTTGTGACTACATTTTGGATCTACACACAGGGGCCATTCATCGCACGAACTTGCCACAGATCCGCGCAAACTTAAGCAACTCAGAAACTCTGCGTATTGCTCAAGCATTTGCAACGCCAGTGATTGTTGATTCAGCATTGCGTGATGGCTCTTTACGCAGTGAAGCAGAAAAATGCGATATTCCAGTGCTCACCTACGAAGCTGGCGAAGCATTGCGTTTTGATCCACTTTCGATCAGCGCTGGTGTACTCGGGGTTCGGCGCGTAATGCAAGCCATTGGTATGTTGCGAGCGAGCAGGAAAAAGCTGCCTGAGCCTATCATAGCGAAGTCCACCAGCTGGGTTCGCGCGTCAGGTAACGGCATTTTGCGTACTGTCGTTAATCTGGGAGACAAAGTAGAACAGGGTGAAACGCTCGCTTATATTAGCTCTCCTCTTGGTCATGACGAGATAGAACTAAAAGCCCCGAAGCGTGGTTTGGTTATCGGTCAACAAACATTACCATTGGTGAACGAAGGCGATGCAATTTTCCACCTTGCCTATTTTAACCAAGGTGATAATGCTTTAGAGCAAGCAGTCGAAAGCTATATTGAAGGCCTCACTGAATTCGATGCCGAGCCGCTGACCACCGGACAGATACCGTTAGAAACTCAGTAATTCCTACCAAGTAGGCGCCTGATTAGCTCAAAAGGAGCAACAGTGCTCGCACTATCTTGTTTAAAGCCAATAAGCTCAGCGTCCATGATGCTGGGCTTTTTGTTTTATGTACGCTAACGATACTTATCGTAGTTTCCACGAATGGATAAAAAACTTTACAATCCGTCGCAAAAACACATTTGATAATTAATCTCATTATCATTTATTAATCGTAATAATGTTCTTATAATCCCAGCTTCATAAAAACACTATAAATCATCAATATGAAACGATTAAAAAGTCATCCATTCAAAGTAAATCTCATTTCACTGGCTTTGCTCTTCCCTCTTTATTCATATGCCGAGACAGCGCCAAATGAAGAGCTTGAAGTCATAGGCGTTCGTTATGCCAAACCTATTACCATTGCTGAGCCTGCGCAAACCACCATTAATTGGTCAGAGATTGAAGAGCAACAGTACTCTAATTTTGCCTCAATGATCGATGCCGTTCCCGGTGCATCAATAGATGGTGGCGGTCGTTCTGGTGGCGAACGTATTAACATTCGTGGTTTTGATGATCCAAGCGATATCGCCGTCTTTGTCGATGGCGCTCCAATCGGCTTTCAACAATACCGCTACGGTACCTTCTTTTTTGATCCGTTCTTAATTGGCGAAGCAGAAATTATCAAGGGCGCGCACGACTATCGAGCACTCAACGGGAAGTTTGGTGGCTCCATTCGCATTAAAACCAAAAGTGTCGATGATCTCCTGTACGGCGAAAGAAACTTTGGTGCTCGCATCTCAAGTGCATACAACACCAACGGCGATGAGAACGCCTACACGCTAACACTCTATGGTAAAAACGATACTGGTTTTTATTTTCTAGCGAATGGCTCGGTAAAAGATTCTGATGACATTAAAGTCGGAGGTGGTGAAACGCTAGATTACTCAGGTTATGAGCAAGAAAACATGCTCGTAAAGGTCGGTTATGAAAATAACGATCACGAGTTTGAAATTAGCCATACTCGCTACAAAGATGAAGGTCGTAAACCTTGGGCTAACCGCCGCGGAAAAATGCCTAACATCACCGAATACAATATCAAGAAATACGGCTCATTAGAAAAAGCCCAATACGCTTACACCGTCGATAACAAATACACGGACAACACCACGACCATCTCTTACCACTACATGCCGACTAACCCGTATATTGATTTCAATATCAAAATGGCACGTTCCGAAAACGATCGTCATTGGGTTCGCCCTGACGTAGCATTCGAGAAAATGTTCGTTTCTGTTGGCAGTTACGGTCATGAGTCATGGCTGAGTTACGAGCGTGACTACGTTGATGTGTTTAACCAAGCACAATTCGGAGACCACACTCTAATCACTGGGCTTCAATATCAAAAAACCGATAGAGACTCGTTAGTATTCAACGCATCATACGACAGTAATGAAGCGAAAAACTACGGTTGGTACACCCCTTACTACGAACCATCTGGCACGCAGTCAATTTATGCCGCTTACATTGCTGATCACTATCAAGCAACAGAGCGCCTAACAATCACACCTTCTCTGCGTTACGAATACATCAAGAGTGAAGGAAAAGGGAACGCAGCGCCGGATTATAATGATCCAGCTGCCGGACATAACTACACTGAAACGACGCATAAAGGCTTTAGCCCACGTTTGGATATCGACTTTGATGCGAGCAATAATACGCGTTTAAACGCCTCCTACGCCTACGCTTTAAAAGCACCAACCGTTGATAACATCTACTCAGTGCAATATGCGCGAGCTACCGCTACGGCTACTGCTTTGAATCTGGACGTGTCTCGTATCCATGCTTATCAAGCAAGCGTTATCAACTTAACGGAAGGGCTGGTGAACTCTCGCGATAACCTCGCAACAGAGTTAACTATGTTCTATAACGATGTTAGCGACACAGTTGATATACGAACGGGCGAAAACCTCGACAAAAATACTACTGAGTTACAAAGCTGGAATACAAACCTAGATGGCTTTAAAAACTATGGCTTTGAGCTAATTTCACAATACCGGATTGAAGATTTCTACAGTAATTTCTCAGCAAGTTACATTCGCGGCAAAAACAAAGGCAGCCTATCTGACTCTACAGGTTCAGATGATGATCATCCTGATGTACCGCCATTAAACATTAATCTGGGTTTAGGTTACGAATGGATTCCTGGTTTACGTACTGGCTGGGAAGTCCGTTGGTATGATGCGCAAACTAAAACCAAGGCAAGCGGTAACAATTTAAAAGTGAAATCGCCAAGTGAGCAATACACGCTACAAAACGCTTACGTGGTTTGGGAAATACAACAAGTCGAAGGCTTGAGCGTTGGCGCGGTTGTGAAAAACTTAACCGATCGTTACTACGAAGCATACCTATCTAATGGCGTGCCTTCGCCTGGTCGCGAAGTCAAACTGCACCTCACTTATCAATACTAACCATACCTAAAAGATGCAGGGCAGACATTAACTGCCCTGTTATATCGTATCCAATGGCCATAATTGCACGCCGTTTTATTTATCAGTATTATCATTTCCTTTTGCTTGCATACACATTATGAACAATCTAAAAACACGGCTTCTTCTGATTTGCTTCTTCCCTGTAGGTAGCCTAGCGCAAGCTTCTGAGAACATTGCAGACTACTTACAAGAGCAAAGCAAGCACCAAGTTTCAGAAGATTTTTACGCACAGCCAACAGCAAATAACCTGAATCTAGATGCAAAAACTAACTCTTTAACTTGGCACGAAGATGGTAAGCCGGATCACTGTCGTTACGCCAAGCAGCCCAAAGACGTCGCAACACATTTCGACTACGGTGAAGCAAACGATCTATCTGACGGCTTACAACACTTTGATTTACCGGAAAGACATTCTGCAAAGGTCAAATCGACACATCGCACTTATGCTAATAACCCTCACCTTCTTCCTGGCAATAAACAATTTGCAGCCCCTGAAGACGGCACGTTTAGCTTGTCCGTATCGTCGGATTGTTTTTAGCCGATATAAATAAAAAATGCCCTGAGACAAAACTCAGGGCATTTTCACTATTTGTTTGATGGGTAACGTCACCATCTCACCGATTTAAACTTATTCTTCGTCAGTGTCTACTTCGGTTTCACGTGCTTTGCGGGCTTCTTCTTTACGAACTTTTGCCGCTAGTTGTTCTGCTTCACGCTCTTGACGTTGCGCTGCTTTACGCTCGTTACGAACCACTTGGTTTTGGATAAATCCAGCCAGTTCTTGTTCAGCCCAAGCTTGTGCTTTCTCTTCGCTGTCAAAGCCTGTTTCACGCTTTGATACTACAGTCTTACGAGATGTCACTTGGCGAGTGATTTCTGCGCTCCAGCCGTTACGTTTTTCAGTGACGCGGATAGCAAATTTTGGATTCTTAGACATTTCTTTCATTTCCTAAGGGATTTAGGGATCAATCAGGGATTCGGTCAACTTGATAACTCCATCTAAGCTGAGCTGTTTAACACCATCCCTTGGTAAGCGCGGTATTAGAGCATAAAAGTAATCTAAACGCTGCAAGTTTTTTACGCTAGATAATAGATGACAAAGAAGAGGCAGAACAAAGCAACGTTTCGCCAAGTCACTAGAAAGAGCGACGAAGAAAAAAGAGTGATAAGAAAAAAGAAAGCGCTGGTCTCTCAACCAACGCTTTACTTAAGCTAGATTAACCTTTGGTTAATTAACCGATATTCTTACGGGCATTTTGGAACATACGCATCCAAGCGCCATTTTCACCCCAACCTTCCGGAGCCCAAGAATTTGCAACTGTGCGGAATACGCGCTCTGGGTGAGGCATCATGATAGTTACGCGACCGTCTGCTGTTGTTAAACCGGTAATCGCGTTTGGCGAACCATTCGGGTTGTTCGGGTATTGTTGTGTTGGGTTACCGAGGTTATCCACGTAACGAACCGCAACCGTACCTGATGCTTCAATCGCTGCTAGGTGCTCTGCATCACGTACTTCTACACGCCCTTCTCCGTGGGAAACCGCGATTGGCATACGCGAACCAGCCATACCGTCGAAGAATACAGAATCAGATTTCTGAACTTCAACTAGACTAAAGCGCGCTTCAAAACGCTCAGATTCGTTGCGCACAAAACGTGGCCACAAGTCTGCACCTGGGATCAGCTCTTTCAGGTTTGATAGCATCTGGCAACCGTTACATACACCTAAAGAGAACGTCTCTTCACGGTTGAAGAAGGCTTGGAATTGTTCACGAGCTTGTGCGTTAAACAGGATAGACTTAGCCCAACCTTCACCCGCACCTAATACGTCGCCGTAAGAGAAGCCACCACAAGCTACTAGGCCATGGTATTCATCCAGTACCGCTTGGCCCGTTAGGATATCGCTCATATGGATGTCGGTTGCTTCAAAACCAGCTCGGTCAAACGCTGCTGCCATTTCGACGTGGGAGTTAACGCCCTGCTCACGTAGAATTGCCATCTTAGGTTTAGCACCTTTCGCAATGTACGGTGCTGCAACGTCTTCATTTACGTCGAAGCTGAGCTTAACGTTTAGACCCGGGTCAGAGTTGTCTTTCTTAGCTTCGTGCTCTTGGTCTGCACACGCTGGGTTATCACGTAGGCTTTGCATCTTATGCGTTGTTTCAGCCCAGATAACGCGTAGTTCGGTACGTGAACGTTCAAGCACAACTGCATCACCAGAAGTGATAACAAAGTCGTCTGAAGCTTCAACAGAACCAATCACATGTGAGCATGCCTCTAAGCCGTTTGCCGCCAGAGTAGATAGAACTGAATCTAGATCATCATTCTTAACTTGAACAACCGCACCTAGCTCTTCGTTAAATAGAACGGCCAGCGCATCGTCACCCAGCTCTGCGATGTTCGCTTTTACGCCACAGTGACCCGCGAATGCCATCTCAGCCAGTGTAACAAACAGACCGCCGTCGCCTTTATCGTGGTAAGCCACTAGCTTGTCATCACGTACTAACGCTTGCATTGCATCAAAGAAGCCTTTTAGCTGCTCTGCATTATCTACGTCAGCAGGTTTGTCACCCAGCTGTTTGTATACTTGTGCCAATGCTGTCGCACCTAAGCGGTTTTTGCCGTTACCCAAGTCAACAAGAACTAGAGAAGTCTTTCCTTTGTCAGTGCGTAGTTGTGGAGTCACGGTCTTACGTACGTCTTCCACACGACCAAATGCCGTGATAACTAACGACAGTGGAGAAGTGACTTCTTTGCTCTCGCCGTTTTCTTCCCACTTGGTTTTCATCGACATGGAGTCTTTACCAACTGGGATAGTCAAACCTAACGCAGGACACAATTCTTCACCAACCGCTTTCACTGCTTCGTAAAGACCCGCATCTTCACCTGGGTGACCCGCTGGAGACATCCAGTTCGCAGACAGTTTAATGTGTTTAATATCACCGATGTCTGTTGCCGCAATGTTCGTTAGTGACTCACCAACGGCTAGGCGAGCCGATGCTCCAAAGTCTAGTAATGCCACTGGCGTGCGCTCACCCATCGACATTGCTTCGCCATGGTAAGTGTCGTAGCTTGCCGCTGTTACTGCGCAGTTTGCTACTGGTACCTGCCAAGGACCAACCATTTGATCACGAGCAACCAGACCCGTTACTGTTCGGTCACCGATAGTAATTAGGAATGTTTTTTCTGCAACAGCAGGAAGACGAAGTACGCGATCCACCGCTTCATTAAGCTCAATACCATCACGAACAATGGCAGGGCTTTCCACTTTTAGTGTGGTTGCGTCACGGTGCATCTTCGGTGGCTTACCAAGCAGGATATCCATTGGCATATCGATTGGCGTATTGTCGAAGTGAGAATCTTCTAGCGTTAGATGACGCTCTTCTGTCGCCACACCCACCACTGCATACGGTGCGCGTTCACGCTTACAGATGGCGTCGAATGCTTCCATGTTTTCTGGCGCTACCGCTAGAACGTAACGTTCCTGTGATTCGTTACACCAGATTTCCAGTGGGCTCATGCCCGGCTCATCGTTTGGTACATCGCGTAATTGGAACTTACCGCCACGCTCACCGTCGTCGACAAGTTCAGGCAATGCGTTAGAGATACCGCCTGCACCCACATCGTGGATAAATGCGATTGGGTTGTCGTCGCCTAACTGCCAACAACGGTCGATCACTTCCTGACAGCGACGTTCCATCTCTGGGTTTTCACGCTGTACTGAAGCAAAGTCCAGATCTTCTGCTGACTGACCAGATGCCATGGAAGATGCCGCGCCACCACCAAGACCGATGTTCATTGCCGGACCACCAAGTACGATGAGGCTCGCACCCACTGGAATCTCTTTCTTCTGTACGTGTTCATCGCGGATGTTACCCATACCACCAGCAATCATGATTGGTTTGTGGTAACCACGAATTTCTTCACCCGCATGAGAAGTGACTTTTTCTTCGTAAGTACGGAAGTAACCCAATAGATTTGGACGACCAAATTCGTTGTTGAATGCCGCGCCTCCTAGAGGACCTTCAAGCATGATGTCTAACGCATTTACAATACGACCCGGCTTGCCGAAGTCGGTTTCCCATGGCTGTTCAAAACCAGGAATACGTAAGTTAGAGGTTGTAAAACCAACCAGACCCGCTTTTGGCTTACCGCCGATACCCGTCGCGCCTTCGTCACGGATTTCACCGCCTGAGCCAGTCGATGCGCCCGGCCATGGAGAGATTGCCGTTGGGTGGTTGTGCGTTTCTACCTTCATCAAGATGTGCGTATCTTCATGGTGGTACGTGTATTGACGAGATTTAGGGTCAGGGAAAAAACGCCCCGCTTTAGAACCTGTCATAACGGCTGCGTTGTCTTTGTATGCAGACAGCACATAGTCAGGTGTCGTTTCAAAAGTGTTTTTGATCATTTTGAACAAAGACTTAGGTTGATCTACCCCGTCGATAGTCCAATCTGCGTTAAAAATTTTGTGGCGACAATGCTCTGAGTTCGCCTGAGCAAACATCATCAATTCAATGTCGTTTGGGTTACGCCCAAGCTTAGTAAAGTTCTCTACCAAGTAATCAATTTCATCTTCTGCGAGTGCCAAGCCAAGGGAAACGTTTGCCTCTTCAAGCGCAAGACGACCGCCAGCTAAGATATCAACATGTGCGACAGGCTTAGGCTCTGCAACAGTAAATAATGCTGATGCGGCTTCAAATTCTGTGAATACTGTTTCCATCATGCGGTCGTGAATTAACGCTTTAACAGCGTCAGCTTGAGCTTCTGATAGAACAACTGAAGACTCGACATAATAAGCCGTACCACGCTCTAGACGTTTCACTTTATCCAGACCACAGTTAACAGCGATATCGGTAGATTTAGAAGACCAAGGCGAGATAGTGCCAGGACGAGGCGTGACAAGAAGTAGAAGACCTTCAGGCTCATGCTCTTCGATGGTTGGGCCGTAAGTTAGTAACTTTTCAAGTTTTTCTAACTCTTGGTCATCAAGGTCTGACTTTAGATCGGCAAAGTGCATAAACTCGGCATAAATGCCAGTTACAGGCAGATCTTGTTCACGACAAAGTTCCAGTAGTTTATTAACACGAAACTCAGAAAGAGCTGGGGAGCCACGCAAAATTCTCATGTGCTTAGGTCTCTTATGCAATTGATTAAGGTGATATTGGAATAAATTCAGACACTTAAAATAAGCCCTGTCGAACCTATGCCGATTCCACCTCGTCATTGCGAGCGCATTATATAGTAATTGTTTTTGTGATGTAACACCAAAAGCAACCGTTTGCGTCATTTTTTTTGTCAAATTTGAATTACAACTAAAATGTCGATAAAACACACAATGTCACGTTATAAGTGTGTGATTCACTTTGCCCCATGAGCTCGCTTTGATATAAAGGCAAATAGAAATTTTCCAAGATGTACCTATTAATGCAAATAAGTCACTTCAACCGGCTCAAGCGCAGTGCTCTAATTTTAGTTTCTGTTCTTTTACTCTCTGCTTGCCAGATTGAGTCGGAGCCCAAAAGTGAATTTGAAAAAATTCAAGAACGTGGTGTGCTTCGTGTTGGCACGCTAAACAATCAGCTTTCCTACTACATAGGTCCCGATGGTCCCGCAGGGTTGGATTACGAATTGGCGCGTCAGTTTGCAGAGCAGCTCGGCGTCAAACTCGAGATTAAACCAGCCTTTCGCCAGGCTGAGCTTTTTCCTGCTCTTAAGAAAGGAGATATCGATATCATCGCTACGGGTTTAAATCAAACGTCACAAGCAGTCAAACGATTTAGACCAGGCCCTGCCTATTATTATGTAAGCCAACAAGTGGTATATAAAAAAGGGCAACTTCGACCACGTGATATCGAACAACTCATTGAATACCAAGCCTCGAAAGACGACGAGTCCGACGAAGATACAAATGCAGGCGCTCAAACATTAAAGATCGTTGAACAATCGCAATATGTTCCGACCCTAACAGCGTTAAAGAAGCAGTATCCAGAACTTCAGTTTGAAATTGTTGGTGATGCTGACACGAGAGACTTACTCAAATACGTATCGACGGGTGAGTTACGTTTTACTGTGACTGATTCGGTGGAACTTTCCTTAGCTCAACGCCTTTACCCCGATCTTGCGCTCGCGTTTGAACTTACAGAAGATCAACCAGTATCTTGGTTTACTCGACGTTCTGAAGACGAAAGTTTGTATGCGATGCTGATAGAGTTTTTCGGTAACATCAAACAATCAGGAGAACTGTCCACCCTCGAAGAAAAGTACATTGGTCATATTGAAGCATTTGATTACGTTGATACTCGCGCATTCATTCGAGCTCTGGATGACAAATTGCCTAAATGGGCACCTTTATTCCAAAAATACAGCGAAGAGTTCGACTGGCGCTTAATTGCAGCATTGGCTTATCAAGAGTCACACTGGAAACCAACAGCAAAATCGCCAACGGGTGTTAGGGGGATGATGATGCTGACTCTGCCAACGGCGAAAAGCGTCGGGGTGACTAACCGTTTGGACCCTGAGCAATCTGTTCGTGGTGGTGTCGAGTACTTACGCCGTATTGTAAGTCGCGTGCCTGATAGCATTAACGAGCATGAAAAAATATGGTTTGCGTTAGCTTCATACAATATTGGTTACGGCCACATGATGGACGCACGACGACTCACCAAAGCACAAGGTGGCGATCCGAACGCTTGGGCGGATGTAAAAGACAGGCTGCCTTTACTACGTCAGAAGCGCTATTACAGCCAAACTCGCTATGGGTACGCCAGAGGCGATGAAGCGCGTAATTACGTAGAAAATATTCGACGTTACTACCAATCCATCATTGGTCATGTCAGCCAACAGCCAGCGATTGATGAGAATAGCGATGACTTGCAAGTGATTCCGCCGCTCAACCCCGACATTTTGATATCGGGCGCAGTAGAGACCGTCGTAGAACAAGTCTCTGGCGCTTCTGACGTCACGGTTGAAGAAGACACCGAACAAGAAAGCATTGAAGAATAAACCCGCGGTAAACTAAAAAATGACGAGCCTATGAAGCTCGTCATTTTTGTTGAGTCCTAACGAAAACTTATCTAGACTCCAATATTCTGAGTGACACCAACCACACTCAACCATTCCTTTGGTTGGTCGCCTTTTCTTCATCGTTAGTAAAACTGATTGCTTTGTAACAGATTACTTTACAACCACATGGTTTAGCTCACTTGATGAAGCGGCGCTTTCGGCTACACTCTGCCGAAATAACGTCACTCCTATTATTAAGCATCGTATTGAAATTGTTTGCTGGCTCTGTGCAATGCAGAAGTCAAATGAAGAACGTTTAAACCATACAATGTTTAGTGCGATTATCGAGCCTATTGCCAAGCATCGATGAGCCGCGCTTTACTGGTATAAGTCTTGTCTGCAGGAGGTTTTGAATATGAGAAGACGTAGAGTGCAGTCAAAGCGTTTAAATAACACAGTAGCTGCTATCCGACGTAAACGTAAACTGACATGTATGAAAAAGAAAGTAAGTTCACGTAATCGTGTTTTTGTACATTTAGTCAATCACTAGTGCGTCCAAGCAAACATCTACCACGTTGTAGGTGTTTGCTAGCCCTCACTACTCCTACTACCTTGTTCGCTCTCTCCATTTTCTAATGCTTTTTGTGCTTGCTTCTTCGCTTTAATTTCCTTTCGGCGGCGCTTAAAAAACGCTTGTAGCTGAGTGCGGCACTCATCTTCTAGCAGCCCCTTTTCAACTAAGGCGTAATGGTAAGCGGCTTGACTTTCAAACAAATTAAGCACTGTTCCTGCTGCTCCAGCTTTTAAATCTGGCGCTCCAAAAACAACCCGCTTAACGCGGCTATGCAATAAGGCTCCGGCACACATTGGGCATGGCTCAAGTGTTACATATAACGTCGTATCCAGAAGGCGGTAATTTTCTAGCTTTTGGCCTGCTTTACGCAGCGTTTGGATCTCAGCATGTGCGGTAGCGTCATTAGTACCAATACAGCGATTCCACCCCTCAGCGATAATTTCACCATCTTTGACAAGCACTGCGCCAACAGGTACTTCCCCCTCAGCTTCTGCTTGCTCAGCAAGCTCCATCGCTCTGCGCATAAACAATTCATCTTGAGGGGAAAACGGATGGTTAGACAAAGGAGGCTCCAAAGAAACAAAAAACGATTGAAGTCAGGAATTTTATCACCAACTTCGGTTTCACTACAGCAACACATCACGGGACAAAGTCTGCAACTCCAAAAAACTAGTTACAAGACCTATCGATGTTCGTTTTACGAGAACAAAAAAACGCAGATCGAAGACCTGCGCTTTTTGGCTGCCAATTAGCGGCTTTCACACCCTACACGTTTTTACATTGTGTAAGTGTAAGGAGCTTGAATGCCTAGCGGGATACCTACCATCCAATAAGCAACTAGGAAGATAGACCAACCGATCAGCATTGCGATCGAGAATGGCATCATTAGTGACGCAAGCGTACCGATACCAGCCGACTTCACATAACGCTGACAGTAAACCACAACAAGAGGGAAAAATACCATTAGAGGCGAAATGATGTTCGATACAGAGTCACCCACACGGTAAGCCGCCTGAGACAGCTCAGGCGAGATACCAACCGCCATTAGCATTGGCACTAGGATTGGACCAATTAAAGCCCATTTTGCCGATGCCGAACCAATAAGTAGGTTTACAGACGCGGTTAGAAGGATCATACCGATGATGGTCACTTCACCTGGTAGGTTCATCGCTTTTAAGCCTTCTGCGCCATACAACGCTAGCATCGTACCGATGTTTGACTGAGCAAATGCAGATAGGAACTGAGCACAGAAGAACGACATAACAATGTATGCGCCCATGGTTGACATAGTATCAGCCATCGCTTTGATAATGTCGTTGCTGGTCTTGAACGTTCCAGACACTTTACCGTAAACGTAACCAGGAATGATAAACAGAATAAAGATCAACGGCACGATAGACTTCATTATCGGTGCTGAGAAGGCTGTAATTTCACCTTCAGGCGAGCGAAGTGCTGATGTTTCTGGAATTAACGCTGCAACAAGTAAAGCAATACCCGCCATCATTGCCCAACCTGCATAACGGAATGCTTTTGATTCCAGTTCAGTAAATGAACCTAGGTTTGGCGCGGTTTCCGCATCATCATCAATTGGCATTTTTGATAAACGAGGCTCGATGATTTTCTCTGTCACGTACCAACCAATCCCCACAATAATGATAGAGGATAGGCCAGTGAAGAAGATGTTCGCTAATGGGTTAACCACATATTCAGGATCAAGAACCTGCGCCGCAGTTTGCGTAAAGCCAGCCAATAGCGGATCGATACCTGAAGGGATAAAGTTTGCAGAGAAGCCACCAGATACACCTGCAAATGCTGCCGCAATACCTGCTAAAGGGTGACGACCTGCCGCATGGAAGATAATACCGCCAAGAGGAATAACCAGAACATAGCCTGCATCTGCCGCAGTATGCGATACAATGGCAACCAAAATAAGCATTGGAGTAAGAAGCTTAGCTGGCGTGAAGTTCAGCATCTTCTTAAGACCCGTCGTAATAAAGCCCGAAGAATCTGCAACACCCACACCTAGCATTGCGACAAGTACGATACCCAGTGGCGCAAAGCCAGTAAACGTCGTCACCATGTTAGCAAGGAAACTTGCTAGCGCTTCGCCCGTAAGTAAGTTGGTGATAGTAAGAGCTTCGCCCGTTCGAGGGTTTGGAAGATCGAATGATACATTCGACAAAAGTGCTGACGCCGCCCAAGTAATGATCAATGCCCAGAAGAACAAAATCGCAGGATCAGGAATTTTGTTACCTGTCCTCTCGATAAAGTTTAAAAAGCGCTCCATCCCGCTCGGCTTCGATGATGGTGCCTTATTTACAGCTTGGTTACTCATGGTAACTCCATAGTGAATGATGTTGGTGCCAAGGCCTATTTGAATAATTATAACGACCTACTATCCAACGAGTATTCTAGTAAACACCAATGGAGAAAGCACAAGGTTCTAGATTTTTTTTCATAATTGGAGACATATTTTGCAAAAACACCACTTCAATTAAACATAATAAAAACAGTAGCACATCAACTCGATTAACAGTTCAAAAACCATTTATTAACCGTGACAAATCCGGTATCAAACAGGAATTACACCCGCATTTGTCTCAGCCCATGTATGCAATTGAACTTAGTTTTCGAATTCACTGTATTGTGAGATCATCGTTTTAAGCTGAACTGATCGCGTCTCGCCGATTCTATCCTTCCAGATAGAGGTAATGGTGATAGTTTTCAGTGTTCCTGAAACCGTGGCAGCTGGAACTTCCCACTCGACGACATAAGATCCAGCAACAGAAGAGCCTGTTGCAATAGAAGCAAAATTTGCAGGTGTGATGGTAGACATCGCCGCAGAAGCACCACGCGTCCGGAACCATTCGAGCTGGTTTTCTGCTAGACGCAGTGCTTCAATACTTTTTATGGCATATTCGGATTCGCGTTCTAGATATACGTTTAGCTTAGTTAAACCTAGAGCCCCAACACCGATAAGCAGAAAAGAAATTAGAACTTCAAGAAGGTTAAAACCTTTTTGTTTAGAGATCATTCCAGGAGCCTTTTTTCCATCTAGGAATTGCATGCGCATTCCTTGAATTGTCTATCACATCTTTATTGTATCTAAAGTCCAAAGAATCGAAGAAAACCGCTGCCTGATCTTCACTATCAAAATATTGACCACCAGATACCGTAAAAGAACCATGCTGATAATAAGAAGCTATTGTCCTGTATGAGTCTTCAACAACACTTGGCACATGATTTAGGTGAGCATTGGCTTCGAACCCAACCCAATCCGCTGTTGTCGGGGTATAATCATGATTGAAATGAAACAAGACCCCTTTAAACTTATTTGATGTAGCGCCGGAGCTCGGTGGTCCCATCACGGAGAAAAGACCATCATGAATGAGCACTGTTACGCCATTGGTCGATGATGTAGCATTCACTAAATCATTGTATTCCGATTGCTTGATTTCACAGCTCCCTTCCACCCATAAATGATGCTTCCCTGACTGAATTTCTGCTGTTAAAGCAGCACCACAATTAGGTATACCATCAGCCACTGAGCCCGTCATAACATGAAATACACCATTATCTCGGACATCGTTATGCTCTTCAGCCTTTACTCCAAAGAAGGATTCAAATGGCTTTAAATCTGTATCTTGAGTAAAATCATCACCAGCATCAACCCCGCCAACACTAGATGAGAGATGACGGTTTGCCGTCGTGTTTGCACAATCTTTATTTGTAGGGTTGTTAAAATCGGCATAGGGAGACTCTCCATGAATTACGCCTTTATTATCAACTGAAGAGGAGTAAAAGCGCTTTTTATACCTTAACGCAATACACTCCCACCCATCGCTGCTCAATTCCCCTGGGTCTGGAGTAGAGAACGTTGCACTAGAATGAAAATAAATGTCTGCACTAGACTGCATTGCACCATAACTCAAGTTACCTCCCAAAATAATCTCCTTACTAATGCTTGTAAATCCAACATTAGAAGTAACCAAATACCCATTGGAAGTACTCGTAAAACTCGGAATCGTCCAAAGCCCTGAGCCACAATCTGTTATTACGGCTGGTACAATATTATTAACTCTAAATTGCGCCCATGCACATTCAACACCTCCTTCCGCTAACCAATGTGCTTGTCGAGATTTTATTTCGTTTTGCGCAACTTTTATTTGAAAAAATACACCTTTGGATGATGCTAATGATGCAATTAAAGCAAGTAATAAAAGTATAGAAGTCACAAGCAAAGTGGTATAACCGGAATAGCTATATTTAGATGTCATTGCCAATTCCTTTGTTTGATAGAAAACTCCGCAACTTCACTAAAGGCTCCATCAATCGTTTTCAAACCTAACTTAACGCTCGTGACCGAACTTACATTTCCTCCATTAGTCACTGTTTCTGAACTAACGGTGAATTGGGTAACTTGGAAAATATCATCATCAAATAGAGAACGACAAAAATCTATACCATCAAAAGATAATATTTGTGTTTGAGACACAACACCTTTTTCACATATAAAAAACCGAGTATCTCTCTTCTCATACTTAATATTTCGATAGTCTTCATTGGCAGCTGAGTCCTCTTTAAAATACACAAGCCCTACAGAAGAGGCGCCGCTCAGCATTATGGTTCCTGTAGCTCCGGATAATTTGAGTGAACTACCGTTCCCACCATCATAACCTGCTCTTTGAATATCTTCTTTCATAACAGATAAAGTGATATTCAGACCTTGCAATAAATTTAGCCCTAAGCTTTTTTCCTTTGCTGTTTTTTGTAAACTCAAGAATATAGAGCCCACTACACTAAGGACAATTAACCCAATTAAAGAACTAATCATCAATTCGATTAAAGAGCTACCTATTTGATAGCGTTTGTTAGCACTGACGGTAATCATATAACTTAGCTCCAGAGTTACTACAAATTTTTATCCTTCCGGGAGGGTTGGAGAGCTTTGCTTGTAGTTTTATGTTTTGAGCATTAGTTGGGAAAAACTCTATATTTCCTCCTTGGGGTCGTCCACGGACCTCATCGAAGCTTATTTTTTGATTCTCGTAGCTGTGCTTCAAAGATAATTCAGAGTAGGCAGAGCCGGAAAGGCTTAAAATTACGCCCCCAGAGCCGCTAGACGAGTTAGTTAACTGTAGAGACCATGCACCTTGACTGACAACGACGTTTTTAGCCATAGAGAAATGAATATATAATTTTTGATTTCTCATTACCGCCTCGGACTTACTTTGGCTTAGAAAACCAGCTAATTCAGTTGCTAATCGCTGCATTTGCACAGTTTGTGAAACACGGCTAAAGCTTGGAGCTGCAAACGCCAATATAATACTCAGTACAGCAACAGTAATAAGAAGCTCCAACAACGTAAACCCGCGAGGCATTTCCCAAATTCCTATGTAAACGGCAAAAGGGCCGTAATTCATCTTGCACAGATGCTATCACCTGCCAAAAATAGGCGGAAAAGTGAAAAGGAAACTACTCGTGATGATTCGAATTTCTCGTTGTAACGGCTACAAAAAAGGATTGAGAGGGATGACATTGATCGAATTACTGGTAGCTGTAGTGATTGTCGGGATCATTGCTGCAGTCGCATACCCCTCTTACACTAATCATGTAATCAAGTCTCATAGGACGGTTGCCTTGAGCGATCTTAGTCGAATTCAGCTAGAGCTAGAGACATCTTATGATGGTGGGTACGACTGGAGTCATATTCTCTCTGGAGGCACATGCACTCTATGTGACTCAGACACAAATAGATTTTCTTTCGATATTGCGAGCTCTGCAAGTACGGCCTATACCATTACAGCAACAGCAAAATCGGCTCTGGGACAAGACGACGACGAGTGCTTGACTGGTTCTAAAACGATTACTTTAACGTCAACAAATGTCGAAGAACCAAGTGATTGCTGGAATTAGGAAGAACACCGAGATGCAAAAAGGCCTGCATTTTAGCAGGCCTTTGTATTTGTGCTTTTCACTAACGTCTTAGCTGGTTAAATCATCAAAGAACTTTTTCACACCGTTGAAAAAGCCTTCTGATTTAGGCTTGTGCTTTGTCGCCGCTTCACCACCACAAGACTCTTCAAACTCTTTGAGCAGTTCTTTTTGGCGTGAGCTTAGGTTTACTGGTGTTTCAACAACCAACTTAACAATAAGATCACCAACACCGCCACCGCGAACGCCTTTCACACCTTTACCACGCATACGGAACATACGACCTGTTTGCGTTTCTGAAGGCACTTTTAGGCTTACGCGACCATCTAGGGTTGGTACTTCAACTTCACCACCTAGAGCTGCCATCGCAAAGCTTACTGGCACTTCACAGTATAGGTTGTTGCCATCACGCTCGAAGATATGGTGCTCTTTCACGTGCACTTGTACATACAAGTCACCCGCTGGTGCTCCCATTTCTCCCGCTTCACCTTCGCCAGATAGACGAATACGGTCGCCAGTATCAACACCTGCTGGGATCTTAACGTTAAGTGTTTTTGTTTTCTGCTTACGACCTTGACCATGACACTCATTACAAGGGTCTTTAATGATTTTACCTTTGCCGTGACAGGTAGGACAGGTTTGTTGCACTGCGAAGAAGCCCTGGCGCATCTGTACTTGACCATGACCATGACAGGTACCACATGTTTCAGCAGATGAACCTTTCTTCGCGCCACTACCATCACAGGTATCACAGTGTACTAGTGTCGGTACTTCGATCTCTTTCGTTACACCACGAACCGCTTCTTCTAGCGTCAATTCCATGTTGTAACGTAGGTCAGCACCTCGCTGGGCACGGTGGCCACCACCGCCACGACGACCACCACCAAAGATGTCACCGAATACATCGCCAAAGATGTCGCCGAAATCAGCACCGCCGCCGCCAAAGCCGCCGCCACCGAAACCACCGCCGCCTTGTTCAAAAGCTGCATGACCGTATTGGTCGTACGCCGCTTTCTTTTGAGGGTCGGTCAGAACTTCGTACGCTTCTTTTACTTCTTTAAACTTGTCCGCCGCAGAATCATCACCCTGGTTTCGGTCTGGGTGGAATTTCATCGCTAGACGCTTATACGCCTTTTTGATATCGCGCTCTGAGGCATCACGGCTTACGCCTAATACTTCGTAAAAATCACGTTTTGACATGTTCTTCGTCACCAGTTAATTACTACAAACGGCATCGATTCACCGCTTGGTGTTTGTATCGTTCTAGGTAAGTGCACTTGTCTGCAACATACTTAACTAGAAAGACAGCGTTTACAAACAGACGGGCGTAAGAGTTGCCCCAAACGCCCGCACACGAAGTCTTATCGACCCCAGATGGCTATGCAGCCATCTGGTTAAGAAATATTATTTCTTGTCGTCTTTAACTTCTTCGAACTCAGCATCTACAACGTCGTCTTCTTTAGACTGTGCACCTGCGTCAGCACCTTGTGCTTGCTGCGCTTGAGCTTGTTGTTGAGCGATTTCCATCAGCTTTTGAGAAGCAGTCATTAGTGCTTGAACTTTAGCATCGATAGCTTCTTTGTCTTCGCCTTTACGTGCTGTTTCTAGCTCAGAAATTGCTGCTTCAATCTTCTCTTTCTCTTCTGCAGGTAGCGCTTCACCAGCTTCTTCTACTTGCTTACGAGTACCGTGAATCATTTGGTCAGCTTGGTTACGTGCAGTCGCTAGCTCTTCGAACTTCTTGTCCGCTTCTTTGTTAGCTTCTGCTTCTTGAACCATTTTCTCGATGTCTTCATCGCTTAGACCGCCAGAAGCTTGAATAGTGATCTTCTGCTCTTTACCAGTCTGCTTGTCTTTCGCAGACACGTGTAGGATACCATCCGCATCAAGGTCAAACGTAACCTCGATTTGTGGCATACCACGTGGTGCAGGCTGGATGCCTTCTAGGTTAAATTGGCCTAGAGACTTGTTGTACATCGCTTGCTTACGCTCACCTTGTAGAACGTGGATAGTTACCGCGCTCTGGTTGTCTTCCGCTGTAGAGAAAACTTGGTTCGCTTTAGTTGGGATAGTTGTGTTCTTCTCAACTAACTTAGTCATCACGCCACCCATTGTCTCGATACCTAGAGACAGTGGAGTTACGTCTAGTAGTAGTACGTCTTTAACGTCACCAGCAAGTACACCACCTTGAACTGCAGCACCCATTGCTACTGCTTCGTCAGGGTTTACGTCACGGCGCGCTTCTTTACCAAAGAACTCAGCAACTTTCGCTTGAACCATTGGCATACGAGTCTGACCACCAACTAGGATTACGTCAGTGATGTCGTTTACTGATAGGTCAGCGTCAGCTAGAGCTACTTTTAATGGCTCAAGAGAGCGTTGTACTAGGTCTTCAACTAGAGATTCTAGTTTTGCACGAGTCACTTTAATGTTCATGTGCTTAGGACCAGTTGCATCTGCAGTAACGTAAGGTAGGTTTACGTCTGTTTGAGAAGTAGAAGAAAGCTCGATTTTCGCTTTCTCTGCTGCTTCTTTAACACGCTGCATTGCTAGTGGGTCGTTTTTAAGGTTGATGCCTTGCTCTTTGTTGAACTCATCAACCAAGTAGTTGATTAGACGGTTATCAAAGTCTTCACCACCTAGGTGAGTATCACCGTTAGTTGCTAGAACTTCGAATGTTTTCTCGCCTTCAACTTCATCGATTTCGATGATTGAAATATCGAATGTACCACCACCAAGGTCGTATACCGCGATAGTGCGATCGCCGCCTTTCTTATCAAGACCGTAAGCTAGCGCAGCTGCTGTTGGTTCGTTGATGATACGTTTAACTTCTAGACCTGCGATACGGCCAGCATCTTTTGTCGCTTGACGCTGAGCATCGTTAAAGTAAGCAGGTACTGTGATAACTGCGCCAGTTACTTCCTCACCAAGGAAGTCTTCAGCAGTTTTCTTCATTTTCTTAAGAACTTCAGCAGAAACCTGAGGAGCTGCCATTTTTTGGCCTTTCGCTTCTACCCAAGCATCACCGTTGTCAGCCTTAACGATTTTGTAAGGCATGATTTCGATGTCACGCTGAACTTCTTCGTCTTCAAAACGACGACCGATTAGACGCTTAATTGCAAATAGCGTGTTTTCTGGGTTAGTTACTGCTTGACGTTTCGCTGGTTGACCTACTAGCGTCTCACCGTCAGTGTAAGCAATAACCGATGCAGTAGTACGTTCGCCCTCTGCGTTTTCAATTACACGTGGTTTGTCGCCGTCTAATACAGCAACACATGAGTTAGTAGTACCTAAGTCAATACCAATGATTTTACCCATCTGGCTATCTCCGAATAAATTCTATTTTCGTTTGGTTATAACCCCAATGTGGGGGGAGGAGAATCGGGTTTCAACCCTTGCTCACAAACAAAAATAATCAATGTTTGCTTCTCTATGCCACATAGATAAGGGCGGCAAAATGCTTTTCAAGGGCAGAATTAAAAAAAAGCGTCTTTTTTCGAAATTTATGTGTTTCTTTCTGATTAGTTGGGAACTCGTCACACTGCTGTAGCGCAACAAAACGTCATTTCCCAGATAAATTTATTTATGTCCGACTCTTCCTAAATAAAAAACGAGCTCATAAGAGCTCGCTTCAATATTAGGGTTAAAATAAATGATTCAAGGTATTAGGCGTTCGCTTGAGCAGGCTCAGCATCAACACCTTCTTCTTTACCTATCTCACCTTCTGTTTTTGCAACAATGGTGTTCACTGCCGTGTCGCCGACAACGTTAGATGATGTACAGAACATATCATTAATACGGTCGACCGCTGCAATGATTGCTAAACCTTCAGGTGGTAAACCCAGTTGGTGAAGCAAAACGCCTACCATTACCACGCCGCCCCCAGGAACGCCGCCAGCACCAATAGATAACAGAAGAATAGTTAAGCCAAGTGTGAAGATGTCTGCGGTGTTAATTGGCTGGCCAAAAGCGTTCGCAACAAACATCGTTGCTAGAGCAATATAGATAGACACACCAGACATATTCATCGTTGCGCCCAGTGGTACACCGAAGCCAGCAACCGATTTAGAGACCTGAAGCTTTTCTGTCAGTGTGCGCATCGTTACCGGGATAGTCGCGTTTGAGCTCGCGGTAGATAGAGAAAAAAGAATCTGCTCACGAGTTGCACGTAGGAAAGTCTTTGGAGAAGTTCCTGTCGCAATACTCACTGCCATTGGGTAGAAGAAGAAGATCCAAAACACCAACATCGCAACCACCAAAGCCACGTAACCGGCAACGGACATTAATGTATTGGCGTTTAGCGTTGCACCTAGTTGAATCATTAGTGCGAACACACCATATGGTGCAAGACTCATCACTAATCCAACCAATTTCATCATGATTTCATTTGCCATTTTGAATGTGCGAATAGCTGGGCCACCACGAGAATCCAAAGCTTGAATTGCAAGCCCCGTCAAAATTGCCATAAAGATGATTTGCAGCATGTCGCCGCTAGCAAACGCTTGTACAGGATTGCTAGGAACAATGTTAACAACTAAAGAGAAAATGTCCGGCGTCTCTGTCGTTGTCAGCTGTACAGCCTCAGATACCGTTCCTGCTAGATTAGCGCCCGCTCCTGGCTGGAAGATCAAGCCGACAGTCAAAGCCGCCGTAATCGCAATGATGGTGTTAAGAATGTAAAGGGTAAAAGTTTTTCCACCAAGACGACCAAATGCACTGATATCTTTCAAGTCAACAATGCCGCATACGATTGAAACGTAAACTAAAGGAACAACAAGCAATTTGATCAGTGAGACGAACATGCCGCCAACACCTTCTGCTGCTCCAAGTAGGTATGTATCAAAAATCGCAATACCGCTAAATAAGTACTGAATTGCTGTCCCCAGCACAAGGCCGGCAAACAAGCCTATAAAAATCTTACTAGAAAGCGATTTATCCATTATAAATCTCCGATATGCTGTGTTTACTATTTACATTTTTGTAGTTATATATGCTTACTTTTAAAGCATTAGTCGCAAATCATACACACCGAAGTTACAAAATAAAGTGATAATTTACATTTTTGTTAACGAAATTGTTTTAGAAAAAATGACTATATTTACATTCCTATGCAGAACAAACATTCACACAGCGAATGATTACAATCACTTATAGCCCTTTCCGTTAATAAACACGCAGCGAGATGAGAGAAAATCTCCTATAGGAAAATAATTAACCAATAGGAAAAAATATGAAGGGGATCAAATTTTCATTTATCGATATACAACGAAGTTCGATGCAGTCATTTATGTTTAAAACAAAAAAGCGCCCATCAAAAATGATGGGCGCTTTTATATTTAAAAAACAGGGAGTTAAAGTTACTTAGCAACCATTACCATTGCCGGACGAATCACACGACCGTTTAGTTCGTAACCTTTTTGCATAACAAACATAACAGTGTTTGATTCATGATCAGGGCTCTCCTGAATCGACATCGCTTGATGGAACTCTGGATTGAATGCTTCACCTTCAGGGTTGATTGCTTTCAAGCCAAATTTCGCGACAACGTCTACAAACGTTTTATGGGTTAGTTCAACGCCTTCTAGGAACGGCTTCACAGTTTCATTCTCTGTATCTGCCGCTTGAATTGCACGCTCTAGGTTATCAATAACAGGAAGCAGCTCTTCTGCAAACTTGTTCAACGCAAACTTACGTGCTTTATCGATCTCTTGCTCAGTGCGACGACGCATGTTTTCTACTTCAGCTTTAGAACGCAACACCGCATCTTGTTGCTCTTTTACTTTTGCCTCGCTAGACAATAGTGCCGCTTCTAGTTGAGCAATCTTAGCGTCTGTCTCATCACCAAGCTCTTCAAGCTCAGCTTCAACTTCTTGTGCTTCAGCTTCTACTTTTTCAGCCTCTTCGATGATTTGATCAAGCTCTTCTTCTGTAACTTTGTTTTCTTCGTTGCTCATGATATCTCCAGAATTCAACATAATGCCCTTAAAGCCATGCGCGTTTTTGCGGGCTTTAACCACATAAAAATTCGCATATTTAGGTGACTTGCCATTATTATGGGGATGAAGATTCCTGATTCAAGCCTCTTTAATGCGGAAATGCTATGAAAAATCCATGTAACGTGATCGCGATTATCGGAAAACCAAGAGATCAACAAGCAATTCAAACTCATAAAGAGTTGTACCAATGGTTGACCTCTGAGGGCTATAAAGTATTCATTGACGATCGCCTTGCCGCAATACTGGATGATATCCCACAGAGTCAGTTTGCTAGCTTAGTTGAACTAGGAAAAAATGCCGACCTAGCCATTGTGGTTGGTGGCGATGGCAACATGCTAGGTGCAGCAAGAATTTTATCCCGATTTGATGTACCAGTTATAGGCGTGAACCGCGGAAATTTGGGCTTCTTAACTGACTTGAACCCAGACGACTTCCAAGCGTCTCTGCAAGCGGTACTCGACGGTGAGTACATTGAAGAGGAGCGTTTTCTTTTAGAGGCGGAAGTACACCGCCACGGACAAATAAAGAGCCATAACGCTGCGCTAAACGAAGCCGTACTTCACCCAGGGCAAATTGCTCATATGATTGAATTTGAAGTGTATATTGATGAAAGCTTCGCCTTCTCTTTACGGGCCGACGGTTTGATTGTCTCCACTCCGACTGGCTCGACGGCATATTCACTTTCTGGCGGCGGCCCAATTCTTTCTCCTAGCTTGAATGCCATTTCACTCGTGCCAATGTTCCCTCATACATTGTCGAGTCGACCTTTGGTGGTTGATGGAAAACGTCGAATTAAATTGGTGGTATCACCAGAAAACCGTGGAACACAAGAAGTTAGCTGTGATGGACAAGTCTCACTTCCAGTTACCCCTGGCGACGAAATTCACATCTATCAAAGTCCAAATGTACTAAAGCTCATCCATCCAAAAGACTACAGCTACTATCACGTCTTACGGAATAAGCTTGGCTGGTCTAGTAAATTGTTCTAACACTTGTTACTCAGGGTAATAACTTCAATAAAAAAGCCAGCAGCTCAATTGCTACTGGCTTTTGGCTTTCTTAGACAAGAAATAGACACAAAGTAGTGAGGCGACACGATATTTGTCATCATTAAAGAGAAGCTTATAAATTTTGATCCTGTGGGCAAACTTTACACAAAAGATAGAAAAGCAAATTCAATGATCTATGTCCGGTGATATTCTCACCATGAATAGAGTATTAACTCTATTTCATACAATCAATAAAGGACATATTATGAAGAAAACCATCATTCTGTCTGTTCTCAGTACATTAGCACTTATTGGCTGCCAATCAGAGGAAACGCAAGTCAACAGTGTGTCCAACGCAAAAGCGGAAGATATCACTAAGACGAAACGGGCCCTAGCTCAACAATTGAGTGAGAATTATGCTGCCATTGAACCCATGCTGAGAAGAGATATTACTCCGCAACAGACTAACGTTTCTGTATCAGCATTTGTTAAGCAAAACCCTAACTCAGAGTTCAGCCGCCAGCTTGTACAAGCTGACACTCAAATTCGTAGCTGGAAAGGTATTTCTGAATACTCAGATCAGTTGTTAGAAGTTCGCTTGGCAAATGAAGCCATGATAACAGCATGGCAAAGTGGCGAGGTCGAGCCATTATTTGCATTTGAACCAAGTGGTGATGATGAGAATTGGCAATACATCGAAGCATTTGATGTTTATGGCAACATCCATCAACTCGATGTTTACCAGCTCCCTGAGGTACCTGTGCTTGTCGTTGATAACAATAGCTCTGCAGAGCTAAAAGCAGGCTTGCAAGCTATGCAAGCTGAGATGAAAAAACTCGGTCAACCAGCTTTAGTTCAACCATATATTGCTGATGAACAACGCCAAAATACACCGCTATTGTCAAATAGCGAAGCGGCTCCAATTCAAACCACGCAGTTGAAAAAGATCCGTCTAGCCGATGACAAAGAACCTTGGATCTCTGGCAAGGCAGAAATCTACGCTATCGTAACGGGCGTCAATCCAAGTCGTGATGAACCTACTCTCGATTTGGTGGAGCTTCCATACTTAGACTACGATAACCAAGATTACTATCCGAATCAGATCATTATTCACTGGTCTCGTTACCGCTGGGGTGCGGCAGACATTGTGCTCATGGAGCAAGATGACGGCACAGACTATAAACAATTGGCAAAACTCCTTGTTCAAGTTGCCGAAGAAGTATTGAAAGCGATTCCAGATCCAGAAGTTCAGGCTTACGCGATTATTCCGCAAATCACGAACAAGATCATCGACACTATCCCCGATGGTGTACTCACGAATGATGATGACTTCGTCGACGTTTACTACACTCTAATGCAAGATACTTCATACGTAGATCACCCAGGTGCAGGTGTGAATGCAGTCGTCACACTAGAACCACTAACGATTAACCCAACTCGTCCGTAACCTGTTCAATTTTAATGAGTCGTTGTAATCACATCGGCTCATTTTTCCCACTTCATCACAAAAAAACAGCCTACAAAGAAAATTTTCCTTACCTGACTTTACTGTATAAAGAAACAGTATATACTGTTCTCTTATACAGTATTGTTCAGTTATACAGGTAAATAAAATGCTGGCTCATCTAAGTGTTAATAATTTTGCGATTGTTAAGTCTTTACAACTCGAGCTTTCTAAGGGCATGACCACCATTACAGGTGAAACAGGCGCGGGTAAATCCATTGCTATCGATGCTTTAGGGCTCTGCTTAGGCGGACGAGCCGATGCCGGCATGGTGCGACAAGGTGAAGAGAAAACCGAAGTTAGCGCCGCTTTTTTATTGGACAACAACTTACATGCAACACGTTGGTTAGAAGATAACGATCTGCTAGATGGCAGTGAGTGTATTTTGCGTCGTATTATCACAAAAGAAGGCCGCTCAAGAGCCTTCATTAATGGCAGCCCTGTTCCACTATCACAACTCAAATCTCTAGGGCAGCTACTTATCAATATCCATGGGCAGCACGCTCATCATCAATTGATGAAAAGTGAGCACCAAATGGCCATGCTCGACCAATATGCTGGGCATTTAAACCTACTAAAAAGCACACGAAGTGCTTACCAGCATTGGCGTCAGGCGGATAATAACCTCAAGCAGCTAAAAGAAAATAGCCAGCAAAACCAGGCGCAAAAACAGTTGCTTGAATACCAAATCAAAGAACTGAATGAGTTATCGCTAGGTGAAGAAGAATTTGCAGAGCTCGAGCAAGAGCATAAACGACTATCCAACAGTGGTGAACTCGCCACTACCTGTCAGCAAGCCATCGAACTTATTTACGAAGGTGAAGAAGTCAATGCGCTTGGTATTTTGCAATCGGCCAATCACTCCCTAATTCAATTAGCCGAATTAGATGAAAAGCTATCTGAGCTACCTAACATGCTGTCAGAAGCGATGATTCAACTTGAAGAAACGAAGAATGAATTACGCAGCTACTTAGATGGCATCGATGTTGATCCAGCTCGTATGGCTTATGTAGAAGAACGTTTTTCTAAAGTGATGTCTGTAGCTCGTAAACACCACGTAATGCCAGAAGAACTCTACCAGCATCATCAAGATCTTCTGGCCCAAGTAGAAGCGTTAGATTGCTCCGATGAACGTTTAGATGAACTTGCTCAAGAAGTAGAACACAAGTACCAAAGCTTTCTAACACAAGCAGAAAAACTGCACAAATCACGCAGCCGTTACGCAAAAGAACTGAACAAACTGATCACACAAAGCATGCACGAATTGAGCATGGAGAAAGCAGTATTCAGTATCGAAGTTAGCAATGACAACACGCACCCATCGCCGCTTGGCATGGACAGCGTGTGCTTCTTAGTATCGACCAACCCGGGACAACCATTGCAACCTATAGCAAAAGTTGCGTCAGGCGGTGAGCTATCACGTATCTCTCTAGCTATCCAAGTGATCACCGCTCAGAAAGTAGATACACCAAGTTTAATCTTCGATGAAGTGGACGTAGGTATTAGTGGCCCAACAGCTGCCGTAGTGGGCAAAATGCTACGCAAGCTTGGCGAATCTACTCAAGTATTGTGTGTCACTCACCTCCCTCAAGTTGCCGGATGCGGCCATCAACAAATGTTTGTTGCTAAGCAAACCAAAGCAGGCCAAACCGAAACCCAAATGCACGCATTAGATGAACAACAACGTGTGGCAGAATTAGCTCGCTTACTTGGTGGTAGTCAAATAACCGACTCAACGTTGGCAAACGCAAAAGAACTGCTTATCGCCGCTTAATAAATCGACAAGGGATGAGATATGGATATCAGAGCAATACACAAAACCAACTGCTTAGATCTCATCCCTATTTTTATTGAGTTAGAACATTACTACTTCAAAGAAAAAGCTTCATCAAAACACGATCTGGTCCATTATCTAAAGAGCCAAGTCTTCTCTGAACATTCTGGTGTTAATATCATTGCGGTTTACGATAATGATGACGTCGTAGGCTTTGCATCTTATACCGTCATGCTCCCTGCCCCAAAACTCTCAGGACAGATGTACTTAAAAGATCTGTTCGTATCTTCGAAGGTTCGAGGAAAAGGGGTTGGTCTCAAGTTAATGAAGTATCTGGCATCTTTGGCGATCAAGTGTGGATGCCAAAGGTTGGACTGGACAGCTGAAAGTAGTAACCCTACCGCAGGTCAGTTTTACCGCTCAATTGGTGCAACACTAATTCATGAAAAAGAGTATTATCGTTTTTCAGGTGATGCATTACGCGAATTCGCCAAAACCGACTAACGAGTCACTAGGCTTGGCTCACCGCTGAAAGCGTCCATCACCCTACCTCCGATTGAAATGTGCTCTTCGTCACCTAACTAATACGTCATGTGGTGACATTTACCGCCTAATATCGGTGAATAAATGCAACTCAACTCAAAATTCGTTGTCAGATTGTCTACCATACGACGCATAGCTTTTTACATCTGCGTCGAGCTTGTTTATTATCAGCGCAGTATTTTAAAGGTTACTAAGAAATTATTATGCAATTAAAGAAGTGGTTAGTTGCCGTACCATTAGCAATGACATTGCTGACAGGATGTTCGGTATTGGAAAGACTGGTTTATCGTATTGATATCAACCAAGGCAACTATGTAGAACAAAGTGCGGTTGATAAATTAAAGTTTGGGATGACTAAAGCACAGGTTCGCTTCGTATTAGGGTCGCCAATGCTTATTGAAAACGGCTATCCAAACACTTGGTATTACATCTATCATCATACTCCTGGCCATGGCGAACCAGTACAGAAAGATCTGATTGTAAACTTTAATGACCAAGGCACACTCGCAGACATCAGTGGTGACTTTCCAAAAAGTGACGCATTTTACGAGCAAATTCAGTAAACTGACTTTTGCAAAAAAACCTCCCGTTTGGGAGGTTTTTTATTATATAGAAATCACGTTAGTCAAACTTTGAGTAACTCACATGAGCTATTGGGTTTATATTAATCCTGCTTATTTTTACGTACAGAACTAGGCTTGCCACCGGTGACTGGGTCTGCACTCCCCTCGGCTTTAGCCTGCTCCGCCCGTTTACGGCGAATCTCTTTCGGATCGGCGAGTAACGGACGATAAATCTCTATTCGGTCTCGATCTCGAACGGTCGCATCCAACTTCACGTTACGACTAAACACACCCACTTTGTTCTTGGACAAATCAATTTCAGGGTACAACTCCAATACACCGGATTGTCGAATGATCTCTTCTACCGTTGCGTGATTATTTACCACTAAGTTAAATACACGCTGTTCATGAGGAAGAGCATAGACAACCTCAACGTGAATCATATCTGACTCAATACTCATAACACTCGTAGACCTGTTTTGCGCGTTTAGTAAATGCATTTACCATATTACTAGTAAGCTCGTTAAAAATCTTACCGAAGGCCATCTCAATCATTTTACTTGAGAATTCAAACTCAAGCTTTAGTTCAACCTTGCAAGCTTGCTCATCTAGCGCGGTAAAAATCCAACCACCACGCAACGTCTTAAACGGGCCATCCACCAAGTTCATCATAATTGCTTGGCCTGGGATCAGCTCATTTGAAGTAGTAAACGTTTTGCTGATACCAGCCTTCGCCACATCGACAGAAGCCACCATACCATTACCCGAAGACTCAATGATTCTAGAGCCCGAGCAACCAGGCAGAAACTCAGGGTATTTAGCAACATCGTTAACCAGATTGAACATCTGTTCAGCACTAAAAGACACAAGCGCAGAACGGCTGACTTGCTTCATACATACTCCTATCGATACATGTACAGATTTAAAGCTCCTGCCAATTTTACTTTTATTCCACGATTGCGCAAATAAAAGGATTTCCTATCCGATATCCAACCCGTATAATGTCGCTATTATGGCAAAGAAAAAAACGAAACAAAAAGCGGGTAGCAATACTATCGCGCTGAATAAAAAAGCTCGCCACGAGTATTTCATCGATGATGAAATCGAAGCTGGCTTGGAGCTCCAAGGTTGGGAAGTGAAAGCCCTTCGCCAAGGTAAAGCCAATATTTCTGAAAGTTACGTATTTATGCGTGACGGTGAAGCCTTTGTGAGTGGCATGACAATCACTCCTTTAAATCAGGCATCGACACACGTTGTGGCGAACCCTACACGTGTGCGTAAACTACTAATGAGTCGTCGTGAGCTGGATAACCTATTCGGACGTGTAAACCGTGAAGGTATGACATTAACGGCCCTCTCACTGTACTGGTCTCGCTCTTGGGTGAAACTAAAAATTGGCGTAGCAAAAGGTAAAAAGCTGCACGATAAACGTACGGATCTAAAAGAAAAAGACTGGGCAAGAGAAAAAGCACGCGTAATGAAGAGCGCGCTGCGTTAATCTTGACCACTTAAACGCATAGTACTGGACAGCCAATGCTTTTCTGTTACTATGCGAATATTACCTGGGGCTGATTTAGGATTCGACGGGAATTCAGAAGTCTGAGGTGCATGCCGAGGTGCGGTAGGCCTCGTTAACAAACCGCAAAAAAATAGTCGCAAACGACGAAAACTACGCACTAGCAGCTTAATAACCTGCTAAGAGCTCTCTCGCCCTAGCTTCCGCACGTAAGACGGGGAATAACGAGGGATCAAACCCAAACGCGCTAGCCCGGATTCTCCCGCCTGAGAGATGAACGGCGAATTTTAATTCAGGCTAGTCATTCATTAGCGTGTCGGTTCGCAGGTGGGTGGCGAAATTAAAGATCGACTAAGCATGTAGTACCAATGATGAACGGTTTTCGGACGCGGGTTCAACTCCCGCCAGCTCCACCAAACGTTTGGAAAAGGCCACCTTCGGGTGGCCTTTTTTGTATCAACTAAAATAGTCTCTTTTTTCAAACATTCATGCTTTCTGAAATCTTACTACATGGATTACCGCATACCTTTGGCCCATGTAGGTTTACAAACTCGTTGAGTATTAATCAGTAAACAAGAAGTTCATAAGTACTAATCTAAAAGGCAGAAAGCATGGTACTAAAAGCCCTGCAACTTAAAAGTCTTCTGCTTACCTATCCTTTCTAAGAGATAACTAGATCTAAGTCTAAAGTCTATACTCATCTCCCTCGATGAATTGATTGATGTATTCATTGTTAGTCCCTACTCGCTTGTTTCATTACAACTCTATAGATGTAATGACTACAAACAGTAGTTACAAAAAATAACGTAACTCTAATCACAAAGTTAACCTTAGATATTGAATAGAAACACAACATATATAGATTTTTAAATTTCAAAATGAAAATATTGTTGTGAAAAATTAAGTTACTGGAATTATTACAGTCATATTAGTGAGCATTGTAATGAATTTTGAAGAAAGTAAATTGAATGACGAACACGTTAATCAATACACACCGCAAATCAATGGTGTGTTAACAAAGAAAGGAAAACCACTTAGTAGCCTGAAGGTTAGCCTTAGTATTGGTTTAAGCATGTCAGGGAAAACAATAGACTTATCAACATTCACAGACAGTACTGGTCGCTTTGAATTTTCTCCAGTCTATGAAAATAAAAACATCATAAGCACTCCTCTTATTGAGCACTATGTAACTATTGTTTTAGTCGCAGAACTCAGTAATGATGAAAGTACTATTATTTGGGAAGGAAGCTTTGATGGTTATAAAATAGAGGATTACGTAAAAAATAACATGGCTAACCTTGCTTGTGACACTGAGAACCCTCTTAAGTACTTTGCTTTTTCAATTGATGATGAAGAAAACGATGACTACTACGTAAACAGCCAATGTAATTTATTTGGTTATATAGACTCTGACTTATATGGAAATTAAACAATGCACTCATGATACAACTCCAGTTCCTATATCTCCTCTATGTCCATTTATTTACGGGGGATATTGAGTATCGGTTAGAAGGAGGTTCTGGTATCGACTTCCACGCTCATGGACTGGGAAAAAATCTGTTCCGAGTTATGTCAATACCGCTACAAGTAATGAGTGGTCGGCACTACAACCCAAATCTCAAGCTTACCTAGAACGCAACGTATTTCTTGACTTCAACAATAGATATAATGCTCGGATGACTGATGGTTGGGTAAGTAAAATAGTCTCTTCAATTTTGACCTTACTAAGAATTTCAGGTCTGGGTCATATAATACAACAAATAGCAACTGTAGGCCTTACTGCTTGGGATCAACTAGCTAAAGCTATGGCGTACATCTCAAAACTAAAAAACGAGTATACAGAACACGTTCGCGGTATTTTAGGTCACATGAATGTAATGTCAGGTAGCGCAGCGATCGACCTATCGAGTATTACTTATAGAGTGATAAAACTTTGTTTTTCGAGACTAGTAAGAAGGTTAGATAGTCATGTTAGAAATGCTCTAAATATAGTAGAGTGACAGTAAAAGGCACGAACAATTATTCTAAAAACCGCTCTATTATCCTCAACTAGATTGAGTTCAGAGAAAGCGAAGCTATTTAGGCTTCGCTTTTTATTAGGGCTTAGAGTTGTTAACAATATTAGAAGCGATACTCTACACCTAGTGATGCTTGGTTAAAGTCTGTTTCCGTGTTTGCACCGTTCGCGACATTCTCCGCATTGAGTTCTACGTCGTACCACATATATTCTGCGTTAACTAAGAAGTTATCAGTAACTTTAAAACCGACACCGGCACCAGCGAATACACCTTCATCATCTTTGTTGCCTTGGAAGCCCGCAACGTTGTAATCCGTCGAGTACCACATTTGACCGCCTTTTGCGTAAAGGTCGACACGATCAGCAATGGGAGCGGTAACTTTTAGAGCCGCTGTATAGCCGTCCGTTTCGGCATTTGCTAGGTTATTACCATAGCTACCGAAATCAATGTAACCACCTTCCAACGCTAAGTAAGGATTAAAACGGTAACCAACTAAACCTTGAATAACATCGCTGTCATCATCAAAGTCATCTTGTCCATCAACTTTTAAGTAACCGTAGTTGGCGCCAACATATACACCATGATCGTTGGAGTCCGCAGCATGTGATAAAGTACTAAACGTTGCTAAAGAAAAAAGGCTAATCAAAGTAACAACATTGCTTTTCATTTCGTTCTCCTAATATAAGTTCTATTGAAGGTTCGAATAGTAAATAGCAAATGCAATGCCAACTTTAAATTAATGAAAAATATATTTAATTTTATAGAACACTGACAATCCTCTAAAGAACGCCGAACAAAAACAGAAAAAAAGAGCTGTCTGTTTACTTTATATAAACAATACTAAATTGAGGTTAATCGCTGATGTGAAAAAGATTCTTGTTAATTTGTAGATTTTTCAAAGAAATTAAATAAACATCTAAAATACTCTTGTAGATTAATCAGTCAAAAAACGCTTAGCTAGTTTTTATAAGAAAGGAAGCTAATCACACATACGTTGCATCTTACTTTGCTTCAAGCCGTGAATACTCTACTCTTTGCCTAAGCAGAGTTTAATGGAACTGAAGTATGTTAAAAGGCAGTGAATACCCTTCTATTCGAGCATTAAGGACGTTTGTCGCGGTCTCTAATTACCTCAGTTTCTCTAAAGCAGCGGATGCCCTATGTATTACGCAAAGCGCAGTAAGCAAACAAATCGCATCGCTGGAGCAATTGGTGGGTTTACCTTTAATACAAAGAGGGGCGAGTGGTATTGAGTTAACCGAAGAAGGCAAGCGTTATCTGCCGCAAGTCACAGAAGCTTTGGAGCTTATTCAGCATGCAACTGCCAACTTAATCCAGTCAGATTCAAAGCAAGAATTACTCACCGTGGACGTAACCCCTTCTTTTGCCAGTCTTTGGTTGATACCTAATATTGATGACTTCCACCAGCAACATCCTAACATCCGAGTAAGAGTCTGTACTGGGGATGGGAACGTCAAAGATTCGAGCAACGAAAGTGACTTACATATTCGCTGCCTTCCATTATCCACGCATTATGAATACAGCCACTTACTATGCGAAGAAATACTACTATTGGTCGGTTGTACTAACGCTCCTGCACTCAAGAATGTGCACGCTGTTAGCGACTATCCGCTGATACCTCAAATCACTCGTCCTCAGTTGTGGGAGCAATTTAAGGCGGCACATGCAGTAGAATCAACCGTTACCTATCACTCTGTAGGCTTTGAACATTTTTACCTAGCTTACGAAGCCGTCAAAATGGGAAAAGGACTCGCCTTACTTCCTGATTTTATGGCGCAGAATTCTATTTTGAGAGGGGATATCCAACATATTCTCAACCTAACTTTACAGAGTGGTTATGGTTATTACGTGATGATCCCGAATTATCGCCTATCGGCTAAGAAAGTGGCGGCGTTTTACGAATGGTTGAAGAGCAAACTAAGCTAATATTGTTTTCTTGAAATGCTTTTGGTAAACCAAAACAACTCAAAGACTTCAGTATCTGTCTGCTCCAAATTGTGGCATTCTCATTAACACTGTTTCAAAAGGATAAATGGATTGAAAGATATGGACAGCAATTCGCCCAAACTCTCATTACGTACCATTGAGCCAACGGATTACCCTGAGCTTGCAGAACTAATGGACTTAGTGTTTCCTGATGTTGGCGGCTCATGGCCACGGCTGACTATTATGGATCTCATTCATCAGTTTCCTGATGGCCAAATCTGTATTGAAGATAACGGCAAAATAGTCGGTGCAGCATTAACCATTAAAGTGGACTACAACCGCTTTTCTCTTCCTCATCTATATACCGACATCATTACCGAAAACAACGTCATACAGAATCAAGTAACCGGTGATGCAATGTATGGTCTCGATGTATTTGTCCACCCGGACTATCGAGGGCTACGTTTAGGTCGACGTTTGTATGATGCGCGTAAAGAGCTTTGCCGGAGTAAGAACTTCAAAGCAATTTTAGCCGGTGGCCGCATCCCGAATTACCACAAATATGCTGACGAATTGAGCGTGGCTGAATACATCGACAAGATAAAACGCCGTGAGCTTCACGATCCTATTTTGTCTTTTCAGCTTGCAAATGACTTCGATGTAAAGCGTATTATGCGTGGTTACTTGCCAGAGGATAGTGCTTCTAAAGGCTACGCAACTCTACTGGAGTGGGATAACTTTTTCTACGAAGAGGATATTCAATCCGTCCATGATGTAGAAAAAACGCTGATTCGTATTGGTGTTGTGCAGTGGCAAATGCGTGCTATGAATGACTTAGAGGACTTGCTCGATCAGGCTGAGTTCTTCATTTCTTCTCTTGCGAACTACAAAGCCGATTTCGCCCTATTCCCTGAATTCTTTAACGCGCCGCTGATGGGATTGCAAAACGACCAAAATTCCGTCGAAGCAATTCGCTTTTTGGCTAGCTTTACAGAAGAGATCAAAAACCGCTTCTCGCAGATGGCTGTCACCTACAACATCAACATTATTGCAGGCAGTATGCCCGTTATCGAAGATGGCAAACTGTATAATGTGGCCTACTTGCTGCAACGAGATGGTGAAATAAACGCTCAATATAAGATCCACATCACGCCCCATGAGCAAAAAGACTGGGTGATCGACGGTGGTGACAATGTTCAAGTGTTCGAAACCGATGCGGGCAAAGTCGGCATACTGATTTGTTATGACAGCGAATTCCCTGAATTGGGAAGAATGTTAGCAGAACAAGGCGCACAAATTGTATTCGTTCCTTTCTGGACGGACACAAAAAATGGCTACCAACGAGTACGAATCTGTTCCCAATCACGAGCCATCGAAAACGAATGCTACGTTGCAATTGGGGGCAGTGTCGGCAACTTACCTCGTGTTGATAATGTCGATATCCAGTACGCACAATCTGCCGTATTCTCACCGTCGGATATCTATTTCCCACACGATGCGACCTTGACAGAAGCAAGCGCCAACACCGAAATGATAATCTTCGCTGATGTTGATTTGACTAAGTTGAAACAGCTTAATACCGAAGGCTCTGTCACCAACTTACGTCATCGCCGCCTTGATTTGTATGGTGCATTCACCAAAGCCAAAGAGTCATAAGGATCTCCCTAATTCGCCGCTACCAAAGAGCGTGGCGGCGAATAAAGCCTGCTGCAGGTTGATTCTGCGCAATTATCAGAGGCATGTCAGTTTTTCTCAATGGTGAGAAACAAGAATTGACCCAATAGGACATTCGGAGTATCACTCCAACTTCGTTCCGCTTTTATTAGGGGAAAGCTTTTGGAACATATTAACGAACTTCTCGTGTCAATGAAGCCTTTGCTTGAGCAATACGGCTACGTTGCGCTGATTGTCAGTATATTTCTAGAAGGGATAGGTATCCCGATGCCTGGTCAATCACTGATGATCGCGGCATCTTTGCTCTCGTCAGAACAAGTCATGAACCTAAGTATGGTAATGATGGTATCGTGGCTGAGCTGCTTTTTGGGTAATACCTGTGGTTACCTAATCGGCTATTACTTTGAAGGCTGGTTGGATAAAAAAGGCTACATTTCCGGCCCGAAGATGCAAACGCTTCAATTGACTATCCAGAAATACGGCCCTACGTGCTTGGTCGTCAGCCGCTTTATTGAAGGAATGAAGCAATTTATGCCTCTTGCATGCGGTATCGCGAAAATGCCACGTAGAGAGTTTTTGCTCGGTAACGCCCTCGCGGCGACGGTTTGGGTATTGGTATTCAGCTTGTTAACTCACTTTGCATTTGAGCATTTAAGCGTGTTGAGCAACCTGTACACCGAATACAAATATCTGGTATGGGCATTTGCTGCTGTCTTATTTACGTGGATGGTTTTAGGTATTGTTAAACGCAAAAAAGCCAAATCAATGCAATAACAACAGTCTCTTCATTAGCGCATAACTAAAGCTCGTGGTATCAGTGAGATACGCAACACGAGCTTTTATCTTTTTCTTTACGTGTAAAATTTAAACAGCCATTTAGACGTCTAGACGTTGACAATGTAGAAATGTGATATTAGTCTGCTCTTCTCTCTTATCATTAACATTGTCGTTTACATGTCCGGTTCCCAACAAACTACTAAAACAGTTGCACCGTCTGCGGTCGCACTGATCCCATTAATTGTATTCCTTGCGCTATTTATTGGCGTAGGCACTTACTTATCTTTGCAAGGCGTGGAATTTGCCTTCTACCAGCTGCCTGCACCCATCGCGGTATTACCAGCCATCATCATTGCGTTTCTTTTAAGTAAAGAGAAACTTAACCGCTCAATCGAACACTTCATGCGTGGTGTTGGCCACCCAGACATCATCGCAATGTGTATGATCTATCTGCTTGCAGGTGCCTTTGCTGCGGTAGCAAAAGCCTCTGGCGGTGTTGATGCAACAGTGAACCTTGGTTTATCCGCTATTCCAACCAGCATGATTTTACCGGGCATTTTTCTGATTTCTGCTTTTATCGCAACAGCAATGGGCACTTCGATGGGTACCATCGCAGCCGTTGCCCCCGTAGCGTTGGGTATTGCTGAATCAGCAGGAATGAGCTTACCGTTAACCGCAGGCGTTGTGCTGAGCGGCGCTATGTTTGGTGATAACCTTTCTATCATCTCTGACACCACCATCGCGGCGACACGCTCTCAAGGTTGTGAGATGAAAGACAAGTTTAAAGAGAACATTCGTATTGCTTTACCTGCGGCGTTGATCGCGATTGCAGTGTTCGCTTTCAACAGTACTGCGACTCAAGTGCCTGCAACTGGCGATATTGAGTGGCTAAAAGTCTTGCCGTACATCACTATTTTGATCCTAGCGGTATCTGGTGTGAATGTGTTTGTGGTTCTGTCGATTGGCATTCTTTTGGCTGGCGGCGTGAGCTTGGCATCGATTGACAATTACGGACTAACTAATCTAGCCCAAGACGTTTACAAAGGCTTTGGTAACATGCAAGAGATCTTCTTGTTATCCATGTTGATTGGTGGTTTGAGTGAACTGATGCGTCGCCAAGGTGGTCTTGCTTTTCTAACAAATTTCGTTAGTAGCCTTATCCACGCGTTTGGCTCTAGTCACTCTAAGCATGCGAACAGTCGTGCAAGCGAGCTAGGTATTGCAAGTTTGGTATCAATGGTCAATGGCTGTACGGCAAACAACACCGTAGCCATCATTGTATCGGGCAGCGTTGCTCGCCAACTGGCGGAAGAGAATAATGTCTCTCCTCGCCGCTCAGCAAGCTTGTTAGACATTTTCTCATGCGTGGTGCAAGGCGTGTTGCCTTACGGTGCTCAAGTACTGCTGCTAGGTTCCGTATTCAACCTATCGCCACTTGAAGTAGTTGCCAATTCTTACTATTGTTTTGCATTAGCGATAGCGGCTGTTGTCGCGGTGTTTATCAAACATCCCGCTCGTCAACCTGTAGCGCAAACTGAGAACTAACGACAAATACCGAAAAGGCTCCGATGGAGCCTTTTTACTTTCCTTTCTTCTTTTTTTCTTTTCCGCGAGCAGATTTACTTCAAAGCTGAACGCAAACTTTGCGCACTGTGTAAAGGAATAGCAAAGCGATGCGCCACATCGCGTAGAGCTTCCACCTGAGCCGCGTTACTGATTGCTAATTCGCCTGCCACATCGACGTGGTTATTCTCAAACCCCACTCTCACATCGAATCCAAGTAACATCGCACTCGCTAAACAGTCTTGCTCTCGCGCGCCAAAAGCACAAATGGCACATCGAATTTCTTCCTCGACAAAACGCGCCAAATTCAAACCTCGTAAATCCCATGGCGAAGACTGTTGAGCTTGGTGATAACGCCCTAACACCACTAATGCATGCTGATGCGTTTTAGGTAACACGCCCGCATCACGCAGTTGGAAATAACGTTCAATGTCGGTTGCATCGTAGAGAATAATTTGGCTCACGATGTTGTGTTCTGCCACCCAATGGAAAAAGGCATGCCCTTCTTTCTCACTTGCGCGATCAGGGATTAACTCCCTCAATGCGAAAGAAGCCGCTTCTGGTTTCACAGCTTTAACTAACGCCATCTGTTGTGGCGGAGAATACAAGCCCACCGCCTCTGTGGTGAGCTGTACCATCATGTTTTGTCCCACTGCTTCTTTCACGGCATGGTAAATTGCCATGTTGTCGTCGATGTCTAATGAATGACGTCCGTTGGCGTCTCTAGCATGCAAATGGATCATAGCAGCCCCTGCCGTTTGACAAGCGATAGCCTCTGCAACCAGTTCGTCTGTTGTCATGGGTAAGCTGGCGTGATCGTACTTAGTTTTTCTTGCACCGTTTGGGGCCACGATAATAGCGATAGGCTCTCGTATAGATCGATTTTCTAATTCCATTCCTTCGCTACCTCTTTTAGCGTTAATGAGAGTTTGCCAACTAGCTCATCAATATGGTGAGGCTGAATAATGAATGGCGGTGCAAGCAAGATATGGTGCCCATTAACGCCATCAATCGTTCCGCCCATTGGGTAGCACATTAAGCCATTTTCCATTGCTTGCTGTTTGATGCGTTTGTCTGCCAATGTGGCTTTACTCAGAGGCGCCTTGCTTTCTTTATCCGCCACCAGCTCAATGCCAAAAAATAAGCCTTTACCACGAATGTCGCCAATGTACGGTAAATGGGCCAATTCAGAAGTAAGCTCATTACGCAGCAAAGCACTTTGCTGATTCACCGCCGTTAATAAATCATCTTGGAAGATGGTTTGAATGGTTGCCACGGCAGCAGCGCACGCCACAGGGTGCGCCATAAAGGTATGGCCATGTTGGAAAAAACCGCTTCCACCGGCAATAGCTTGGTAGACTCGATCATTCACAACCACCGCGCCAATAGGTTGATAACCCGCACCAAGCCCTTTAGCCATACACACCAGATCGGGTTCTGCCTCTTCTTGCTCAAATGCAAAAAAACTGCCACTGCGTCCAACGCCACACATGACCTCATCCAAGATCAATAACACATCGTATTGGTCGCATATTTCGCGAATACGCTTGAAGTAACCTTGTGTGGCAGTCACAGCTCCAGCGGTGGCTCCCACAATGGGCTCGGCGACAAAAGCCATGACATTATCAGCCCCCAACTCAAGAATTTTTGCCTCTAGCTCATTCGCCGCTCGCAATGAGTAATCCAATTCCGACTCATGACTCTGCTGATAACGATAAGCATAGCAAGGGGCGATATGATGGCTCGGGTGTAAGATGGGTTTGAACGGTTCACGTCGCCATTCATTACCTCCGACAGCCAAAGCCCCCAAGGTATTACCGTGATAACTTTGCTGACGCGCGATGAATTGCTTTTTCTCTGGCTTACCTGATTCCACGAAATACTGCCGCGCCATTTTTAGTGCCGACTCCACCGCTTCTGATCCGCCACTGACTAAATACACATGGTTGAACTGTTCAGGCATGTGCTGACAAATCAATTCTGCTAGGCGCTCACTGTTGTCACTAGTAAAAAATCCAGTATGAGCAAATGGCACTCGCTCGATCTGTTCCAACATGGCTTTTTTAACGGCGTGATGACTGTGGCCAAGGTTTGATACCGCAGCACCACCACAAGCATCGAGATACTGCTTTCCATGCTTATCGAATAGATAAACACCTTCACCTCTATCGATGATTGGCAGCGTGGCATGGCAATGACGGTGAAATACGTAAGACATTTGAGTCCCTTCCAATGTGTAATACTTGCACACATCATCAGGAACCACCCCAAACGTGACAAGAGAATAAATCTCACCCTCTATGAGCTTTTGGAATACCACAAACCAAAAACACCAAAACCCTTGATATTTAAACAATAAAATAAAAATAGGCCAGCTTTTTAAAGGCTGGCCTATGGGTAACCCAAAGCTAAAAACAGAATCGTTTTACGCGTTTAGTGCCTGTTCTAAATCGGCTAGAATATCGTCAATATGTTCAATGCCCACCGATAAACGAATCATCTCTGGAGACACACCAGCTTGTTTTTGTTCTGCTTCGCTCAATTGACGATGAGTCGTCGATGCAGGATGGCAAGCCAATGATTTTGCATCGCCAATGTTCACCAAACGCTTAAAGATTTTCAAAGCATCATAAAAACGCACACCTGCGTCATAACCGTCTTTTAAACCAAACGACAAAATCGCAGAAGGCTTACCTTTCATGTATTTTTCGGCGAGATGGAAGTGTTCAGAACTTGGCAATCCGGCATAACTTACCCAACTGACTTTGTCATTCTGTTCCAAGAATTCAGCCACTTTGAGTGTGTTCTCGGTATGGCGCTCCATACGCAGCGGTAACGTTTCTAGCCCTTGCATAAGCATAAATGCATTCATCGGTGATAATGCTGCTCCGGTATTACGCAGTGGTACGGTACGCGCACGCCCGATAAATGCCGCCTCACCAAACGCTTCGGTATACACCACGCCGTGGTAAGAAGGTTCTGGTTGGTTGAAAACAGGAAAGCGGTCTTTGTGCTGCGCCCAAGGGAATTTACCTGAATCCACAATCACGCCACCTAATGTGGTGCCATGCCCACCAACGTATTTAGTGAGAGAGTGAACTACGATATCCGCACCAAATTCGATGGGTTTGCAAAGCACTGGCGTCGCAACGGTGTTATCCACAATCACAGGTACGCCTTGTGCATGAGCAAGCTCCGCCACACGTTCTAAATCGATGATATTACCCGCAGGGTTACCAATGCTCTCGCAGTACACCGCTTTGGTATTTTCATCAATTAATTCGGCCAAACTTTCTGGCTTGTCATCTTTAGCAAACTTCACCTGAATACCTTGATTTGGGAGCATGTGCGCAAACAAGGTATAAGTACCGCCATAAAGTTGCGGCGTAGAAACGATGTTATCGCCCGCTTGCGCTAAGGTCAGAATTGCATAGTTAATCGCTGCACTCCCCGCACTCACGACCAATCCAGCAATGCCGCCTTCTAACGCCGCCATGCGTTTTTCCAGAACATCGTTAGTCGGATTCATGATGCGAGTGTAGATATTCCCCGGCACTTCCAAGTTAAACAGATCAGCGCCGTGCTGCGCGTTGTCAAACTCGTACGCGACTGTTTGATAAATCGGCGTCGCGACAGATTTAGTGGTAGGGTCAGTTTCGTAACCAAAATGGATGGATAGCGTTTCGTCTTTCATGTTCTTCCCTGTCTTTCATCACTCAAATAGCGGCAAGCAAAGCACTTACCTTGCTTAAAACTTATATTGCCCAATTTTTCAACAAATAACGTAGGGATGAATCACAGAGATAAAACGCTAATTCAACTGTCCAAGTAACCAGTGACGAAACGTTTCTGTCGCATTCGTACGTGTGTTCATGATCAAGTAATACCCTGCATTGGCAGGAATCGGTTTGAATGGAGAAACCAAACGCTCTGTCGTCAATTCATCCTCAATCAGTGCCATTCGTGCCATCGCAATCCCAACGCCTGCTTCGGCTGCAGACATCGCCATATCCGTTCGATTAAAAAAGTGTCCGATATCGGTTTTAAAATCCAACCCCATCGCTGACGCCCAATATAGCCACTCATAGTCACGCGTCGCTTTTTCCCATGGCATCGCATCGTGTAGTAGCGTCGCCTCTTGCCATTGCTTCACTGGCATTGAGGTTTTTTGTTCACCAAACAACGTTTTTAGCCAGCCATGATCTTCAAGGTATTTTGGACTCATCACCGGCAGCAGATGCTCATCCAAAATCAGCTCCGCGTTAGCATTTCTATAAGGATGAAGACCATAGTCAATTGCGACGTCATAGTCTTTTATCTCACTATTTACCAGCGCACCTTCCGCAAAGATTTGTACTTGGATATCCGGATTATCATGATGGAAGCTTTCGAGCTTTGGGACTAACCATTTGAAAGCAAAAGAAGGCGTCAACTTCAAACGAATTTCATTAGTTTGCTTTTCTACTTTGAGCTCATCAAGCAATTTGCTCAGTTCCGAAAAGTGAAACTGCGTCGCTTGGTGTAACTGAGTGCCTTTTACGGTTAAACGAATACCGCGAGAGTGGCGTTCAAATAAAGTAAAACCTAATAACGCTTCCAAATGAATAATTTGTTGGCTTATGGCACCAGTGGTGAGGTGTAAATGTCTTGCAGCACCAGTAAAGCTGTTGTACTCCGCGACTTGGCTAAATAGACATAAGCCACTTATCAGATTACTTTTCATCCTTGAGCCTATAGTTTTTCTAAACGCTGCGTGTAATTTATATCGATTGTTAACAAAAGGTAAAGAAAAGAAACTGAGCACTCTGATAAATGTGTGGAGTGCATCAATGGAAGTCATCGTATTAGGCAGCGGCGTTATCGGCTTAACCTCTGCTTGGTATTTATCTCAAGCAGGCTATCAAGTTACCGTCATTGACCGCCAACCAAGCAGTGCCATGGAAACGAGCTTCGCCAATGCCGGGCAGATTTCATATGGCTATTCTTCGCCTTGGGCTGCGCCTGGTGTTCCTGTTAAAGCCATTAAGTGGTTAATGGAGGAGCATGCTCCACTTAAAATCAAACCCACTCTGAATGCCGACATGATCCGCTGGGCGAGTAAAATGGTCGCGAACTGCACCCTACCTCGCTATCAAGTTAACAAGGCTCGCATGCTTTCGATCGCTAACCACAGCCGTGTTTGCTTAGAACAGTTACGCCAAGAACACGCCATTGAGTATCAAGGACGTCAGTTTGGGACCTTGCAAGTATTCCGAACACATCAACAGCTGCAAGCCATTGAAAAGGACATGCAGCTCCTTGAACAAAGCGGAACCCGATTTAAGCTAATGGACGTCGAACAATGTATTGAACAAGAGCCAGGGCTTGCACTTGTGAAAGACAAACTGGTTGGTGGCTTGCATCTACCTGATGACGAAACGGGCGATTGCCATCAATTTTGCCAACAACTAACGGAGCTTGCTAAGGCACACGGTGTCCGATTTGAGTTCGATACTGAAGTAAGCAATTGGGTTACAGTAGGTAAAAAGATCATAGGTGTCCAAACGAACCGAGGACAATTTAAAGCAGACCAATATGTGGTGGCCTCTGGCAGCTACTCTACAGCGCTACTCAAGCAACTCGATATTGATATTCCGGTCTACCCTGTCAAAGGCTATTCACTCACCATCCCGATGGAAGATGAACACTTCTCTCCTCGATCTACTGTGATGGATGAAACCTACAAAGTCGCTATGACTCGATTTGATGACCGAATTCGCGTAGCTGGCACCGCAGAATTAGCAGGGTTTGATGCTTCCCTTCCACAAAAGCGCAAAAACACCATCGAAATGGTCATCCGTGATCTTTTTCCTCGTTGTGGTGACTTCAGACAAGCTGAGTTTTGGAGCGGCTTTAGGCCAATGACGCCTGATGGCACACCAATTATCGGCGCGACTAAATACGATAACCTTTTTACTAACACCGGACACGGAACTCTGGGTTGGACGATGGCTTGTGGTTCAGGTCAATTGCTAGCAAGCGTAATGAAAGGTGAAAAAACAAAAGTGATGGATAATGCGGAGCTTAACCTTTGTCGTTACGCCTGAGGACATGACTGAACAAAAAACAGGCAGACACTTACTCCACAAAATGCATAACCACTGGCATTTTTAACTCATCAAAATCGCAGCACATTTAAATGACAATGTGCTGCATAATTAATCATCAAGCAAATCTTCTACCTAAAAGGAGCAAATAAGCAACAAGAACCAAATTTTAACAACTACTCTCCATTCTGTGTTCATCATCACGCTACAAAGGATTTGTAGCTAAAAAAGTTAACAATTGCATTACATAAAGGGTAATGTATTGTGTGAAAAACAACCACAAACACAACTAACAGGGAAAATACTCATGCAGTCATTAGTTGATTTTCTGAATGGAATTATTTGGAGCCCGGTACTGATCTATTTGTGCCTTGGCGCAGGTTTGTTCTATTCAATCATGACGCGTTTTGTACAAATTCGTCACTTCTTTGAGATGTGGCGCTTATTACTTTCAGGGAAGAGTTCAACAAAAGGGATATCATCATTTCAGGCACTTGCCGTTTCACTGTCTGGCCGTGTAGGTACAGGTAACATTGCTGGTGTTGCTGCTGCTATCGGTTTCGGTGGCCCAGGCGCCGTATTCTGGATGTGGGTCGTAGCCTTCTTTGGCGCTGCAACCGCATACGCAGAATCAACACTTGCACAAATTTATAAAGAAGAAGACGAAGGCGAGTTCCGTGGTGGCCCTGCTTACTATATTGAGAAAGCAATGGGACAAAAATGGTACGCTTGGATCTTTGCTATCGCGACCATCTTTGCTTGTGGTGTTCTACTTCCTGGCGTTCAATCGAACAGTATCGGTAACGCAGTAGAAGCCGCATTTGGCTCAGGTGACATGATTGAAACCGCTATTGGTACCTTCAGTTTTGCTAAAATTTTCACTGGTACGGTTGTTTGTGTCATTTTGGCTTTCATCATTTTTGGTGGCGTAAAGCGTATCGCGAACTTTACCCAAGTCGTTGTGCCATTTATGGCGTTAGCTTACATCATTACTGCGTTTGTCATCATCCTTCTAAACATTGGTGAGGTTCCACGCATTTTCGGCATGATCATTGGTGACGCATTCACACCAATGGCAGGCGTTGGTGCAGCAATCGGCTGGGGTGTAAAACGTGGTGTCTACTCCAACGAAGCAGGTCAAGGTACTGGTCCTCACGCAGCAGCAGCAGCGAGTGTTGATCACCCAGCTCAGCAAGGTCTTGTTCAATCTTTCTCTATTTACATCGATACACTACTTGTGTGTTCAGCAACCGCGTTCATGATTCTTATCACTGGCGCGTACAACGTAAATGGTGCGATTGAAGGTACATTCCTGGTTCAAAACCTACCAGCGGATATTGGTGCAAATGGTCCTGTGTTTACACAGATGGCGATCGAAAGCGCACTACCTGGCGTGGGTAAACCATTCATCGCAATCGCTCTATTCTTCTTCGCGTTTACGACCATTCTGGCTTACTACTACATTGCAGAAACGAACATTGCTTACATTCGTCGTACGTTCAAAGTAAATGGACTGATGTTTATTCTGAAAGTCATCATTATTTCATCCGTGTTCTACGGAACCGTGAAAACCGCCAACTTAGCATGGGCGATGGGTGATGTAGGCGTAGGACTGATGGCGTGGCTAAACATCATCGGTATTTTGATCATCTTCTTTATGTCGAAGCCTGCACTCAAAGCACTGAACGACTACGAAGAGCAACAAAAACGTGGTGTGACCGATTTTACATTTAACCCTGTTGCACTGGGCATTAAAGGCGCAGATTACTGGGAAGATAAGTACCGACGTAAAACGGGTAAAGCACCAACGGCAGACAGCAATAGCGCAGAAACTGTTGAGCAACCATCAACATAGCGTTATCACATAAATAAGAAAAAGCAGTGGTCCGATTGAGGACATAAAAAAGGGGGATTAACCAATGGTTAATCCCCCTTTCTTCATTATGAGTAGCAGCTTAGGCGATAACCGCTTCAACTTTACGAGCGATTTTTGCTTTACCTACAGGTAACACTTCACGACCAAATTCGTTGTTCAGTACTTGTGCCATTGCGAAGTAAATTGCACTTGCGCCACAGAAGATACCCTCGAAGCCAGCGATAGCACCGATCACTTCGCTACCAGTGAAATCACGAGCAGCAAGCAAGAAGAACAGGATAGTTAGAGAGCCAAATACCACTTGCTTCGCTGTTGGGTAACATAGAGAACCAATGAACATGAAACCAGTGAAGATGCCCCAAAGCGCTAGGTACCAACCCATAAAGCTTGCAGGGCTTGCAGGAAGACCCATGTGAGGCATTACGATTAGACCAACCAATGTTAGCCAAAATAGACCGTAAGAAGTAAACGCAGTTGTGCCGAATGTATCACCGCGTTTAAAGCACATGATGCCAACGATTACTTGGCTAAGGCCACCGTAAAAGATGCCCATCGCTAGAATCATAGAGTCAATTGGGAAAAATCCTGCATTATGAATATTGAGCAGAATAGTGGTCATACCGAAACCCATAAGACCTAGCGGTGCTGGGTTAGCCAGTTTTGTCGACATGTACAAATACCTTTTTTCAAAAATGTTGATAAAAAATGCGCGCGAATTTTAATGGGCTGCAGAACAAAAGAGAAAAGCTGTTATTGAAAACTTAGATTCCATAAATAAACCACTACATATATAAAAAAAGACCCTGCAAAAAAGCAGAGTCTTTATAGATGGTTAGGTTGTTTTTCACTCGATCACTGACAAGAAATCTCGTCCCAGAACCAGTTGCTTTGCGTTGGGCTTTCCCACACTCCTGGGCCATTTTTCGCAACAAAACATTTGTTTTGGTACGTCACTTTATCGCCGTTAGCGACTTGCGTTACACCCGGCTCCCACTGAATAAAATTGCCTGTCACTGGTGGTTCTGGCTCGGTTACTGGCGGCTCAGGTTCTGTGACGGGCGGCTCTGGCTCAGTCACCGGTGGTTCAGGTTCCGTTGTAGGCGGCTCCGTAGGAGTGCCTGAAACCAGCTTCCACGGGTCTCCTTTCGTTGGCTCATTACCTTGTGACCACCATTTCGCTTCGTAAACAGCACCTTGGTAAGAAACTTGATCACCCGTGTTATATACTTTGCCAGAATCCCAAGCTGCCACACCACCTACAGGCGGCTCAACCGGATCCACAGAGTCTAACTTGTCAACTACACGAACTTCTGGCCAACCCGCATGAGATTGGTAGAAGTTAGTTACACATTTCTCATAATCACCCGCAACTAGCGCAGAGTAAGCCGTTTGGAAACCAACAAGCTCACATTCAAATGAGTGACCTCCAGGACGATCTGAGTAGTATTTCCAGTTACCATCCCAGTTGGTGTAAAGCACGTCTGTCGCACCATTTAGGTTCAGACTGCCGTAAGGCGTCTGCTGCCAACAGGTATTGGTCTCATCGGCTTCAATTGGAATTTGATAATGGGCGGCAAGACCTTCCCAATAACGAATACGGTTAACAGGTTGACCTTTATCTTTGTTTTGCTCCCCACACTCAATACCACCATTGATCACGTTGATGGTGGTACCAAAGCCGTAACCAATGCCAGCATCAAGCTCACGCTGTGAAGGCCCCCAAGTACGGTCAATCACATGTAGCATTGCAGGTTTCGGTGCTTGTGGGGTTAGGAAGAACCAGATAGCCGATGCTAAGTTCAGCCACGAATCCGCAACCAAGCCTGGATTTTTCAGCAATACAGATGCATCGCCATCAAACATCACTTCAGAGAACGCGCCATAGTTAAAATGGTAAGAAAGCTGTTTTGCACCACGTCCAAAGTAACCTTGTCCAGGTTCACATGGCCAGCGTTTGTTTTGCCAGTCATTTTGACCACAACCTGTTGTGTAACCTTCTTGCCCTTCAGACCATCCCATTTCTCGCACATGAACCAAAGCTTGCTGCCACTCTTCCAACCCTAGCGGATTATCCGATACGTTATCAATCGAAATATGGCCACCGGTTTCTTGTGCAAAGTGAGCAAACGCTGTCACGATCGATTTTTTACAAATTGCATCCGAATCACGACCGTCTGTGTACTCACCACAGAATGCAGGGAACTTACCAATTGCACGTAGGAAACGCGTGTAAGTGTATTCAGGTGCCGCCATTTGAGTCAGGAAGTCCCACTCACTTTCGGGGAATACACGCTCTACACGCTTCACGTTTTCTGGGTTGGTTGTCGCCCCTGGAACAATCGCTTCAACCACTGAGTTCGGGCGTGTCTCTAATGCTTGTGACCAAATGGCATACATAGGATCAGAAGTTTTGCTTTGCTCTACGGCTTGAACGTCACCACGAGCAATAACATAACCATTCGGATTTTGCGGATCGGGCTGAATATTCATACTCGCATTCACTTGTGCTGCTAAGACACAACTCAATGCAAGAGGAAGATGTTTGAGTGCAAACATGTCTAGTCTCCGGATTTCAACAATACAATATACGAGGAATAACTAGACATATAGTGGATCATATATACGAAACACCGAGCCAAGTACGTTGATTCTGCGAGACAAAATGAATAAATAGGTCCTCACACACATTTTGTCACAAGAAAAATGTTACCTTGACTCAAAAGAAAAGCGGAGACCCTATGAGCCTCCGCTTTGTGATGTTTCTCTCTTTATTGTTCTGCCGAAACCACCTCTAGCTTCGCGGTTGACTTTTGTTTAGACAGCACAAAATAAACCACACACTGAGAAATAATTGCGGCAAGCACAATCACTGGTGAGGCGTTGATTCCAGCTAAAAGAAAACACCCCAATGCGATCATTCCATTGAGTAATGCGTAAGGTAATTGTGTACGGAAGTGCTCATACTGTTCACACCCCGCTCCTGTCGACGACAAAATCGTAGTTTCAGAGATGGGAGAACAGTGATCGCCAAACAAGCCACCAGATAATACCGCACCAATACAAACCAACAGTGGTGCATCAATCGCGACGGCAGTTGGGATCACTAATGGCATCATGATGGCAAACGTCCCCCAAGATGATCCCGTAGCGAACGAGATAATACCGGCCAGTAAAAACGCAACCGCTGGCAATAACCAGTAAGGGAAACAGGCTTGAGCTTGTTCAGCAATGTATGCAGCTGCACCTAATTCTTTCCCAACCGAGCTAAGCGCCCAAGCCAATACCAGAATCACCGCCACTGACATCATGTTTGACATCCCTTTCAGATAAACCTGAATACCATCCGAAAGCTTTCTTACGCCATAAAACGCCATCAGCGCAATTAAAGTGAAGGCCGCAAAGAAATATGCAGAAGAAAGTGCAGCTCTAAACGTTGATCCTGCCACTTTTTGAAATGGAAAACCGTGTGGCACGAGGATGGTACATAGAACCACCAGCATAACGAGCAAAGGTGCCCATACAAAACTAGATTTTGCATTTTTATGCGTAAACACATTCATGGACTCCTGCACTTTCCCAAAGTCGGAGCCCTGCTCTGCTAGTTGTTCAGCCTTCGCCATCGGTCCGAAATCTAATTTGAAGAAAGAGACAATCGGCACAATCGCGATCGCAAGAAAGGCGTAAAACTGATACGGGATCGCACCAATGAAAGCATCCCAATCACTCATACTGACATTCAGGGCAGTAAACTCTTTTTGAATCAATCCCATGATGTAAACGCCCCATCCGATAAAAGGGATCAAGATTGCGACGGGAGAGGAAGTAGAGTCGATAATAAAAGCTAATTTTTGGCGTGATACTTTTAACTTATCAAATAAAGGGCGAAAAACAGGGCCAACAATCAGTGGTGTACCAAGGTCTGAGAAGAAAATAACCACACCACCGAACCATGCGGACAGTTGAGCTTGGCATTTACTCGCAACCCATTGAGTAACCTTTTTAGCAAACGCCACACCACCGCCAGATTTCTCCATCAAGGCAACAAAGCCACCAATAAAGACCAAGAGCAAAATGACGCCCGCATTGTAGCTGTCAGTTAATTGCGGCAGTAGATAGCTTTTCATCAATGCACTAAACGAGTCTAGTGGCCCTTTTTCGACAAATGTCCCTTCGAGCATAGCGACACCACTCACCACACCGGCGAATAAACCAACAACGACATTTCTTGTGGTCAGCGCGAGGAAAAGAGTAATAAGGATGGGAATGAGAGAGGTAACGTCAGCCTGTTCCATAGCAATACCATTTATGATAATCAAACAATTAAAATGAATATATATTTAATTTAACCACATATATATCTCTCACGAAAAAGTTGAGCCTCCTCTTCACAAACTTGAAGTACAAAAAAACCAGCCCGAAGGCTGGTTCTTATAAACTCAACTGTCTAGAGGAAAATTATTCCCACTCGATAGTCGCTGGTGGCTTACCTGAAATGTCGTAAACAACACGAGAAATGCCATCAACTTCGTTGATAATACGGTTAGAAACCTTACCAAGGAAGTCATATGGTAGGTGTGCCCAATGAGCAGTCATGAAGTCGATAGTTTCTACCGCACGTAGAGACACAACCCAATCGTACTTACGGCCATCGCCCATTACACCAACAGAACGTACTGGTAGGAATACCGTGAACGCTTGAGATACTTTGTTGTATAGATCAGCTGCGTGAAGCTCTTCAATAAAGATAGCATCAGCACGGCGTAGCAAGTCACAGTACTCTTTCTTGATTTCACCAAGAACACGAACACCTAGACCAGGACCTGGGAATGGGTGGCGGTAAAGCATGTTGTAAGGCAGGCCTAATTCTAGACCAATCTTACGAACTTCATCTTTGAACAGCTCACGTAGTGGCTCAACAAGACCCATTTCCATGTCATCTGGAAGACCGCCCACGTTGTGGTGCGATTTGATCACGTGCGCTTTACCAGTCTTAGATGCAGCTGACTCGATTACATCAGGGTAAATCGTACCTTGAGCTAGCCATTTCGCGTTTTTCAGCTTCTTAGACTCTTCATCAAATACATCTACGAATACGTGACCGATAGTCTTACGCTTCTCTTCTGGGTCAGACTTGCCTTCAAGTGCTTTTAGGAAGCGTTCTTCAGCGTCAACTTTGATGATGTTCAAACCAAATTGGTCGCCGAACATATCCATTACTTGTTGACCTTCGTTTAGACGAAGTAAACCGTTATCAACAAATACACACGTTAGCTTGTCGCCGATTGCACGGTGAACTAGCATCGCGACTACCGATGAATCAACACCACCAGATAGACCTAGGATAACTTCGTCGTCACCCACTTGCTCTTTAATACGAGCAACCGCGTCTTCGATGATAGATTCAGAAGTCCATAGACGTTCACAGCCACATACGCCAAGAACAAAGTTCTCAAGCATTTGTAGGCCACCTTTTGTGTGTGTCACTTCTGGGTGGAACTGAACGCCGTAGTATTTCTTCTCTTCATTCGCCATCGCAGCGTAAGGACAAGTGTCTGTCTCACCAACTTTTACGAAATCGGCTGGGATCTCTACTACTTTGTCGCCATGGCTCATCCAAACGTCTTGAGTTGCTTCAAGGTCTTTAAATAGAGCACATTCACCAGAAACTTTAACCTGAGCGTAGCCAAACTCACGTTCGTTAGAGCCCGCCACTTTGCCTCCTAGCTGTTCCGCCATGGTTTGCATGCCGTAACATACGCCAAGCAAAGGAACACCAGAATCAAACACATATTGAGGCGCGCGTGGAGAGTTCTCTTCCGTTACGCTTTCTGGACCGCCAGATAGGATAATGCCATCTGGGTTGAATTCGCGAATATCCGCTTCTTCTACATCCCAGCTCCATAGTTCACAGTAAACGCCGATTTCACGTACGCGGCGTGCTACTAATTGAGTGTACTGAGAACCGAAGTCCAAGATCAGAATACGTTGGTCATGGATATTTTTAGTCATTTTGAGCAGTCTTTTTAAGGCTAAGTGATTAAAACCGAGGCGAGTGTACTCGCCTCTTCTTAATGCTTCAAGGAAAAAGCAAACGTTTCCGTTAGGTAATTAGTTCCCTAGACGGTAGTTCGGCGCTTCCTTAGTAATTTGAACATCGTGTACATGAGACTCTTGCATACCAGCACCAGAGATACGTACAAATTCAGCTTTCGTACGCATATCTTCGATAGTTGCAGAACCAGTTAGACCCATGCTTGAACGTAGACCACCCATTTGTTGGTGTACGATCTCTTTTAGACGGCCTTTGTATGCGATACGACCTTCGATACCTTCTGGTACTAGCTTGTCCGCTGCGTTGTCAGACTGGAAGTAACGGTCAGAAGAACCTTGAGACATAGCACCAAGAGAACCCATGCCACGGTAAGACTTGTAAGAACGGCCGTTGTATAGAATCACTTCACCCGGCGCTTCTTCAGTACCTGCAAACATAGAACCAACCATCACACATGATGCGCCAGCTACGATTGCTTTACAGATATCACCTGAGAAACGGATACCACCGTCAGCAATAACCGGAATACCATAATCATTAGCCACTTCTGCCGCATCTGCGATTGCAGTGATTTGTGGAACTCCCACACCCGTTACAATACGAGTTGTACAGATAGAACCAGGGCCGATACCCACTTTCACTGCGCTTACGCCAGCTTCGATTAGTGCTTTAGCACCAGCACCTGTTGCTACGTTACCACCGATGATGTCTAGATCTGGGTAAGCAGCGCGAGTTTCGCGGATGCGGTTTAGTACACCTTCAGAATGTCCGTGTGAAGAGTCGATAAGTAGAATGTCAACGCCTGCTTCAACTAGAGCAGCAACACGCTCTTCGTTACCAGCGCCAGCACCAACGGCTGCGCCAACACGTAGGCGACCACGCTCATCTTTACATGCGTTTGGTTTACGTTCTGCTTTGTGGAAGTCTTTCGCAGTAATCATACCGGTTAGTTGGAACTCATCATTCACAACCAATACTTTCTCTACACGAGCTTCGTGCATTTTCTCTTGCACTTCTTCTCGTGTTGCACCTTCTTTAACTGCTGCCAACTTCTCTTTTGGCGTCATTACTGAAGATACTTTCTTAGAAAGGTCCGTCACAAAACGAACGTCACGACCAGTGATAATACCAACAAGCTCATTGCTCTCAGTGACAACAGGGAAACCTGCAAAACCATGCTTTTCAGTGAGTGCAACAACATCAGCGATGGTCGCGTCAGGGTTTACAGTAACCGCGTCAGTCACCATACCAGCCTCGAACTTCTTAACTTTACGAACTTCGGCTGCCTGCTGCTCAATAGACATGTTCTTGTGGATAAAGCCAATGCCACCCTCTTGCGCTAGCGCAATCGCTAGACGAGCTTCAGTAACAGTGTCCATAGACGCTGAAATCATTGGGATGTTTAGGGTGATGTTCTTAGTCAACTGAGTGCGAAGATCAGCTGTGTTTGGGAGAACGGTGGAGTGAGCTGGCACGAGTAGTACGTCATCGAATGTCAGCGCTTCTTTGGCAATTCTTAGCATTTGCAATATCTCACAATTAGAGGAGTAAAAAGACAATCCAATCTCATCGTTTCGCATAATGAGGGTAACCAGTTTTAGGTTGTTGGCTACATTTGGATTAGATATTGCGGAGGGATTATACGGTTAACGCAATCGCTTGACCACAAATTTTTTAATTTTTTTCTTGCAATTACCCCCTTGCTATGTATTATATTGCCGCTAATTTCCATACTCACGTCTAAGAGATTAGCTGTGCTCTCCAAGACCAATCAAAACATCTTTACTGTTTCTCGCCTCAACGCAGAAGTTCGTTTACTCCTTGAAAACGAAATGGGGATCGTTTGGCTAGTCGGAGAGATATCCAACTTTTCAGCTCCTGTCTCTGGTCACTGGTACCTCACTCTTAAAGACTCTCGCGCTCAAGTTAAATGTGCCATGTTTCGTGGTAACAATCGCCGCGTTACTTTCAAACCCGCTAACGGTAATCAAGTCCTAGTAAAAGCTCGTCTGTCTCTTTATGAGCCTCGCGGTGACTACCAATTGATCATCGAAAGCATGCAACCGGAAGGTGACGGCCGTCTTCAGCAAGAGTTTGAAGAGCTGAAAATGAAGCTTGCAGCAGAAGGGTTGTTCGCGCAAACCAATAAGCAATCTTTGCCTGAACACCCTAAACGTGTTGGCGTCATCACATCGAAAACTGGTGCCGCGCTTTACGATATCTTAGACGTATTGAAACGTCGTGATCCTTCCCTACCTGTTGTGATTTATCCGACAGTGGTACAAGGTGAGGACGCAGCCATTCAAATTGCACAAGCCATTGGTCGCGCTAACAGCCGTGATGAATGTGATGTGCTAATTGTGGGCCGAGGTGGTGGTTCATTAGAAGACTTATGGTGCTTTAACAACGAGATATTAGCTCGCACGATTGCAGCAAGCCAAATTCCTATTATTAGCGCCGTTGGACATGAAGTTGACGTGACAATAGCTGATTTTGTCGCCGACGTACGCGCGCCTACTCCATCAGCAGCCGCTGAGCTAGTAAGCCGTGATAACAGCCACAAAGATCAAGCTTTAGTTACCCGCCAGCATAAGTTAGCGAGCGCGATGCGTTACTACCTAGCACAACAAAAGCAGCAATCTGCTCAATTAGTGCACCGTCTAGAGAGACAGCACCCAAGCTATCGCTTACAACGTCAGACGCAACAGTTAGATGAGTTGGACATGCGCTTACAGCGAGCGATGAGTCGTTTTATTGCCTTGCGTCAACAGCGAATCGAGCGTCAACATTATCGGCTGCAATTAAATTCTCCTGTAACACGCCTTAGCGAGCAGAAGTCGAAGCTAGAACGTGTTGAGCAAAAGCTCATGGATGCAATGGATCGCAAATTACTGACTATGCGCCATCAACTCGCGATTGCCGCAGAAAAGTTGGACACCGTCAGCCCACTAGCGACATTGAAACGAGGTTACTCAATTACTCAAACTGAGCAAGGTAAAGTAATTACGCAATCTTCAGATGTAAAGTCGGGAGATGTATTGATTACCCGGTTAGCCGAAGGCGACGTTCGTTCTACCGTTAACTGAATACAAACTCTGGTTAACTGACTTTCTTGAACTCAAATCGGACACGTGATTTTGATTTGAGTTCATTACACACATTACAAAAGTAACTCGCAGCACCGCATGCTTGCAGCTTCTCCAGCTCCGCCTCACAATCAGGGCAAAAACCTACTTTTTTAAAATCCGATTCACACTGTGCACAATGGTATTGTCCTGTCCATTCCAGTTCGACATTGCAAGTCGGGCAAATGTTCTGCTGCATATCCCGTTCCTCTCTCTAAACTAAGCAATTTCGAGTAACGCATGCTACTCAAAATAACGAACAAGTATGTTGATCTTCATCACCGCCCCAACAAGTTTCACGAGGCGATAACCATACTTGATACGTAGGATCTTATACTGATCGTCTGATATTTACTCCTTGATCAGCGATCACCCCTTAAAAGAATATTTATATAACCACACACCGAAAGCATAAGTTACATATTCTGCATTCCAATTTAAAACAGAATAAAAAACCTTAGAAATATTTAATTAAACAAAAAATAAGAATTTAATAAAAAGATCTTATTCAAAAAGCAGTGTTTACATTGGTGTGCATTTCGATAGTTTGAGCGTCGAGCTTAACGAGTTTAACTTGGATAAAAGCAAACTCATTTAAATGGCTCGCATGCGTTCCACCACAAGGGATTACCGCTAATTGACCTTCCCCTAAATCGCACTTCCAATAGCGAGAATCCGTTAATCTATCGCCGTGGCATTCCATGGTGATCATCGCATCTCTTTGAAGCCATTCAACCAGTTGGCCATTCACTTTTTCTGCAATCGCCTGGAGGTCATTCAGCATATCTGCACTGTTTAATCCTCTTTTACGGAGTGTTTTACCTAAACGGTACGTATCGAGGCACTTGTCTGGAGTGACATAACTCGTAACTTGCGCATAGCTATTAAAGTCATAATAACCATGTGGGTCTTTGCGGTCTGCGTCTTTTCGCCAATAGTCTTCCGCTAGTACTTTATTCAACGCCAAATACGCTAAGTGTCCTGCTGTGTGGCCTCGACTCAAAGCATTTTGATAGTCTTTATCTACCGCTAATGTTACCAAGTCATTAATTGCAAATGATTCCGTACGTGATAAAACATGCACGACGACAAACACCCAACCTTCAGCATCACGCTTTACAGGGATGTCACTACCCACATACAAAGCACCACTCTCCTGCTCCACTGCTCCAACTTGGCAATCTACTACGTCATGCTCAGCCCCATTCACCTTCAACGTTCCTTTGTCTGCAGGGTGATCCGGCCATATGTGACTAACGGGATGGAACGGCGTGACATCTGTAATAACGTAAGTCACTTCTTCCGTAGATTGAACGAGCTGTATTTGTGCTTCTAATTGCCATGTTTGATGACAAAAACGAGTCTTTGTTGCTGTGATAGTCATTTTTACGATTACTTTTGATAAAAAAATACCCAAGTAGAAACTTGGGTATTCGAATTTCATTATTTATTGCGGTTTTTCACCATCGACATCATACGTTTGCGTTTACGCTCTTGTGATAGCGTAAGCTTATTCGTACGGTTCTCGTATGGGTTATCACTGTTGTGGAAGTTAATGCGAATCGGTGTTCCCATAATTTCCAGAGACTTACGGAAGTAGTTCATCAAATAACGTTTATACGAATCTGGCAATTCACGAACCATGTTACCGTGGATAACAACGATCGGTGGGTTGTAACCACCTGCGTGTGCGTATTTGAGTTTGATACGACGACCACGAACCATTGGCGGCTGGTGATCATCCACTGCCATCTTCATGATACGCGTCAGTACTGACGTACCCACACGCGTTGTCGCCGAGTTATATGCTTCTTGAATAGATTCAAATAAGTGACCAACGCCAGTACCGTGCAGCGCAGAGATAAAGTGGATACGCGCGAAATCGACGAATCCTAGACGGCGGTCCAGTTCTTTCTTCACGCTTTCTTTCACGTCACTGTCTAGACCATCCCACTTGTTAACGGCGATGACAATTGAGCGGCCAGCATTCAGTGCAAAACCAAGCAAGCTTAGGTCTTGGTCTGAAATATTTTCACGGGCATCAATCACCAGTAGAACGACGTTTGCATCTTCTACCGCTTTCAGAGTCTTAACAACAGAGAACTTTTCAACCGTTTCATTGATACGACCACGACGACGAACACCTGCGGTATCAATTAGTACGTATTCGCGTCCATCACGCTCCATCGGGATGTAGATAGAATCGCGCGTTGTACCTGGCATATCGTATACAACTACACGTTCTTCACCCAGAATACGGTTAGTCAGTGTCGATTTGCCTACGTTAGGACGACCGATGATCGCCAACTTAATCGGCTGCTCTTGAAGGCGTTTGAACTCTGCTTCTGCGTCTTCTTCAGTGTAATCTTCAACAAGAGGCTCTTCGTCTTCGAATCCAGTCAGGTCTTCAATCTCACCTTCTTCAGATTCACTTGTTAGTAGATCATCAAAGAATGGAGATAAAGCACGCTCAAGCAAAGCGGTCACACCACGGCCATGAGCGGCCGCAATCTGGTACATATCATCCACGCCGAGCTGCCAAAAGTCAGCACACGCCGCATCGGCATCAATACCATCGATTTTGTTTACTACCAGCATCGCTGGCTTTTCAATTTTACGCAGATGCGTAGCAATTGCTTCATCTGAAGGTGTCAGACCAGCACGACCGTCAACAAGGAACAATACAACATCAGCCTCATCAATCGCGGCTAATGACTGTTCTGCCATCTTTGTTTCCACGCCTTCTTCTGTGCCATCGATACCACCAGTATCAATCACAATGAATTCGTGCTCTTCACCAAGTCTCGCCTGGCCATATTTACGGTCTCGCGTTAGGCCTGGAAAGTCCGCAACCAACGCGTCACGAGTGCGAGTCAATCGGTTAAATAGTGTAGATTTACCTACGTTCGGACGCCCTACTAGAGCTACAACAGGTACCATAACAACCTCTACAATAATCTTTCTTCTGTAGTTATAGGTAACGACTTGCTCGATGCCAAATCAAACCAGCTTTTTACCTATAACCACGTCAGGGTTAATAAATTCAAACAACAAAACGGCTCCTAGCTGTCACCAGCCAGGAGCCGAATGTGAATTATATCACGATATTATTCGTTAATGGTTAGTTTCTTTACATCGCCGTTGCGAGTTGTAATCACATAACCATCCGACAATAACGTCGGGCCAACAGCCAAGCCGCTATCATCGACAAACTGCTGCGCAACAAATTCGCCCGTTGAACGATCCATCCAGTGAAGGTAACCAAGCGTGTCACCGACAACGAGATAATTGCCAACAATAACTGGCGCTGTAAGTTGTCGGTGCTCAAGCAAGCTGTTTTCCCACAACTCAGTCCCGCTTCGTGAATCAACGGCAACAACATGATCTTTTTCCGTTATCACAAAGATGCGACTACCATCTGTAGAAATGTCTGTCGCAGATGAGTAATTACGCTTCCAAATCGGGTTCGCTGAACGCAAGTCAATGGCGATAAGTTGACCATTGTATCCAATGGTGAAAAGAGTACCGCCTAGCACAATTGGCGATGAATCAACGTCAACCAAACGATCAATTTCTGTCGCGCCTTTTGGCGTACCAACAGGCTGTTGCCAAATCAACTGACCACGCTCAACGATAGCAGCTGCGAGTCGGCCATTTGCCGTTCCCCAAAATACACCGCCGCCAATTGCAGTCGGAGTACTGTCGCCACGTAAAGTTAAGTTCGGCACTTCTGTGCTCAATGCCCAGCGTTGCTCACCTGTACTCTCATTAAGGGCAATCAACATGCCTCGGCTAGTATTGATGATAATAAGGCCTGAATCTGCAACTGGCTTCGCCAGTACCTCACCACCAACTTTTACACGCCAAACAATTTCACCTGTTTCTTGGTCAAGAGAGATGACTTCACCATTCTCAGAGCCAATGTAAAGGTTTCCGTATGCCGCTGTGATACCACCAGAGAGACGAGCAATGACATCTTCTTCTAGGTCCGTTTGCCAACGTTGTTTACCATTCTCAGGATCCAGCGCTTTTACTAAGCCATCACGACTTGCCACGAACAATGTATCATTCGCAAATACAGGGGATAGTTTTGAAAAGTAATGACCAACACCATCGCCAACCGATGTGCTCCACTCACTACTGGTTGTAAACTGACTGTCTACCTGAGGTAGTGGCGCCATTACAATGGTGTCTTTCTCACCTGCACAACCGGCAAGTACTCCCATTGTTAACGCCCCTAGCAAGGCTTTCTTAAAGACTCTTTTCATCCAATGCGGTCCTTATTTCGCCAGATCGTCCAATTTCATTTGTAGTGTCGGGCTTGCATCTGCCGCTTGCTGAGCTTCAGTATACGCAGCGTACGCAGCATCTTTGTCACCTTGGCGAATCGCAATATCGCCACGAAGTTCAGCAATACGACCTGTCCATGCTGTATCAGTGACGTTACTTAGCTCTGCCGTTGCAGCGTCGAAGTTACCCATTTCCGTCTCAATACGCGCAATGCGGTAACTAATCAATGGTAACAACGCAGCATCTTGAGTGTTGCTTTGCGCCCACTTCAGTTGCTCCAATGCAGCAGAAAGGTCTTGAGCTTCAACTTGTGCTTTAGCAAGTTGTAGCGCAGCCAATACTGAGTATTCTTTTACTTCATTTGACTCAATGAAAGCTTTCACGTCAGCTTGAGCATCAGTGCCTTTGTCTTGCAAAGCATTCATTGCTGTCGTGTAGCTTTGAGAAGCTGCTTCACTCGCCTGAATCACAGAATCCTGGTAGTAACGCCAGCCAAATAGACCACCTAAACCAACAACCGCACCGATGATGACGGCTTTGCCGTTTTCCTTCCACCAGTCTTTAATGGCTTCAACTTGTTGTTCTTCAGTATCGTAAAGTTCCACTTCCTGTCCTCTTAAAACATGTAAATGGCAGCTTAGCTGCCATTGTTCCTATTTCGTTTAAAGGCTCCACATTTGGGAGCCTTAGCTTACGAACTAGGATGTAATTTTGTTAGATTACTAAAAGACTTAAATCAGTGCTGCGATCTTTTCTGCAACTTCTGCTTGGTTGTAAGTCTCTTGCTCACCACCAGCTAAGTCTTTCAGTACTACGGTATTATCCGCAACTTCGTTTTCGCCCAGAACCAATGCTACAACAGCACCAACTTTGTCTGCGCGTTTAAACTGTTTCTTGAAGTTACCGCCACCGAAGTGATTCATCACACGAACGCCTGGAACAGACTCGCGAAGCTGTTCTGCTAGCTTCATTCCTGCCGTCATGGTGCCTTCACCCGCTGTGACTACGTACACGTCAACACTGCGACGAACGTCTGTCAGTTCCAACGTTTCTAGCATCAGTACTAGACGCTCTAGGCCCATTGCAAAGCCAACCGCTGGTGTTGGTTTACCACCTAATTGCGCTACAAGGCCATCGTAACGACCACCGCCACATACAGTGCCTTGAGCACCTAGGCTCTCAGTGATCCACTCAAATACCGTGCGATTGTAGTAATCCAGACCACGAACTAGACGTTCGTTAACTGTGTATTTGATACCTGCGGCGTCTAAAAGTTCACATAGACCTGCGAAGTGTGCTTTAGACTCTTCACCCAAGTAATCTGAAAGGCGAGGTGCATCACCTAAAATAGCTTGAACGTCTGGGTTCTTCGTATCCAGAACACGCAGTGGATTCGTGTGCATGCGACGCTTACAATCTTCGTCTAGCACATCAATATGTTGCTCAAGGAATGCAACCAGTGCAGTACGGTAGTCTGCGCGGTCTTCTTGAGAACCGATAGAGTTCAGCTCAAGACGGACATGCTCATTGATACCTAGCTCACGCCATAGACGCGCCGTCATCATGATAAGCTCTGCATCAACATCTGGACCATTTAGACCAAACACCTCAACACCACACTGGTGGAATTGACGGTAACGACCTTTCTGCGGACGTTCATGGCGGAACATAGGCCCCATGTACCACAGACGCTGTTCATCACGGTTGATCAGGCTGTTTTGGATACATGAACGTACACAACCCGCCGTACCTTCTGGGCGAAGTGTTAGGCTGTCGCCGTTACGGTCATCAAAAGTGTACATTTCTTTTGAAACGACGTCTGTTTCTTCACCAACAGCGCGGCTGAATAGGTTTGTTTCTTCAACGATTGGCATGCGCACTTCGTTATAACCGTATGCGCTAATTACATTTTTCACTGTGTTTTCTAATTTTTGCCACAGTGGCGACTGAGTTGGGAGGCAATCGTTCATGCCTCGAATTGCTTGAATTGTTTTTGCCACAATACTTACCGTAATTCTCGTTGAGATTAATCTTGTACTTTAACTTCGATGCGGTTTTCGCCATTCATCATAGCTGCTTTCGCACGGATCTTAGCTTCTAGCTTATTCACAAGGTCATCGTTATCAAAGCGCTCTTTCTGGCGTTTACCATCTTCGTAGAATGCGCTCTTCTTGTTACTACCTGCTAGACCTAAGTGAGAAACTTCTGCTTCACCAGGGCCGTTTACCACACAACCGATGATAGACACATCCATTGGCGTGATGATGTCTTCTAAACGTTGCTCCAGTGCATTCACCGTACCAATCACATCGAATTCTTGGCGTGAGCAGCTTGGGCACGCAATAAAGTTGATGCCTCGAGAGCGAATGCGCAGAGATTTAAGGATGTCGAAACCGACTTTGATTTCTTCAACTGGATCGGCAGCCAAAGAGATACGCAGCGTATCACCTATCCCTTCAGATAACAGCATACCTAAGCCAACAGATGACTTAACAGCGCCAGCTCGAGCACCACCCGCCTCTGTGATACCTAAATGAAGAGGCTGATCGATTTTCTTCGCCAGCAGACGATATGAATCCACCGCAAGAAAAACGTCTGAAGCTTTCACGCTAACTTTAAATTGGTCAAAGTTAAGACGATCGAGATGGTCTACGTGACGCATCGCCGATTCAACCAAGGCTTCTGGCGTAGGCTCACCGTATTTCATCTGTAGGTCTTTTTCCAAAGATCCACCATTGACACCAATACGGATCGGGATATTTTTATCGCGAGCGCAATCAACAACGGCGCGAATGCGCTCTTCATTGCCGATGTTACCTGGGTTGATACGTAAACAGTCAACTCCGTACTCCGCAACTTTCAGCGCGATACGATAGTCGAAATGAATATCAGCCACTAATGGTACAGAAACTTGCTGTTTAATCAGTTTGAAAGCTTCTGCTGCGTCCATCGTAGGTACAGAAACTCGAACGATATCTGCGCCGACTTTTTCTAGTGCTCGGATTTGAGCGACTGTCGCTTCTACGTCAGTCGTGCGAGTGTTAGTCATTGACTGTACTGCAATTGGCGCACCATCACCAATTGGCACATCACCCACATAAATACGCGTCGATTTACGACGAATAATTGGAGATTCGTGTTGCATAATTTTTTATAACGGTAGAGTGAATCTAGCTACTTTGCCTGAAGTATACCCAGAAAGGTCGACAGGTTCACTTGCAAATGTCATTGTAACCCCTTCCGGTGCGCCCAATATCACTTTAAATGGCGCTTTTCCGGTAAGTTCTACATCTTGTCCTGGCTTATGAGTACCACTTACCAGCGTTTTACCATTGGTGTCTTTTACTTGAATCCAACAGTCCGCTTTAAACTTCATAGTAAGAAGTGTCATGCCTTCAGGTACTACTGGCGCAGGCTGTTCCTCTTCCGCCGCTTCAATCACGGCAACAGGTTCTTCAGAATCTACGCTTGTTGTATTTTCAGTTTCAGTCAGCAAAGGATCCGCCCCTTGCTCAACGGATGCTTCAGTCGATTCAGCAACGCCTTCATTAGTTGAAGCAACTTCTTCAGGAGTGCTTGCGATTAACTCTTCAGCCGTCATCAAATCGATATCAGCTAATTCTTGAGCAGTGGGCTGCGGCGCTTCAACACTTGAATCCGTTACTTCCTTAGTTAGGCTATTCTCTTGTTGGTTTTGCCACCACCATGCCGCTGAAATGCCAATAATGACCAGCCCGATAACCCAAGTAAGGAGCATAATACGGCTATTGTGCTTCTCGTCTTTTGTTTTACGAGAGAAGCTTTGCATTTCAATTTCTTGCTCTTGAGGCTGAGCATCGGCAGTCTGCTCTAACGCCGTCAAAACCACCTTCTCATCAAGACCTACGAATTTAGCGTAAGAGCGTAAGTAACCACGCGTAAATGTCGCGACTTGTTGAGATTCAAATCGGTTATTTTCAATATCTTCAATCACAGAAATGCGAAGCCTCAGGCGATCGGCAACTTGCTTTTGGCTCATTCCCAAGGATTCACGTTTGTTTTTCAGTAATGTGCCAGCTTCAATAGAGAGTGGCACTTCATTCGTATTTTCGTGTTCTGTCATAATGGCGGTATTTAATCTGTTTTAGTGGCTAACGTGGTCATGTATTTTCGTTATTGTTCTTAAGCCTCTTTAAAGATAGCTAGCCTAAACGCGTTAACCAAAAATAATAGTTTTAAGAAACTCTCAGCGATCTGAGTGCGAATACCCGTTTTGCAAAAATCAGCAAAACGTATGTGAGAAAGTGCTGAGAATTATCGGTGTCATCGTTAGTGTTACATATCATGATAAGCGAATGCGCAACGAAGACAAAAACTCTTTACACTCAAACTAACAGATAGCTCAAGCTTTTGTCCAAACTTTGACAAAGGAATTCGAAATTATACCCAAATAACCTTAAGTTGAAGAGTGATAGTCCCAAATCTTGGCGAAAATGTCCTAAACAATAAACAAAATAGCCAGAGCGAATGGCTCTGGCTATTTTTGAATTCCGGTCGTTTATACAGCTTTCACTTCAATGGTATCGGCACCGCGTGACGCTTTCAGCATTGCCGTACGTTTAGTTCGGTCAATTACATCACCGACCAACTGACCACATGCGGCATCAATGTCATCACCGCGCGTTTTACGAACCGTAACTGTGTGCTCGTATTGCATCAATGTTTTTTGGAAGCGATCAATACGTGAGTTACTTGGTTTCTTGTAAGGTGAACCTGGGTACGGGTTAAACGGAATCAAGTTAATCTTACATGGTGTGTCTTTCATCAATTCAGCCAGCTCGCGTGCATGGTCCATGTCATCGTTCACATGATCAAGCAACACGTACTCGACTGTTACCTTGCCACGGTTTGCATTCGATGAAGCAATGTAACGACGAACGGATGCTAGGAAATCTTGAATATCCCAACGATCGTTAATTGGCATGATTTCACTACGCAGCTTATCGTTTGGCGCATGAAGAGAGATCGCCAACGCAACGTCGATTTTGCCCGTCATCTGATCAAGACCAGAAACCACACCTGATGTTGATACGGTTACGCGACGCTTCGACAAACCAAAGCCAAGGTCATCCAACATTAACTCCAGTGCTGGAATCAAGTTCTTCATATTAAGAAGCGGCTCACCCATGCCCATCATCACCACGTTCGTAATTGGGCGACGGCCTGTTTCTTTCTCAAGACCAATTTCACGTGCAGCACGCCACACCTGACCGATGATCTCTGAAACTTTCAAGTTACGGTTAAAGCCCTGCTGTGCTGTTGAGCAGAACTTACATTCCAATGCACAACCTACTTGAGAAGATACACAAAGCGTTGCGCGATCATCTTCTGGAATGTAAACCGTTTCTACATCCTGATCACCAACCTTCATTGCCCACTTGATCGTGCCGTCTGAAGAATGCTGGGCTTCTGCTACAGTTGGAGCTTTAATTTCACACTTGTGTAAAAGCTTTTCGCGCAGCTTCTTGTTGATGTTTGTCATTTTTTCGAAGTCATCTACACCGAAATGGTAGATCCACTTCATAACCTGATCAGCACGAAACGCTTTCTCGCCAAGTTCTTCCGCGAAAAACTGACGCATGCCTTTGCGATCAAAGTCGAGTAGATTGATTTTTTCAGTGGTCATGTTGCCTCTCAATGACTGAAACAAGAATAAGGGCGCGAATTGTACAGCCTTTATGCAGCTACAACAAGGGGTGTAAGACCCTGAGTTTGCTAAGGCATTAAAATAAAAACGATTAAATTTTAATCAGACTTTACGGTGAGAATAATGATTAGACAACCGACAACAAAAGCGTAGAAGTGGTACAGAGAAAACAGTGAGAACAAACACACGTAACTAAGCTTTCACCTCTGTAAAATGCTCAGATTAGCCAATATCTTCGCGAATAATTACGAATGAACTCGCCGATGAAATGGAGAACACGGAGTAAATTACCACCTTCTAAAGAAGGTGGCTTTGTGTGAGCCCCCTAAAAGGGGGCCTTTGTTTAGTCCAGCGCCA
>NZ_JAWOTE010000020.1:0-77042 GCF_033338695.1 Vibrio sp. Vb1166 | reverse complement strand
GGGGGTCGCGGGTTCGAGTCCCGTCCACTCCGCCACTTATATTAAGCCTCAGTCGAAAGACTGAGGCTTTTTTCGTTCTGGTTCCCCCGACTTACCTTAAACCCACGTTCATATTGAAACCTTGCATCTAGAGGTACACTACCCTCTTCACATGGTTTTAATATCGTCGTGAACGAGCTAGCATGTAACTCTGTGCCTTAGTCTTAGCCTTATTCCGATACCAAGCTCTAACCAAAGCTCCTTTTATTCGATATTAGAAAATCTAGTTATATGACAGAGCTTAATTGTTTGAGTTGTCGCTTGTTTCTAATTTGAAAACAGGAGGACTTTGAATACAAGTTTAGTCTCACTGAGTTCAAGAGGGAGGGATTTAAACTTCCGTTAAGGCTTTGCTACCTGAGTGCCAGCTCAGTTTTATCTCGGTGAGGTTTCCAACCCGTTTGGGTTCTGAACGCACTCACCCTAAATGTCTCTTTCTCATAAAAATACAAACTCGCTCATTGCTAAGTATTGTGGAAGTTTAGCTTTGATATTTGCGAGGAGCCTATATTGCCAAGGGAAGAGAAGGATACAGATGAAAATGGGTAAATTAAAAGGCTCGTCTATGAATACTATCTATCGGCAATAGTTAGTATCTATGAAAATGTAGCGTAGCGATTCTTAGTATATTTGAAGGTATATCAAAGAATAAGGAGCATTCGTCCTTGAAGGGGAGTCTGAAAATTAGTTATGAAAAAAGCAGCTAGGTAGCTGCTTTTTATTTATTAAGTTACGTGTCTTTAAGAGTCCACTGGCTCCGTATGTTCCGGAGTGGTTATTGCTTGGTTGTTCTCTTCCATCTTCTTCTCTTCTGCTTTTGCTTTTTCAATCATTGGAGTGATTGTTGAGCCTTGAATGAGGATAGAGAAAACAACGACGGAGTAGGTCATTACAAGAATAATCTCTTTTACATCGATTAACTTATCTTGAATCACCCAAATACCAGATGGAATAGAAAGTGCCATCGCTAGTGCTAGGCCTCCGCGTAAACCGCCCCACGTCAAAATACGCACTGACCATGGATTATATTTTCTGTAACGTTTAAAGCCTATGTAAGAAAGAAATACACTTAGATAGCGAGCTGCTAGTACAAGAGGGACTGAAATAGCCATCATGATCCAGTCTTCTTTGTGGAATTCAAATAGCAGCATTGACATGCCGATCAGTAGGAATAACACGCCATTCAAGAACTCATCAACAAGCTCCCAAAAATGGTCAAGGTGATCTTCACTCTCTTTTGAAAAGCCAATAAAGCGTGTCCAGTTGCCAATCATAATACCGGATACAACCATCGCGAGTGGGCCTGATACATGGATGTATTCAGCAAATGCGTAACCTGCTGTTGGGACACCAATGGTAAGTAACAATTCCATTGAGTGATCATCGGTGGCACTGATCAAGTAGTGAAATAGCAAACCGAGGACGAAACCATATGTGATACCACCGATAGCTTCTTGGATGAAGAGTAAGGTGACACTACCTACAGTTGGTGCCTCAGTGCCAAATGCAATCGTAAATAGAGTGACGAAGATAACCAAACCGAAGCCATCATTGAAGAGCGATTCTCCTTCAATCTGAGTGGAGATACGTTTAGGTGCATCTAGTTTTTTCACAATAGCCAATACAGCGATTGGGTCAGTTGGCGATATTAGAGCACCAAATAGTAAGCAGTAGACCAAATCAAATTGGATGCCAATTAACTGACAAAACCCATACAGTGCAAATCCAATAAAGAACGTGGAACACAGTGTGGCTCCAAGGGCTAAAACAGTGATCTCCCACTTTTGATCTTTAAGGTTCGGGAGTTTGATGCCTAGTCCACCAGCAAATAGTAAGAAGCCAAGAATGCCTTTGAGCAAGAAATCTTCGAAGTTAATCCTTGTGACCGTCTCCGTCGCAATTTCGGTGAGATGGAACCAGTTGTTTTGACCCGCAATTAAGATTAGAAGTGAAAGCACCATTGAACCTGCGGTAATCGCAATGGTGGTTTGCATCTTTCCTATCTTGCTGTTTACAAAAGCAATTAGCATCGCAGCTGCGGATAGAAAACATAAAGTATGATAGACCGACATAGAGCTCTCTATTTGTAACATTTTATGAATGGAATTCTCGGCTGATGCTGCTTAAATAGCAAACATTTTTTCGTGATTATTTTGTAAGTTAAGAAGGAGATAAAATAATCATTAATTCCACGTTTAGACGTCTAGACTCCTGAAGTTTGTGTGATAGGATGGAAAGATAACTAAAGGAATGAGGCTGTACTGTGGGAAGTAACGTAAGACAACAGATTGAAGCTCAATTGAAGCAATGTATTCTTTTGATTGATGGTGGTATGGGAACCATGATTCAAGGGTACAAACTTGAAGAGCAAGACTATCGAGGAACGCGCTTTGCGGATTGGCATTGTGATCTAAAAGGTAACAACGACCTGTTGGTTCTAAGTCAGCCTCAACTTATCAAGGAAATTCACGCTGCATATTTAGAAGCGGGTGCAGATATTCTTGAGACCAACACTTTTAACGCAACAACCATTGCGATGGCTGACTACGAGATGGAAAGCCTAAGTGAAGAAATTAACTTTGCAGCTGCCAAGCTTGCACGTGGAGTTGCAGACGAATGGACCGCAAAAACACCCGATAAACCACGTTATGTCGCAGGGGTTTTAGGGCCGACAAACCGAACTTGTTCTATTTCTCCTGATGTAAATGACCCCGGATATCGAAATGTTTCTTTCGACGAGTTAGTTGAGGCTTACTCTGAATCGACTCGAGCGCTGATTAAAGGTGGTTCAGACCTTATTCTTATCGAGACCATCTTCGATACGCTTAACGCTAAGGCTTGTTCATTTGCTGTTGAAAGTGTGTTTGAAGAGATGGGTATTGAGTTACCTGTGATGATCTCGGGGACTATTACTGATGCTTCCGGTAGAACATTATCCGGTCAAACCACAGAAGCGTTTTACAACTCATTACGTCATGTTAAACCGATTTCGTTTGGTTTGAACTGTGCACTTGGCCCGGATGAACTGCGTCCTTATGTTGAAGAGCTCTCGCGTATATCAGAATCTTTTGTTTCCGCTCACCCAAATGCTGGGCTTCCGAATGCATTCGGCGAATACGATTTGTCGCCAGAAGATATGGCTAAGCATGTTAAAGAGTGGGCTCAAAGTGGCTTTTTAAACTTGATTGGTGGGTGTTGTGGTACAACTCCTGAGCACATTCGCCAAATGGCACTCGCGGTTGAAAATATCGCCCCTCGTCAATTACCTGAACTTCCCGTTGCTTGTCGCTTGTCTGGCCTAGAGCCACTCGCTATTGATAAAGACTCTTTATTTATCAATGTCGGTGAGCGTACGAATGTAACCGGTTCTGCGCGTTTTAAGCGCTTGATTAAAGAAGAACTGTACGATGAAGCGCTCGATGTGGCTCGTCAACAAGTTGAAAATGGCGCTCAAATTATCGATATCAACATGGATGAAGGCATGTTGGATGCACAAGCTTGTATGGTTCGCTTTTTAAACCTTTGTGCGTCAGAACCTGAAATCTCAAAAGTACCAATCATGGTTGACTCTTCCAAGTGGGAGGTTATTGAAGCCGGTCTTAAGTGCATCCAAGGCAAAGGCATTGTTAACTCGATCTCTCTCAAAGAAGGCAAAGAGAAATTCGTTGAACAAGCTAAGTTGATCCGCCGTTACGGTGCGGCTGTGATTGTGATGGCGTTTGATGAGATTGGGCAAGCAGATACACGTGAGCGCAAAGTAGAAATTTGTACCAACGCTTACCGAATTCTTGTTGATGAAGTGGGCTTTCCACCAGAAGACATCATTTTTGACCCAAACATTTTTGCCATTGCTACGGGGATCGAGGAGCATAATAACTACGCGGTGGATTTCATTGAAGCCGTTGGCGATATCAAACGTGATTTACCACACGCGATGATCTCGGGTGGTGTTTCTAACGTCTCATTCTCTTTCCGTGGCAATAACTATGTACGTGAAGCGATTCACGCGGTGTTCCTCTACCACTGTTTTAAAAACGGTATGGATATGGGGATTGTGAATGCGGGTCAGTTAGAAATCTACGATAACGTGCCTGAAAAATTGCGTGAGGCTGTGGAAGATGTCGTTCTTAACCGTCGCGATGATGCCACTGAGAGGTTGTTAGATATCGCGGCGGAATACGCAGGCAAAGGGGTAGGTAAAGAGGAGGATGCCTCTGCACTTGAGTGGAGAACTTGGCCTGTTGAAAAGCGTTTAGAACACGCGTTAGTGAAAGGAATAACCGAGTTTATCGTTGATGATACCGAAGAGGCACGTGTCAATGCTTCAAAGCCATTAGAGGTGATTGAAGGCCCACTCATGGATGGGATGAACGTCGTCGGAGATTTGTTTGGTGAAGGTAAAATGTTCCTTCCTCAAGTCGTAAAATCTGCACGAGTGATGAAGCAAGCAGTCGCGCATCTGGAGCCCTACATCAATGCAGAAAAGCAGGTGGGACAAACAAACGGTAAGATTTTGCTAGCGACGGTCAAAGGTGATGTACATGATATCGGGAAAAATATCGTTGGCGTTGTATTGCAGTGCAATAACTACGAAATTATCGATCTTGGTGTCATGGTTCCTTGCGAAAAGATCTTAAAAGTAGCGCAAGAAGAGAACGTCGATATTATTGGTTTATCAGGGTTGATCACACCTTCATTAGACGAAATGGTGCATGTTGCAAAAGAGATGGAGCGTCTCGACTTTAACTTACCTCTTCTCATCGGTGGCGCAACAACGTCAAAAGCCCATACAGCAGTTAAGATTGAGCAAAATTACAAGCATCCAGTGGTTTACGTGAACAACGCCTCACGTGCAGTGGGCGTATGTACTTCTCTTCTGTCAGATGAACGTCGCCCTGAATTTGTTGAAAAACTTGAAGCTGATTACGAACGAGTACGTGATCAACATAATCGAAAGAAACCGAGAACCAAACCAGTGACATTAGAAGCTGCTCGAGCGAATAAAGTTGCTATCGATTGGGAAGCTTATACTCCTCCAGTGCCTGTTAAGCCTGGCATTCATATCTTCGATGATTTTGATGTGGCTATATTACGTCAATACATCGATTGGACACCATTCTTTATGACTTGGTCACTTGTGGGTAAGTATCCAACAATTTTCCAACATGAAGAAGTTGGTGAAGAAGCAAAACGTTTATTCGAAGATGCCAACGAGTTACTTGATCGAGTTGAGCGAGAAGGCCTGTTAAAAGCGCGTGGAATGTGTGGCTTATTCCCTGCTGCGAGCGTGGGGGACGACATTGAAGTTTATGCTGATGAAACTCGTACCGACGTTGTGAAAGTATTACGTAACTTGCGACAACAGACCGAGAAACCAAAAGGATTCAACTATTGTTTATCCGACTACATCGCACCTAAAGAGTCGGGTAAACATGATTGGATAGGGGCATTTGCTGTCACTGGTGGTATTGGTGAACGAGAGCTTGCTGATGAATACAAAGCACAGGGAGATGATTACAACGCAATTATGATTCAAGCGGTGGCGGATCGCCTAGCCGAAGCGTTTGCTGAGTATTTGCATGAGCGTGTCCGTAAAGAAATTTGGGGTTATGCTGCGGATGAAGATTTATCTAACGATGATCTCATTCGTGAAAAATACCAAGGTATTCGCCCTGCACCAGGTTATCCAGCGTGCCCTGAGCATACTGAAAAAGGACCGCTTTGGGAGCTACTTAATGTGGAAGAGAATATTGGCATGACTCTAACCTCCAGCTATGCAATGTATCCGGGTGCGTCAGTATCTGGTTGGTACTTCTCTCATCCTGACTCACGTTACTTTGCGATCGCACAGATCCAAGAAGATCAGCTAGAGAGTTACGCCGATCGTAAGGGGTGGGATAGGATCGAGGCTGAAAAATGGTTAGGGCCAAACATTAATGGTTAAATTGATGTTTACCTCGTCCAAATATAACAACTAATGAAACAACAAAGGGCTGCAGATACGCAGCCCTTTGTTTTATTGAGTTGAACTTACTTCTCAAACAACTCCGTGTGGAGTTTTTGTATGGCTTGTTTCGATACCGACTCATGGAGCAAGAAGCATAAGTTGTGAGGGCTAGCGCCATAACAAATCATGCGTAGGTTAAAATCTTCTAGCGTGCCAAAAACCTGTTTCGCGTAGCCTTTACTCTCACTCATGTTGTTACCAATGAGAGCAACGAGGCATAGGTCATGTTCAACTTCTACCTTACATAACTCTTCTAACTCTTCTCGTGCAGCTTGCGGCAGCTGTGGTGCTCCGCCAGATGTATCAGTTTGATCAAGTGTTAACGATACACTGATTTCAGATGTCGTGATCAAATCGACAGAGATCTTATGCTTTGCAAGGATCTCAAAGACCTTTGCTAAGAAACCGTATGCGTGGAACATATTGGCGCTGCGTAGCGTTACCATGGTTTGGTTACAACGCAAAGCTAGCGCACGGAATAACGGTGAGCTTTCGACTTGGTGGCGAATCCAAGTTCCCCCTTTTTCAGGCTCTTTCGATGACCCCACAAATACCGGAATGTCGTGGCGTAATGCAGGTACTAGCGTAGAAGGGTGAAGGATTTTAGCGCCAAAGTTAGCCATTTCTGAAGCTTCACTAAAGCTGATCTCAGGAATTGGTGAGGCTTTTGGCGCAATTCGCGGGTCTGTTGTGTAGATGCCCGGAACATCAGTCCAGATTTCTAACCCTGCCGCTTTGACGCTCTCAGCAATTAAGGCGGCGCTGTAATCGCTGCCTCCTCGACCTAGTGTTGTTGTATTACCGGCTTCGTCAGATCCTATGAAGCCTTGAGTAACAACAACGGATTGTTGGCAAAGTGGTACGAGTTTATCTTGCGCAAGCGTCGAAATTGCTTCAATGTTTGGCTCTGCGCGACCAAAGTTGTCATCAGTACGCAGCACATCGCGGATATCAAAGCGCACAGCTTGAATGCCTCGCTCACACATTAACTGAGTTAGAATATGCGTCGACATGAGTTCGCCACATGCGACTAAATGATCGGTTAACTTCGCACTAGCTTGGATAGATGCAGCCTCGGCCAGGCTGGTTACGGTATCTAATATGCCATACACCTCGGCAGCAGTTTTCGTGCTGTCTTCGAGCTGAGTTAAAATGGCGTCATGAATGTTGGCCAGATTTTGCAGCAGCTCAGTACGGTGCGTTTGATCCTGAACACCGTTGGCGAGTTCTACCAATAGGTTGGTGACGCCAGAGCAAGCGCTGCTCACGACCAGGCGAGTATTTGGATTGTTTTCGATAATGGTGGCGCAACGACTCATTGCCTCAAAGTTGGCAACACTGGTTCCACCGAATTTAGCTACGTTAAATGCGCTCACTGCGTTCTCCCACGGCTTCCTAAAAAATTGTACATCCAATGTTTAGTGAGAAAAGGAACAGAGCAAAAAGAGAGGTATTTAGAATGCTATTTGAAAAATTTACCCTCAGAAGCCCTTCATCAGACTGCGCTGATGACAGTTGATGGGATTCAGCCCAATTCAACCGACAAGTCAAATCCTGCAACTTTGACTTACCTCGGCACTACTCCCCCTCAATGATTGGTGTTGGAATTGCGGTTCCACAAATCATCTACCTGGGTAGCGCTCCTCTTCTACATAAAGCTCAAACATTGAACGGTTTTGAGGCCTTAATGTCAATCAATATTTCAACCTTTATGGTGTTTTTTATTAACGATTTTGTGACACTGGTTTGACCTCCATACTTACGGCTAATTGCTGATAGAGGAAAAATCTATTAGGGTGAAGAACCCTACACCTGAGCCATGTTATTGAATAGAACTTTTAGAATGCTCAGGATAAAAGATAATCAAGGAGCTGACATGTCGATCCAAAGCTTTATTCCGCCTCACCGTATTTTAATGGGACCTGGTCCTTCTGATATTTATCCTCAAGTGTTACAAGCACTAAGCCGTCCTACTGTAGGTCACCTTGATCCTCTGTTTATCGGTATGATGGATGAGCTCAAGCAGCTATTGAAGTATGCCTTTCAAACTGACAATGAGTTCACGATTGCGGTTTCAGCGCCAGGTAGTGCAGGGATGGAAACCTGCTTTGTAAACTTGATCGAGAAAGGCGATAAAGTGATCGTCTGCCGTAATGGTGTATTTGGTGAACGCATGCGCGAAAATGTCGTCCGTGCTGGTGGTGAAGTTGTTATCGTCGATGATGAATGGGGGACGCCTGTTTCCATTGATAAAGTCGAGCAAGCACTCGAACAGCACCCAGATACAAAAATTCTTGCTTTTGTGCATGCGGAAACCTCAACTGGTGCAGTCAGTGATGCTCAAGCATTGGGTAAGCTGGCGAAACAGCATAATGCATTATCTATTGTTGATGCGGTGACGTCACTTGGTGGTGTGCCGTTAAAAGTGGATGAATGGCAACTGGATGCGGTTTACTCTGGTAGTCAAAAATGTTTGTCATGTGTACCTGGGCTCTCACCAGTGACGTTTTCTCCTGCCGCGATTGAAAAGATTCAAGCAAGAACAACACCAGTACAGAGTTGGTTCCTCGATCAGAGTTTAGTTTTGGGGTATTGGAGTGGAGAAGGCAAGCGTAGTTACCATCATACGGCGCCAGTTAATAGCTTGTATGCGCTTCATGAAGCTTTATTGATACTGAAAAATGAAGGATTAGAAAACGCTTGGGCTCGTCACCAACTGATGCATGAAAAACTCAAAAATGGCTTACAAAAGTTAGGCTTTGAATTTGTTGTGGACGAAGCCCATCGGTTGCCACAATTAAATGCGATTTACGTGCCTGAAGGAATTGATGAAGCAAAAGTTCGTGCTCACTTGCTAGAAACCTATAACCTAGAAATTGGTGCAGGCCTTGGGGCATTAGCTGGTAAAGCGTGGCGTATTGGCTTAATGGGTTACGGCGCTCGATCTGAAAACGTTGCGCTGTGCTTAAAAGCGTTAGAAGAGTCACTCACTGAATAAAATCATACAGTAATGAGATAAAGAAAAGCGAAGGTCATCCCTTCGCTTTTTGGTATTTATTACTCAGCTCCTGAAGTGGGGACTGGTGAGGCAGAGATTGCTTGAGAAGGTGGTTGGTAATTGACGTCACTGAAATCAATCTTCGGGAACAAAAACTGCGCTTCAGCTCTAATTTGCTCCGCTTTACTTGAGTCATCTAAGCCTTGGTAGGCCAAAATCAAATTATTATAAAATGCAGGACGAGGCTTATCTTTGATGATTTTTAGCGACCAATCGATATAAGGCTGAATCAAGGTTGCGTCTTGTTGGTACAGCCCAAGGTTTAAAAACGTGCTATAGACATCCCAATCAAACCTGTCTTTCCAAACCACAGGGTTACTGACTTGATTCAGAATATCAGGGTTAGTTGGTCTAGTGGTCTCAAACTTCGTCAATACATAGTTCGTATGTAATGCGCTTACCATATAAAACGTAAACGCAACGGGAAGTACCAAACTAAAAACACGCAGCAAGCTTTTGGTCACATTACTAAAGCCGACTTGTCGATAACGAGAGACGCGCTGATCGACCCAGTACAGTAGGATAACGAAGATCAACCAATGCACGAGAGAGTGGTAGAAAGGGTATTCCAGTTGTGAGTGCAATACGATAGGTATAAACAAGGCCAGCAACGCAAGACGAGTTCCGCGTTTGGCTTGATAGATTCGATACAGTACCAGTGCCATCGCTAAGAAGATGCCGAGTATTGGCAGTAAGCCACCTTCTACTCCCCAGTAAAGTAGCTCGTTATGCGGATGATCCATGGCTGGCAAACCAGCTGGGTAATTCTCATTTAGGGCATGTTGACGAGCCGTATACAGCATGTACTCAGATTCAAACTTGCCATATCCATAACCAGTAAAAGGCTTTTCAATCACCATGTCTAATGTTTGCGGAAAAGTATACGCTCGAGGAGACTCCATATTTACTTTTTCTGCGGCTAACCCACCTCCATCAGGAAAGGCAAGATGCATGACAACGACTGAGAGTAAGAGCCCACTTACAAGTGACACAACCCAGCGGATAAAGCGCCCTTTGGTTGCAAAGCGGTACATGTATGGAATGACCAACAACACGGCGATGACCGAGGCTAACCAACCAGTGCGTGAAGCCAACGCCACAATTAGTGGTAAAGTTAAAACTGGTACGGCATAGAGAAGGTAAACATCGCTTAACTTACGATCGTATTTGTAGGGCTGACGTGCAAGTAAATAGCTGGCAATCACCAACCCTGTCGCAAGAAAGCTGGCCATTACATTGGGCTGTTGGAAAATACCATAAGGACGATTGGCCACCGTGTCGTAACCAAACGGATTGCCTGGTTTGAGATACAGATATTGTGTCAAACCAAAAATGGCTTCGATAACAACCGCAAGGACAATGAACCATAATAGGCGTTGGCGATGTTTATTACTGAAATGAAATTGTTGTAAGACAATAAAGAACAGGACACCACACCACAGGCCAATGAGCTTATTGGCAGCCAAACTGCTATTCGCATTTGGGTACAGAATGGGCACCGTCATGATAAGAGCACTAATGAACAAGCCGATGGTTAGTTTTGAGTAACGTAGTACTCGATTATTCGCAAGTTGGTAACACCCAATGCCTAATGCAAAGCTAAAAGCAATCCAAGTTGTCGCATTGAACGAAAGCGAAAGCCCCGAACCGCCGGGGTTGGGCATGAAAAAGTGCATTGCCAACACAAATAGTGTTGCCAAGGCAATGAGAAACTTGCGATTGAGGGGAACCTGTACTTTTTCGGGAGAAAGCTTTGTTCCACTTACATGTATAGTAGCCATAGTTATTGCGTTGTTTTGAATGAAAAAAGACCAGCACTTGCTGGTCTCGATACTTTACCTGTTTTTTCTACTTCAACATAGGCTTGAGGAAGTGAGCTGTGTGCGAACCCTCGATTTGCGACACATCTTCCGGAGTGCCTTGAGCGATTATCTCGCCGCCACCCTGACCCCCTTCAGGACCAAGATCGATAATCCAGTCCGCAGTCTTAATGACGTCCAGGTTATGCTCGATCACCACGACAGTATTTCCGTGGTCGCGAAGTCTGTGCAGTACAGTGAGCAACTGCTGGATATCATGGAAGTGAAGGCCGGTTGTTGGTTCATCCAAAATGTACAAGGTTTTTCCTGTATCACGTTTGGATAGCTCTCGCGCCAGTTTCACACGCTGTGCTTCACCACCGGAGAGTGTTGTTGCCGCTTGACCCAATCGTATGTACGACAAACCGACATCCATCAGTGTTTGTAGTTTGCGAGCGATGGCAGGAACTGGATCGAAGAAGGTGCGTGCATCTTCGACCGTCATTTCTAGCACTTCATCAATAGTTTTACCTTTGTAACGTACTTCGAGCGTTTCACGGTTGTAGCGTTTACCTTTACACACATCACATGGCACATAAACATCTGGTAGGAAATGCATTTCTACTTTGATAACACCGTCACCCTGACAGGCCTCACAACGACCACCGCGTACGTTAAAACTAAAACGGCCCGGTTTGTAACCGCGAGAACGCGACTCCTGTGTGCCTGCAAACAGTTCACGGATTGGTGTAAAGATCCCCGTATAGGTTGCAGGGTTAGAGCGAGGTGTACGGCCAATTGGGCTTTGATCGATATCGATGACTTTATCGAAGTGCTCTAGACCTTTAATCGATTTATAAGGTGAAGGCTGAGCCGTTGTCGCTCCGTTAAGTTGGGTATGCGCAATTTTAAAGAAAGTATCATTAATCAGCGTTGATTTACCTGAGCCAGATACTCCTGTAATACAGCTGAATAACCCAACAGGAATTGAAAGATTAACGTTTTTAAGGTTATTACCTGTAGCGCCTAATAGCTCAACCGTTTTTTTCGGATCTCGCGGCGTGCGATCTTTCGGTACTGCGATTTCTTTAACACCACTTAAGTACTGACCTGTCAGAGAATTCGGATTCGCGACTATCTCTTCCATGGTGCCTTCCGCAACAACATTACCACCATGTACGCCAGCACCAGGACCAATATCTATGACATGATCTGCACAGCGAATCGCATCTTCATCGTGTTCTACCACAAGTACGGTATTACCTAAATCGCGCAAATGAGTCAGTGTTTTTAGGAGTCGTTCGTTATCACGCTGGTGGAGGCCAATCGACGGTTCATCTAAGACGTACATGACACCAACAAGACCTGCACCAATTTGGCTTGCTAAACGAATACGTTGAGCTTCACCGCCTGATAAGGTTTCTGCACTGCGTGATAAGTTTAGGTAGTTCAAACCGACGTTAACTAAGAATTGCAGGCGGTCGTTGATTTCCTTCATCACTTTTTCAGCGATTTGGGCGCGTTGACCTTCCAGTTTCAAGGAATGGAAGAATTCCAATGCATCAGCAATGCTGAGTTCAACAATCTCAGGTAGTGTCGTATCAGCAATAAACACGTTACGTGCTTCAAGGCGTAGACGAGTACCGCCACAGCTTGAACAAGATTTAGTGGAGATGTATTTTGCAAGCTCTTCACGGACAGAGTTGGATTCTGTATCACGATAGCGACGTTCTAGGGTATTCAGAATACCTTCGAATGGATGGCGTTTAACGCGAATATCGCCACGATCGTTGATGTATTTAAACTCAATCTCAGTACGACCTGAGCCCTTTAGAATGACATCTTGCGTTTTCTTTGGCAGAGAATTAAAAGGGGCATGGAGGTCAAAACCATAATGATCGGCCAATGAGGTGAGCATTTGGAAGTAGTAGTAGTTCTTTTGATCCCAACCGCGAATCGCACCTTGTGCCAAGCTTAATGAATCATCTTGAATGACTCGGCTTGGATCGAAGTATTGCTGCACACCCAAACCATCACAAGTGCCACATGCACCAGCAGGGTTGTTGAATGAGAAAAGTCGCGGCTCTAACTCTTGCATGCTGTAACCACATTGTGGACAAGCGAAGTTGGCGGAGAAAATAATCTCTTCACCGTCGCCATCCATTGGCGCGACAACTGCAATTCCGCCTGATAATTCGAGTGTTGTCTCGAAAGATTCGGCCAAGCGCTGTTGTAAGTCTGGACGAACTTTAAAGCGGTCTACCACAACTTCAATGGTGTGCTTTTTATGTAGTTCAAGGATTGGAGGATCGGAAAGATCGCAAGTTTCTCCATCAATACGCGCACGAATAAAGCCTTGAGCCGCTAAGTTCTCAAGCGTTTTAACATGCTCACCTTTACGTTCTTTGACAATAGGCGCCAATAGCATCATTTTGCTGCCTTCCGGCATCTCTAGGACTTTGTCCACCATTTGGCTGATGGTTTGCGCAGCAAGAGGGGCATGGTGCGTTGGACAGCGGGGTTCGCCCACACGAGCATACAATAGACGTAAGTAGTCGTAGACTTCGGTAATTGTACCGACGGTTGAACGCGGGTTATGAGAAGTAGATTTCTGTTCAATAGAAATCGCAGGTGATAACCCTTCAATGTGGTCGACATCGGGTTTTTCCATCAGAGACAAAAACTGACGAGCGTAGGCAGAGAGAGACTCTACGTAGCGTCGTTGGCCTTCTGCATACAATGTATCGAAAGCGAGAGAGGATTTACCGGAGCCACTTAGTCCAGTAATGACAATCAGTTTATCGCGAGGGATTGTAAGATTAATGTCTTTAAGGTTATGGGTTCGGGCACCGCGAACTTCTATTTTATCCATCGTTTTTGCTCTATGTATAACCAAGTGGGGCAAGTATTACATAGTGTGAGAAATGTGCAAAGAAAATTACTGGATAAAAAAACAGTAAAGTAAAAAGCCCAGCGTTGTGCTGGGCTTTCGATACAGTAATTTCGTACTAAGACGATGCTTTATACTGCTTTTTGTGTTGCGTGCTTACCTAGCTCAGAGGTTTTTTCATCTTTTAGATACAGGTTTTCAAAACAATAGTTAGTTGCTTCGATGTAACCTTCAACGCTACCACAGTCAAAGCGTTTGCCCTTGAATTTGTAAGCCAATACACAGCCCGCTTTTGCTTGCTTCAGCAGCGCGTCAGTGATTTGAATTTCACCACCTTTACCTGGTTCGGTGTTTTCGATCAGTTCAAAAATATCGGGAGTCAGGATATAGCGACCAATGATCGCAAGGTTGCTAGGTGCCGTGCCTTTCTCTGGTTTTTCTACCATGTCGTCTACGCGGTAGATGTCGTCTTTGATCATTTCACCAGAGATAACGCCGTATTTGTGCGTTTCTTCGGCTGGTACTTCTTGCACTGCAACGATAGAACAGCGGAACTGCTTAAATAGTGCCACCATCTGAGCCAGTACGCCCTCTTGCTCGTTCACACAAAGGTCATCAGCAAGAACAACAGCAAATGGCTCATCGCCTACCAATTCTCGTCCAGTTAGAATCGCGTGGCCCAAGCCTTTCATTTCGCGTTGACGTATATAAGTGAAGTTTGCAGATTCAATGATTTCACGGATATCTACCAACAGCTCTTCTTTGTTGGTACCGCTAATCTGATGTTCCAGTTCGTAGTTCTTATCAAAGTGGTCCATGATCGAGTGCTTGCCACGACCTGTCACAATACACATGCCGTTCATACCAGCTTGGATTGCTTCTTCGACACCGTATTCAATAAGCGGTTTGTTCACGACTGGCATCATCTCCTTTGGCATAGATTTCGTTGCCGGTAGGAAGCGTGTGCCATAGCCTGCAGCAGGGAACAGACATTTTTTTATCATTGGGGGAATATCCTATCTCGTTTTTATCAAGAATCTGCGCATAACTTTAACACGAGAGGTATCAATGAATCATGAATAAAGTAGGAAAAAATGTGAGACTCGGTGCGGAAAAAAGATGAGCGACTCGTCATTTCAGTTATCAGAGCCGATCACATTGCATCATGACATTAAGTTTTGGTCTGCCCAGGCGATTGCCTGTACTCGGTTCTTTACGGATAGCTTTTTGAATATCTGATACAAGTGCGATTTGATGGTGAATTCACTGACGAATAACTCCTCGGCCATCTGACTGTTCGAGGCGCCAGCTTGTAGGCAACGCAGTACTTGTAGCTCACGAATGGTTAGGTCTACCGTAGCTGGTGCAGTATGAGTATTAATGACATTGCGGTAATAGTGTAAAAGTTGACTGGTTACATTACGCGGCAGCCAGTTTTGACCGTTAACAATGCCTTTTAACCCTTCTCCAATTTGCTCTAGCGTATCTTCAGAATAAAACACACCTTTTAATTGACCAAATGAAAGAAGTTCATCTGTGGTTAGTCTTTTAGGCACGTTGAAGACAACGGTTTCAAAGTTTTTCCATACAAGAGGCAAGTTTTTGATCGATTGAACAAGTGATTTATGTTCACTGAAGTCGATCAGTAGAATTTTATTACGGTGTTGTGGCTTGGCTTCCATGAGTGCTGCGGTTGAAATCACCGGGATGCTCATATCAACGTACTTTTCGAGTGCCGCCACTTTTTTTTGCGCATTATCTTCCATACTGATCAGAAATAGCTTTCTTGCGTAAGCCGACTTTCTCACGTGTTCCAATCTCCCTGGGTTCAATAGAAGCCATAAACTGGCATTAAAGAGAGGCCATAACCATCGCTTTACTGAATAAATGCGTTCGAATTCAAAGCTTCACGAAACGATGTCTGCAACGCGAATCAAAAATGCTACACACGTAAGTTGAAATACGATTTGGGTTCTAGAGGATGACTCAATAGATCACAATGGTATTAGACTTTAATCAAAACATTAAAGCGTGCTATTCTAATGCGCTAAAATTTTATATATCCAGAGTGAAACGGAGCACATCATGGCCAGCCGTGGAATTAACAAAGTTATTTTGGTGGGGAATCTAGGTAACGACCCTGAAATTCGTTACATGCCGAATGGCGGTGCAGTAGCAAACATTACTATTGCGACTTCTGATTCATGGCGTGATAAAGCGACTGGCGAACAGCGCGAAAAAACGGAATGGCACCGTGTTGTGTTGTTCGGCAAACTTGCGGAAGTAGCAGGTGAGTATTTGCGTAAAGGCTCTCAAGTTTACATTGAAGGGCAACTGCAAACTCGCAAATGGCAAGATCAAAGTGGTCAAGATCGCTACTCAACTGAAGTCGTTGTTCAAGGCTTCAATGGTGTGATGCAAATGCTTGGCGGTCGTGCTCAAGGTGGCGGCGCACCTATGGGCGGTCAACAGCAGCAGCAAGGTGGATGGGGTCAGCCTCAACAGCCAGCTCAGCAGCAGTACAATGCGCCTCAGCAACAGCAACCACAACAACAGGCTCCGCAGCAACCACAGCAGCAGTACAATGAGCCACCAATGGATTTTGACGACGATATCCCGTTCTAAATTCTGCTTATGCTTGAATCGAAAAGGCCGCGAATATCGCGGCCTTTTTATTGTCGCAATCTAATGATTTCACAGGCTTCTCTTGGCAAGGTTAGGCGTAACAATAAAACTTATCAATGAGTGTGATTTTCTTTATGCTCCAGCCTCTCACTATCAGACTAATCCGATTGTTTGATGAACTCTTATCAAGTATAAATATTTCAATAAGGTATATGATGAATAAAAAAGGAATTTGGTATTCATGAGGTATACCCCAACTCTTAAGTTAAGCACACGGCTGGTGGCCTTTGTCACCATGATCGTTATCTGCGCCATGTTTATCTTGTTTGTCGGTGGCACCCTCTCTTTTAAACGTCTTGGGCAGGAATATCTCACCCATTATTTAGAAGGGATCGTAGAGGTGGTCGACAAGGAGATGGAAGATCCTGACGCCGCTTATTCTATGCAGCGCTGGATGCCGAAAATGCTGCAGGCTTCCAATATTGTCGAAATGACGTTGTCGACCAACAACGCCGTTGTTTATCGCTTCAAAGATACTTCTCATCAAATGGAAGCGTCAGTCTTGTTTGAGGCAGAGTATCAGCTGACTCACAATCAAGATTACACGATTCACTTTAAAGCAATTCCCCCTTACTTAGGTTACAGCTACTCAATGCAGGCGCTTTGGTCGATCACGCTTGCCGTTATATTGATCATCTTCTGCTTAATGCGCGGCGTGGCATGGCTTAAGGAGCAATTAGAAGGCTCCGAAATGCTCGAAGAGCGAGGCAGAATGATCCTGGCTGGTAGGGTGGAGCAGTATGCCAAAGGTGACAAAAAAGAATGGCCTTACACCGCCAGTGAAGCGCTCGATGTATTAATCGAAGAGTTACAAGATGCGCGTCAAGAGCGAAGCCGATTTGATACCTTTATTCGAACTCAAACCTTCCTTGATAAGCTAACCGGTACCGCTAACCGAGTGTTATTTGATAGCAAGTTGGAATCGGCGTTACTAGAAAGCGGGGCTCGCGGCGCCGTGTTGCTAGTTCGTATTCAAGACTGGAAACTGGTTGAAGAAGAGCAAGATAAGCAAATTACGGATGAGTTTATTGTTGAAGTTGGGAGTTTATTGTCCAATTTAGTTCAACGATACCCAGATGTTGTATTTTCCCGTTATTACGATGCTGATTTTGCGCTTTTTCTACCGCACCAAAGTGCGAAAGATGTGGCTAACCTTGCCTCGCAATGCATTCGCCAGTTAGAAAAGTTAATGCCGCCAGAGCCACTTGATCCAGACAACTGGTGCCATATTGGCATCACCACTTATAAAGAAGGTGAGCGACACAGCCAAATCATTGATGAAGCCGAGACTGCTTTGCGTAGTGCGCAACTACAAAATAACAATAATTGGAGTCGCTTCAAAAAATGGAACCACGATGAAGAAGCTCGCGGAAGTGTGAGATGGAGAACGTTATTTGACACAGCACTTACACCAGAAAGTGTGATACTCTACGCACAATCTGTGCATCCAATAAGTGACGCGACGCATAAAAAATCATTATATGAAGAGTTAACATGTCGGATTCGCGATCCTGAGAATGGGATTGTTAAAGCGTCTCGGTTCATTTCTGCGATCAGACAGGTTGGTTATGAAGCGCAAATGGATAAGTCAGTTATTAATAAATTCTTAAGAGAGTTTAAGGATAATTTTGATAACTCAAGATCGTATGCGCTCAATTTGAATGTAACGCCATTTTCTAACCGAGAGTACTTTAAATGGTTTCGTGATGAACTCTTACAGTTGTCACGTGAGCAGAGAAAGTGTCTCAGTTTTGAGTTTGTTGAAGCACAATTTGTAAGACACTTAGACTTTATGCGACCAGTCGCTAAAATGCTGGCCGGTTTAGGGTGCCACTTAATGGTTGGGCAGGCTGGGCGTACCATCGTCAGCACTCACTATTTAAAAGAAGTGGACATTCGTTACCTTAAACTTCATCGCAGTTTAGTAGCAAAAATCGACCAACGACATGAAAACCAGCTATTTGTCCGCAGTATGCTAGGTGCGGCGGCAAACAGTAAAACTAAAATTATAGCAGTGGGAATTGAGAATCAGAACGAGCTCAACACATTAATTGAGCTCGGGGTTTATGGTGGGCAAGGGCGTTACTTTTCTGCGGAGCAGCAGTTTCTTCCTCGTCCCCAAGCGTTGCCGAATTCTCAATCAGAATCCCAAGTTAAATTGGGAAGACGAAATCGCTGGCGGAAAAAATAAAGATAATAATCATGGATTTCAAAGCACTATTCGACAAGCTTAAGCGATCATCTAGTGGTGATCGCTCCTGCTTTTTGGTTATTCAGCCAGACGCCGTTTATTTATCATCTTCAATCAAAAGTAGTCGTCCATACCAATTTGATATTTCTGAGTCCAATTGGGAAAAAGCCGTTGAGCAAGCATTGAGCGTTGCAGCGAGTGCGTATGATTCATTAACGGTTATTCTTTCTCATAACTATTACCAGATGTACCAAATCGACAAACCGGTCATGCCGCGTCAAGAATGGCCAGCCGCATTACCGTTTTTGTTGAAAGAACTGATCTCTGAGCGTGCTATCGACATTATTGCCGATGCGGTCGAGTTACCGAATTCAACCAAAGTGCAAGCATACGTCTTATCGCGAAAAATATTGGATAAGATTGTGTTACTGGCCAGCCGAGCCCAGTTACCATTAGAAGCCATTCTTCCTGAAGACGATATTTGGGGAGAGACTGCGGGTGAACTAGGAAACTTCCTATTATTACAACGCAGTGTGCGTGGTCATTTCCGTATAAGCGCTTTTGTCGAAAATACTATTGCGTTCCACCGCTCTATTCGCAGTGTGACGCCACCGTTAACGGGGGTTCCGTCTAGCGATTTACAGATGGACAGTCTGTCGTTAGAACTGCAACGTTCGATTGACTATCTTTCATCTCAGTTACGCCACGTGCAATTACATCAATTGAAAGTGTGCTGTGATGAAGAGGATGAGAGCGAGCTTGTTCAGGCTCTGAACTACCGTTTAAGTACTAAGGTTTCACCGTTATTACCACCAGAACATGAGCTATCAGGACATGTTTTGGCTGACACTGCGGCTACTTCAAATACTCGACGCGTCAACTTATATCCCGACTACTTAAAGCCGAAAAAAGAGCTCCTGACGCTAAAAAATATCGCGTTATCTTGGGGCGTTGCGGCGGCTGCAATTCTATTTTCTTACGGTTATGTCACTTGGCAGAGCAGCGGTTTGGAAGATGAGATTGCTATTGTAAAAAGTAAAGGCGATATCATGAAGTCAGAGCTTGAACGTTATCAAGTCAAGCTACGTAAACATCAACCTGACAATAATAAGCTGGCAGCTAAAGCCCGCTTAGAGCGTGAAGTCAAGGCGAAGCGAGACTCGCTTAAAGCTGTCGGGAAATACGATGACTCGCAACGCACGGGTTACTCTGGCGTGATGCAATCATTAGCGAAGTTAGGAAACCAAGAAATTTCTTTGTCCGAAATTCGAATCAATACCCATACCTTAGACCTGAAGGGGCTAGCGAAAAAACCGAGCTCAGTGCCAAATTGGGTTAGCCAATTTAAAAACGAAATTAGCTTGGTTGGTCGAACGTTTGACGACGTCAAAATAGGTCGAAATGATAAGGATATTGTGACGTTTGAACTAAAAACGCGCGAGGATAAAGAGAAATGAACGAATTCTGGCTCTCATTAGAAGGGCGCTTTGGCGAAATGAGTACGCGTGAAAAAGTGCTCACCGCATTGTGCGGTTTAGTTGTCGTGATCATGTTGCTCTTTACGCTGGTATTGGAGCCAAAGCTTAACGAGATCATCAGTAATGAGAGGCAACTAAGTAATTTAAAGCAAGCCAATCAAAAGATTGAAATCGATACGCTACGTATTCAGGCGCAACTTAAGAAAGATCCAAATGCTGAGATTGATCGCGCGATATCTAATCTGTTAGCTGAGAGTCAGCATCTTTCGATGCAATTAGCGGAGATCATCGAGCATCTTATTACACCTTCGCAAATGGCTGAGCTGCTTGAAAATGTGTTGGAGCAGCAAAGTGGCATTCACCTTTTGTCTCTGCAAACCTTGCCATCTGAGCCAATAACGGAAGATAAAGAAGCATCGCAATACTCTGGTTACTACGTGCATCCTGTTCGTATGGAACTGACTGGTGACTATTTTTCTATTGCTAATTATCTGAATAAATTGGAGAGCCTTCCTGCGAGTTATTACTGGCGCAGCTTTAGTTATAAAGTCGAAGAGTACCCGAAAGCGAAGCTTGTGTTAGAAGTCTACACACTAGGATCTAGAGAGGAGTTTATTGGTGGTTAACAAACTCATCATCTCATTGCTTGTTATGGCAGCGGCAGGAACCGCTTGGGCAAACCAAGACCCAACGGCCCCACTTGGTTGGGAAAAACCAGCGGTTGAAACGTCAGCGAAACCAAAAGTTAAACGGTACCGACTGCCTAAGCTCAACAGTATTGTGTGTAAGCCAAGTACTGATTGTATCGCGATTATGGATAACAAACTTGTCGAAAAAGGCGAGCTATTTAAAGGTTATCGCGTCGCGAGCATTAATAGTGAATTTGTAACTTTAAAGCGTGGTAACCGTCAGTGGGACCTAGAGCTTTTTGATTTAAACGTAAAACAATAATAACCAGAGCCCGATCAGATATGCGCAAATTAGTTGTAGGAATAACGATTGCTTCTTTAATGGGATGTTCAATGGGTCATCGGAATCCAGTGGAAGTTAAAGAAGCGCTCAATGAATCAATCAATCAAGCGAACAGCCGCACATTGGAAGAAATCCCTTCTTCTGTTGAGGCAGACTTGATGCCAAATTTAGACTCGAACGTTGCATCAGAGCAAGGCACCTCGAAGCGTTTTCGTATTCAAGCGAATGCGGTCGATGCAAGAAGCTTTTTCGCCTCGTTGGTGAAAGGCACAGAGTACAGCGTGGCGATTCACCCATCGGTACAAGGTAATATCACTGTCAACTTGTCAGATGTGACATTGGATGAAGTTCTGAATGTCGTACAGAATATGTATGGCTATGACGTGGTGAAGTCTGGCAAAGTTATTCAAATCTACCCAGCAGGTATGCGTACTGTGACCATTCCAGTCGATTACCTACAGTTCAAGCGTTCTGGTCGCTCATTAACCAGTATTGTTACGGGCTCTGTAACCTCGGCTGGTACGTCTAATTCTGGTGGTAGCTCAGACAGTTCTGACTCGTCAGACTCTAACAATGGAAACAACAACGATAGCTCGACCACATCTACGGGTGGTACACGCATCGAAACCATCACTGAAAGTGACTTCTGGCCGATGCTGCAGCAAGCTGTTGCGAATCTAATTGGTTCAGGCAAAGGGCAAAGTGTGGTTGTAACGCCACAAGCGGGAGTTATTACGGTTCGAGCATTTCCAGATGATATTCGCGAAGTACGCGAGTTCTTAGGTGTATCGCAGGAGCGCATGCAGCGCCAGGTCATTCTTGAAGCTAAAATCCTAGAAGTGACGTTGAATGATGGCTACCAACAAGGCATCAACTGGTCAAACTTATCGGCGTCAATTGGTAACTCGGGTAGTATCGTAGTCAACCGCCCTGCGTCGACATTACCACCATTGGATGCGATTGGCACGCTATTGGGCGGTCAAACTAACGTGACTATTTCGGATGGTAACTTCAATGCAGTGTTGAGCTTCATGTCTACGCAAGGTGACTTGAACGTCCTTTCGAGCCCTCGTATTACCGCTGCCAACAACCAAAAATCTGTCATCAAAGTGGGTACCGATGAGTACTTTGTTACCGAGCTATCGAGCAATGCAGGCAACGGTGAAAACTCAAATGCAGTTCCTGAAGTGGAACTGACGCCATTCTTCTCGGGTATTTCCCTCGATGTGACTCCGCAAATTGATAACAAAGGCAATGTGTTCCTGCATGTTCACCCCGCAGTTATTGAAGTCACGGAAGAAGTGAAGCAATTGAACTTGGGCGGAGATTTCCAAAACATCCAACTGCCATTAGCGAAAAGCTCTATTCGTGAATCAGACTCGGTTATTCGTGCTAAAGATGGCGATGTTGTGGTTATCGGCGGGTTGATGAAACAGCAAAATCGTGAGCTTGTTTCTAAAGTCCCATTTTTGGGCGATGTACCAGCACTGGGGCATTTGTTCCGCAACGTGAATAACGTAACTGAGAAAACAGAATTGGTCATCTTGCTAAAACCGACCGTAGTTGGCGTGAACTCTTGGCAGAAAGAGCTAGAGCGCTCTCGTGATCTGCTGCAAGAGTGGTTCCCAGATGCGCAATAAGCGCTGGGAAAGGTTCTGTTTTTCAATAGGTTTGTGATTCGAGTATGTACTTGTCACACTTTGGATTCCGAGTTCAGCCTTTTTCGTTAACCCCAAATACAGAAATGTTCTTGGGGTTAGTCCCTCACTATGAGGCGATCCAAACCATCCTAGCTGCCGTGCAAATAGGAGAAGGGGTGATTAAGGTGACGGGAGAAGTCGGCACTGGAAAAACCATGGTATGCCGTAAGCTGATCGAGCAGATTGAATCTGAAGTTGAGCTTATTTACTTACCCAATCCAGTGTTGAATGGGGAACAGTTGCAGTTTGCTGTCGCCAGAGAGTTGGGTATCGAGAACGATGATCCGCTGCGTATCGTTTCCCTCATTCAAGAGCACTTGATTCAAGTACATGCCTTGGGAAAGAAAACCGTCTTGATCGTTGATGAAGCGCAAGCTCTTTCCCCACAAGCTTTAGAAACATTGCGTCTATTTGGCAATCTAGAAACGGAACAAGATAAGCTCATTCAATTGGTGTTATTCGGACAACCTGAGTTGGATGAAAGATTGGCTAACCATGAGCTAAGGCAGTTTCGTCAACGCATTACGTTTAGCTGCCAGTTACGTCCTCTCTCTATCGATGAAGGCGTGGCTTACATCAATAATCGTTTAGATAAAGCAGGTAATGGGGCACACATTTTTTCTATTGAACAGAAAAAAGCGATTTGGCGTTCATCCATGGGGATTCCGCGCTTGATAAACCAAATTAGCCACAAGTCGTTGCTTGCTGCATTTAATGAGCGTTGCACACTATTGAAAAATCATCACGTTTACGCCGCTATGCACGATACGTTTGATGCCCGTAAACCTAAGTTTAAAACACCCGTATTTTGGGGATGGAGTCAACCTTGAGTGCCATCAATAAAGCATTATCAGAACTTGCTGAAAAAACATCGCCGTCAGAGCTTACTCGTGCGGAGATTCCAAGTGTCTCACGCAGTAAACCTTGGCTTTGGCTTGTCGCCGGTTTTTCGTTAAGCCTTGCGGTTGGTAGCTGGGCGGTCTCTCGCGGTCCTGTTCCTTCAGGCGAGCTATCACAGTTTCAAACCGACGCTATGCCACTGTCGTCTGTGAATGTCTCACCAATTGTTTCATCGGAGCGCACTCACTCGCCAACGAGTAAAATGACGCCCGATACAACTCAAGTGGTTTACACCAAACCAGCCACACAGCCGGTAGCGCAACAGCCTCACATGCAAGAGACTGATAGGTTCACGCCAAGATCTGAGATAAATACCGCCTCTGAAGAGGCAGTTTTACTCGCGCAGTTAGCAACGATGCCGAGCGAGGAGCAATACGATCCCGTAACCCACACGACATCAGAAAACAGCTCAATGCGTATTGAGCAGGTTGAGCTTACACATCGTCAGCTTTCTCTTAAGGCAGTTAGTCGAGCGGAAAAGGCACTCGATGCTAACGATATGCAAACGGCGTTATCGGCTTATGCCGAGGCGTTGCGTTATGAGCCAATGAATGCAGACACGCGTCAAAAGTTATCAGCGTTGTACTTTGGTAAAGGTGACACGCGTAAAGCATATGAGATTATTCAAGAAGGCATCAACCTAGATACGAACAACCAAGTACTCCGCTTGGCCTTGTCTAAGTTGTTAGTGAAAGCTAATCAACCTGAAGCGGCGCTGAGCCCGCTTGTTCATTTGCCTCCAGTACCAAGTCGAGATTACTTGGCGATGCGTGCGGCATTGGCACAAAAACACAAGCAAAATGACATTGCGCTTGAGAGCTATCAACTCCTAACTCAGCGTGAGCCGGAAAACGCGCGCTGGTGGTTAGGTTTGGCTATTCAACAAGAGCGCGCCCTGGCTTTTACTGCCGCGATTAACTCTTACAACCAAGCTCTGAGTAAAGTTGGCATTTCGAATCAATCGCAAGCATTTATCCGTGACCGTTTGAGCATCTTGAAAGAGTTGGAGAGCGCACAATGAAAATTCAGTTGAGAAAACGCTTGGGCGATCTTCTGGTTGAGGAAGGTATCGTCTCTGAAGAACAAATCCAGCAAGCACTAAACGCACAACGTAGTACCGGGCAGAAGTTAGGGGATGCGTTAATTGACCTTGGCTTTATTACTGAAAAGCAAATGTTGGACTTCTTGTCTCAGCAGCTTGGTTTGCCACTGATCGATCTTGGTCGTGCACCTGTGGATGCCGAAGCCGTGCAGATTTTACCTGAGGTACACGCTCGTCGCTTACGTGCGATGGTCGTTGCTCGAAATGGGGACACCCTGCGCGTTGCTATGAGCGACCCTGCGGACTTGTTCATTCAAGAATCATTGATGAACTTGTTAGGTCAATACAACCTTGAGTTCATTGTGGCTTCGGAGCGTCAGCTTATTTCAAGCTTTGACCGTTATTACCGCCGTACTAAAGAGATAGCCTCCTTTGCTGAACAGCTGCATGAAGAGCATAAAGATGTACAAAGCTTTGATTACGGTGTTGATGAAGCCGATAGTGAAGAGGTTACCGTTGTAAAGCTGGTTAATTCCATGTTTGAAGATGCGGTACAGGTTGGAGCTTCGGATATTCATATTGAGCCAGACGATCAAGTATTGCGTTTGCGCCAGCGTATTGATGGCGTATTGCATGAAACGCTCTTAAATGAAGTGAATATTGCATCGGCTTTGGTTCTTCGACTGAAGTTGATGGCACACCTAGATATTTCTGAAAAGCGCTTGCCACAAGATGGCCGATTCAATATCAAAGTTCGTGGCCAATCAATTGATATTCGTATGTCGACGTTACCAACGCAGTACGGAGAATCTGTAGTAATGCGTCTGCTTAACCAGTCCGCTGGTTTGCGTCCGTTAGAAGAGTCGGGCTTGCCGCCAGACTTGCTTGCTCGCTTACGTCGACAGTTGGCGCGTCCGCATGGCATGATTTTGGTTACCGGGCCGACAGGTTCCGGTAAAACCACCACGCTTTACGGCGCATTGAGTGAGCTCAACGAACCTGGGAAAAAGATCATTACAGCAGAGGACCCGGTTGAATATCGTCTGCCTCGCATCACTCAGGTACAGGTTAACAGTAAGATCGATCTAACTTTCTCGCGTGTCCTTAGAACCTTTTTACGTCAAGACCCAGACATCATTCTTGTTGGTGAGATGCGTGATCAAGAGACGGTAGAAATTGGTCTGCGAGCTGCACTAACGGGTCACTTAGTATTGAGCACTCTTCACACCAACGATGCTGTCGACAGTGCGTTACGTATGATCGATATGGGGGCGCCGGGTTACTTGGTTGCTAGTGCGGTCAGAGCCGTGGTGGCGCAGCGTCTTGTGCGCCGAGTTTGCCCAGATTGTAAAACAGAAGATCACTTAGATGAGTCTCGCCAGCAGTGGTTAGCTGGGCGTTTCCCAAATCAAGTTAGCACCATTTTTTATAAAGGCGCAGGTTGCCAAAACTGTAACTTGACTGGTTATCGAGGCCGAATCGGTGTGTTTGAAATGCTCGAACTTGAGCAAGAGATGATGGATAAATTGCGCGCCAATGATGCGGTTGGCTTTGCGCAAGCCGCGCGCCGCTCAGAAAACTATAAGCCACTGCTTGCTTCTGCAATGGAACTGGCGCTACAAGGCACCGTCAGTTTGGATGAAGTGATGACCCTAGGTGAGGGTGATGCTTCTGGTAAGACTGATCCCATTTTCATATAGGTAAGTGAATGCCAACTTTTCGTTATCAAGGCCGCACGCTAGACGGCTCATCCACTAACGGCAAAATCGAAGCAGTGAACTCAGAAGCTGCGGCGGAAGCTTTGATGAATAAAGGGGTCATCCCGCTCAATGTACGTTTAGAGAAAGAGTCGGCAAAAAGCCAAGTGAGCTTATCTAAGCTGTTTGTGCCTGCTATTCCGTTGGAAGTAATTATTCTTTTCTCTCGCCAGTTGTTTAGTTTGACTAAAGCTGGCGTACCTTTGCTGCGCTCTATGCGTGGCTTGTTGCAAAATTGCGAAAACAAACAGCTCAAAGAGGCGCTAGAAGATGTCGTTTCTGAACTGAGTAATGGCCGAGGTTTGTCTTCTGCGATGCAGCAACACAGCAAAGTATTCAGCCCACTGTTCGTTTCTATGATCAACGTCGGTGAGAATACGGGTCGGCTTGACCAAGCGCTATTGCAACTGGCGAATTACTACGAACAGGAACTTGAGACTCGCAAACGCATTAAAGCGGCGATGCGTTATCCGACGTTTGTCATTATCTTTATCACCATCGCCATGTTTGTATTGAATATCTTGGTGATCCCTGAGTTTGCATCGATGTTCACGCGCTTTGGGGTTGAGCTACCATTGCCGACGCGTATTTTGATCGCGACTTCTAATTTCTTTGTTAATTATTGGGTGTTGCTGGTTGTGGCAATGATTGGCGCGTTTACTGTATTCAGAGCGTGGGTGGCGACGGCTGATGGTCGGGAGAAGTTCGATAAGTTTCGGCTTCGGCTGCCAATTGTAGGCGATATCGTTAATCGTGCGCAGCTTTCTCGTTTTGCCAGAACCTTTTCGTTGATGCTGAAATCAGGTGTGCCACTTAACCAGTCTTTGGCTTTGGCCGGGGAAGCATTAGGGAACCGTTTTTTAGAAAACCGAATTCTTGAGATGAAGTCCGCAATTGAAGCGGGTAGCACCATTTCAGTGACGGCCATCAACAGTAAAATATTTACCCCATTGGTGATTCAGATGATTGCAGTAGGTGAAGAAACTGGTCGTATTGATGAGTTGCTGCTGGAGGTGTCGGACTTTTACGATCGAGAAGTCGATTACGATCTAAAAACGCTGACCGCAAGAATAGAACCATTACTTTTGGTGATTGTCGCAGGCATGGTCATGGTGCTGGCATTGGGTATCTTCTTACCAATGTGGGGAATGCTCGACATCATCAAAGGCGGCTAATAGGTGGTTGAAAATCAAAGCCGAGCAACGCTTATTGTGTTTGGGGTTATTGCTACGATTATGGCGGTGGGTTTGGCGGTCAAATTACGTCCTGTGACCGAGCAAGCACAAGTAACTGGGGCTAAGTTGGCGAGAGTTTGGATGCAAGATAGTGTTCAGCGTTATCGTCAAGCTTGGCTAGTACAAGGCGAGCCAGAGCATATGCTGATGGATGGTTTTAACCTTACTATGACTGAGGACGGGTTAGTGTCTCCCTTTACTCAGCAAGGTGTATTAGATTGTGGTTATTGGCTAGCGGTGCATTACCCCCAACGTAAAATAATGACCAACAAGTTAATAGATATCAGTGGAGCCATCAAAACTGATCGTTATGTCTGTCACTACACTTATGAAAATGGTCAGTCGATTGTAGTTATCTTAACTGCTAATCAACTGAAAATAGACGTCGAAATGTCGGCAGAGTGAATTTTTTGACACCTAATCACTATAATTGGTAATGAAAGTCGGTATAATGCAATCATTACCATAAGTAACAGGCTGTAATAGTGGGTAAACAATAATGTGTTTTTCTCATTGCAGCATGAACTGAATAATGGCGAATCGTCATTCTGCTCAAGCGGTAGATACAGTATCCACTTCACGGTCAGTTTTAGTGAACGTTGCTGCCCCAAACCGTTTTGACAATATCCAAAATGGTCGCGTGACCTAAACAAAACTTTGCAGTTGTACTGCATGCTTACATAGAGAGAGTAAACAATGAAAAGACAAGGTGGTTTCACCCTTATCGAATTGGTAGTGGTAATTGTAATCCTAGGTATTCTAGCGGTCACTGCAGCACCACGTTTCCTTAACCTGCAAGATGATGCTCGCAAAGCTTCATTGCAAGGTTTGAAAGGTGCCATTGATGGTGCGTCCGGTATTGCGTATGGTAAGGCTGCAGTAGAAGGTAAAGAGACTATCGACGCTAGTAAAGCTGATGAAGATGATAAGCCTGAAGTAGAAGGAATTAAAATAACTTTTGGTTATCCAACGTTTGAAGGCTTAAAAACTGCTGTAACAGGTTTGTCTGATGATTGGGATGAAATTACTGTAAACAACAATAAAGCATATACATTTAAAGGTAAAAAAGCGGATAGTGATTGGGTATATGACCCAACAGGTACTAAGGAAAATGTAGGTTGTTACGTTGGTTACATTGAAGCAACAGGTACAACAGCAGATAAGGCTGCCAAAACTGTAATTGCTAGCGACAAGTGCTAGATTATTCTGTAAAGGTCAGTCGTTTTGGCTGGCCTTTATCTCTTTATTTTGATTAATCTCGGAATAATTCATATGCGTAAATCATCGGGTCTTAGTGCAATAGAGTTTGTAGTTGTGCTGGTTATCTTAGGTGTGATCGGTTATGTGGTATTACCAAGATTTATCAGCTTCGAGCCAGAAACTTACGAAGCAAAGTGGGAGCAAACCAAGCAAACCGCTGAGCACGTTTCTGAAACGCTGAGCAATAAAGAAACTTACGATCGAATTGAAGAAGAGATTGGTCGTTCAAAAGGGCAAAATAACTAGACATTGGTTATTTGTTCGTCTGTTCACACTTCGAATCGAAAAATTATAAACCTATCATTAATCTCATAATTTCATCGTATACTTATCTCGCTTGTTCTAAGCCTAAGGTTGGGTTATGAAAATTCGCAGCTCTGCATTAGGGTTCACGTTAATGGAGTTAATCCTCGTGATTGTTCTCCTCTCTAGCCTTTCACTTTTTGCAGCCAGCCGTTTTATGGGCTCTGGCAGTTTTTCTGCATATGCATTACAAGAACGTGTGATTTCTGTGATTCGCCAAGTGCAGGTGAATCGTATGCAGTCGAATGTTGAGAAACCTGATGATAACTTTCGTTTGCAAGTTTCTAGCTCATGTGTTGGTTCAGTTGCTGCCTGCGCACTAATAGGTAGTGCACAAGATGCCCGTAGTGACGTGGTTATCGATAAGTCCGCAAAGTTTTCCGTTATCAGCGGTGCCGCAAATACAATTAATTTTAACCTTCTCGGCAATCCTGTAAGTGGTGCTGTAAACATCTTAATTGAAGATAAACATGGTCGAAGCCGCTGCCAAGTTGAAATTAATACTCAAGGCTATGTTTCTAAAGGTACATGCTCATGAAGAAATCTAGTGGCATGACTTTAATAGAAATGATCATCGCGATTGTTTTAATGGGCATTGCGATGGTGGCGTTTACTTCTTTTCTTGTCCCTCAAATTCGAGATTCCGCCATCCCTCACTATCAAACCCGCGCGGCCGCATTAGGCCAAGGTTTTATGTCACAGATTCTTTCACGAGGCTTTGACCAGTGGAGTGACTTTGATGGTGGTACTGTTCGATGTGGTGAGCCTAAAGACAGCCCTCATCTAGATAATCCTTTGAATTTATGCTCTTCGACTTTAGGTGTGGATACTGACTACGGAGAGGATGCATCAAATCCGAGTTCTTTCAACGATGTCGATGACTATATCGGGTGTTGGAGCACATCTACAACGGCTTCTCAGTGTGATGGTATCCCTAGAGGGAATATTAGTGATGTACTTGGTGCGGACAGTACTGAGCAGTACAAAAACTTTAGATTAGAAGTTAGCGTTGCCTATGATGATCTGACGGATAAAGCTCCCGATGAAATAACCGAATACAAAAAAGTAACATTACGGATTTTTGCGGGGAACACGCAGCCCCTTACTTTAACCGCTATTAAAGGGAACTACTGATGAAAGCTCGTGGTTTCACCTTAATGGAAATGATAGTTACGATTGTGATCGGCAGCTTCATCATGTTGGGTATAGCTGGGTATGTCCAGTTAGGAATGAAAGGGTACGCTGATACTATCGACCGCCAACGAATACAAACACAAGCTCAGTTTGTTTTAGAAAAGATGACGCGTGAAATCCGCCATGCTGTACCTAATAGTTTTCATGTGCCAAAAGGAACAACTAATTGTCTAGAGTTTGTGCCGATTGAATATTCTGGTTTTTACACGTTTAAGAATAATGACTTAGAGTTTTTGCTAGGTAATGACTCAACGCTTAATCCTATTCCTGCGAATCGCAGGATGGTGATAAATCCGAGCCGATATGAAGATTTACAATCAACTTCTTCGCGAAATATAGCCATTGGTGGTTTAGCTAAAACAGGTAAGGTTTTTGTTGTTAGTGGGGGGGCAAGTACGATTACGGGATCCTCTGTTTCTAGCCGTCTTTATATTTATCAAGAGAAGTCGGAGGTTCGCTACTGTTTTGATACCAAGCGAGTTACGCGAAATGGTATTACAGTTGCGGATAGTGTCGATACGTCCGTAAGTGGTATGCGTTATCTAGAGTCTACTCTGCAACGAGGTGGTTTAGTTCATATTAATCTAGAGTTTGAGCAGGATGGTGAACGTAGTGTGTATCAACAAGATGTGCAGGTGCTCAATGTCCCGTAAAAGAAACTCCAGCGGAAATGTACTAATCATCGTGTTATTCGTCATTATTGTAATGGGATATTTGGCTTCCTCTTTAATGAAAGTTACATGGTCGAATCAAAGCGGATTAACAAGAGAGTTTTTGGGAACAAAAGCTTGGTTTGTTGCTCAGTCCGCCAATGAATGGGCACTGACCAAGATGTATCCGTTAGATACAAGTACAACAGATATCGAGACCGTATGCAGTGGGGAGGTTAGCGGTGCCGTTCCGCCGGTAGCTGTGGGAAGTGGGTGCAAGGTTAATGCGATGGCATGTACAAATATAGGTACTTTCAATGAGGGTACCCCTGACGCTAAATATCTTTTTAAGGTGCAGGCCACGGCAACGTGTGGTTCTGGGGTTATACAGGTACAGCGTCAGCAAGAGGTTTGGGTAAAGGAGTACAAATGAATACAAGAATACTAATTATAATTTCTGGATTGCTGTTTTTTTCTGGAAATGCTTTTGCTACTGTTTTCGATCTCACGCCTTGGTATAGCTGGAAAGGAAAGATATATGCTAAAAATAGCCCTTGTCCAGGGAAGGGCAGTTACAACTACAGTTTAACCATTTACACTTGCTCAAAGGGATTATCGCTTGATCCCGGCGATAAAATCTTAACCAATAACCAAACCAGTTGGCTGCGTATAAAAAAATACGTGAGTTTTGGCGGTTATAATACCATCGGTAGCCCGAGCAACTCTTTATCGTTGGATCTCAACGGAAATTCATTTGCTGCCTCTAACCTGACTCTTAATGGCCATATTGATAATGGTAACTATATAGAGCTATCTAACTCGACTGTGCTAGGGACGGTAAGAAGTACCAAAGATGGTGTCAAGCTGACCAATGTCGATGTCGGCCAAAATGTTATCGCTAAAAACTATGTAGATGTTTCAAACGGTGCTATCCATGGATACCTTGACAGCAGTCATAGTGGTATTCGTATTAATAATGCATTTGTTGGCTCATATCTCATCGCGAAGCAAGAAATTGAAGCTTTCAATAGCTCGGTTAACGGCAGTATCACAAGCTCTAATGGTGGGGTAGATATTGATGCGTCTGGCAGTGCCAGCGCAAAGTCTGTGAGTGGTCATATTACGGCTAAGGGGGCCGTCACGGTTAATCATTATCAGGTAAGCCAGCAAATCTCATCGGATGGTTATATTGAACTGACTAACACTAAAGTTGCCAGCTATGTAAGTACAAATAGTAATAGCAGTCCCGCTGTAGTCATCCAGCAAGGTTCAGATGTTTCAGGCAGTATTATAAGCAAAGGGTATATCAAAGTAAGCCATTCTTCCGTGAGCGGCAATGTAGATAATACTCAAGGCAGCAATCAGGGCATTTTAGTTGAAAGTAGTCAGATAGATGGTGATGTTTTAGCTAAAGGCTATGTGGATGTTCAAAACTCCCTTGTTGATGGTGAAGTCGTCAGTTCTAACGATGGCGGTCGGATCAATAGCTCAAGAGTGAAAAGTGATGTTGAGGTTAAGGGGTATCTAGAGGTAGTTAGTAATTCTTATGTGTGTGGTACAGCATCAAGTGAAAATAATGGGGCAAATATCAGTAACGCCTATATCGGTGATGATGTAAACACTAAAAAGTACCTGAACGTGACGAACTCAACAGTGTTTGGCACGGCAGGTGTTCTTAATGCAGGAATGGCTTTGTCTGCAGCAAAAATCCTAGCGGACAGTAAGGCTTTAGAGTTTCCAAGCAATAGGTACATTGAGTTCTCTAATAATACTACCCTTTGCGGTACTGCGAATTCATCGTATTCCTATGATGGGAACCTCGTTGCGTATTGTGGGTTAAGCGATCCAAAATGTAGTGCACAGCAATCGAAGGGTAAATGTCCTGTTGATTTAGTGAGTAGTTCAGAATATAGAGATTTTTATGATTACTGTGGCATTACGCCGCCAGAGCCTGAACCAACTTTACCTGATCCAAAAAAATGTATTGATGTTGAGGCCTTTGCTCAAGAATCTGACCTTGAGCAAAAGTGGGCAACTATGGGTTACTTTAGCGGTGATTATAATGGACAGGGTGGTGCAGAGCCTAAACCATTTATTCACAAGAATCGTTTGAGAATAACCAACAATGTGCAGGGCCAAGCCGCAGTTGGCGCATACAACTATATATTTCCATCAAGCAACAACATTATTGAAGTTGAATTTGACCATTTTGCGTACGATGGTAACCGTAACAACACTGGTGCAGATGGGGTAGCGATTGTGTTTTCGGATGCAAGTGTTCCACCATCTACTGGTGCATTTGGTGGGCCGTTAGGTTATGGCGTGAAACCTGACGGCGGAGGCATCGAAGGGTTTGCTGGAGGTTGGATCGCTTTTGGTATTGATGAGTATGGTAACTTCTCTAATGAAGGCAGTTATTATCAAGATAAAAATCCGCTTGATAGTAGCCCTGGACAGAATGATCATTCAATAACAATACGAGGATCGGGTGAGAAAAAAGGTCCTGGTGAATATATTGACACGAACAACCATCGTATAGGTACGTTCCCTGAAGGATGGTTCGGTGGATATCGCTTTATTAAAAAGAACAGTAACGTTGGCAAGCTTGATGATGAGTCAAAGGACGAGATTCACCGTTATCGGATGACTATTGATTCACGGGCTATCGATGGTCGAGACGCCGGGGTTTATGTCTCTATCAAAAGAGCCAGCTACCAAGGTAACCTCAAAGTTGATGTTGATGATAGAGGGAAACTAAAAAGCTATAACCTAGATTGGGAGGACATTATTGATTCTTTCAATATCATGCAAGGTTTTGCTCAATCGACTGCTCCAAGTGAATTTCGAGTGTCTGTAGCGGGTTCTACTGGCTTGGTAAAAAATGTGCATGAAATTGATAACTTCCAAATATGTGCCGACGAATTCCAGCCACTTACAGAAGGTATCCATCATTTTGAGTTTGATTACTCCGGCTCTGGCAGTACATGTCAGCCGTCTGATGTCACTCTGAGGGCATGTATGGATAAAGACTGTAATACGCTTTATCCTGGCTCAATAACCGATGCCGAAGATTTGCACGTAACTCTTTCCCCCAGTGCGGGGCATCATGTTGCTAATTGGGAACAAAGTTCACCAATTAGCTTTAAGGGGTCTACTAATCTTCAGATTCGAGGCTCTAGAGCGGGTGAAGTTACTATGGGTATTGCACACAGCTCGGTTCCACAGTTCGGTTTTGAGGATACACGTTGTCGAATTAATGGTGGTGAGCTTTCGGCCAAATACTGTAAGATTAAATTCCGTCGCAATACGTTATCTATCGTTGCTGAAGATGTCATCGCTAACAAGGAGTCTTCAGATAGCAACTTTTTTGAATTTTGCTCATCTAGTTCAACAACCGATACTACACGTAATATTAATATGAGCATGAAGCATACCGTAGCTCCGATAGTGCAGCCAGATGTTACGTTAAACTATATGAAGAGAGAGGGGGATACTGCGCCGGTTTGGAGCTCGGACAAAACTATTTCAGAGAAAGGGAGTACTTACCTTAAGGATGTATACTTTAATGATAATGGGCAAGCTAAGTTTAAGTTTACTTATCCTGAAGTAGGTCAAGTTTCGTTTATTGCTTCTGTTGAGGGGATTCAAGATTCCGAGGGTGTTGGCAAATTTGTGAGTTATCCACATCGCCTCCAAGTAACTGCAGGTGGGCGGTGTAGCAGTATTAACTCTGGGTGTGATAGTCGGTTTGTTTCAGCTGGTGAGGAATTTACTATGAGCATCACTGCTTTGCAGTATAGTGAAGATGGTAAAGGTCATATACCAGCTAAAAACTACGAAGAAGAACAAATGGTTGTGTCAAATGAAGTTGTGTATCCCGCTATAAGTGCTGGCGGAAAAAAAGCAGAGCTTCTCACAGACACATATAAACATATTGCTTCTGATGATGCTAAAACGTTATTTCCTCAAACTGTGTCAGAGGTAGGTGCGTTTGAATTTTCAATAAGTGCGCCCAAAGGCGATGTTGAAAATACGTCTCTCTACCTTGGTAAGAGTTCATTCTTGATTCAGCCCGCGACCATTACACTTGGTCGTTTCTATCCTAAGTTCTACACGTTGCGCGGGCAAAATTGGGACTATGCTGGAAGTCAAAGCTTTAACTATATGAATCAAAACTTCGATTCTATGTGGTATGAAGTAGAGGTATTGACTGGTGGGGATGTTCCAAAATCAGTAGAAAATTATAAATACTTCAACAAAGAACATGTAGCATCTTTTGAGTTGAGTGATTCATTGAATCGGTTTAATGCTCAGGGGAATTTAACACCTTCTTGGGTAGACGCATTGGGAAGTATTCAACGCTTCACACTGACTCCCCCATTAAGTGGAGAGTGCAATTCGGCAGAAGGATTGTGTTGGATGAAAAAGACTCCTGCCGCAGGTTACGAAGATGGACCTTTTAATCTTAATGGCAACACCATAAAAGCGACAGATATAAAGGTTGGCGTGGCAACAGAGCCAGATCCTATATCGGTGTATGGTAATCCAGTTCTTTCTATTCAACCTGATATCCGCTTTGGTCGTGTAGGCCTAGATGATGTTGGTGGAAATCAGGGTGCGACCTTACATATTCCTCTAAGAATCGAATACTGGAATGGTAGCCGCTTTATCGCCAACCCTAATGATAATCAAACCGATGTGAAAGGTGTCACTGCCGCTGAAAGGCATATTTGGCCAACAGGTACTGATGCTGATCCTAAAGCGGTTACACTAGGAGCTGGTGGTGAAGTGTCTTCTGGTTCTTCTCGATCTGTTACTGCAACTCAAGCTGAACCATACCGTCAGCAAACGCGCGTTTGGTTAGATCTTGATGATTCAAAAAATGGCTTACCATGGCTCAAATATGATTGGGACAATGATGGCTCCGAAGAAAACCCATCCTCAGTCGTCACCTTTGGTATTCACCGTGGTAACGATCGCGTGATTTACCGTGGTGAGCCAGGGTTAACCGGACAGTAACAACTTAGGTTTTTGCCCTTAAGTTAGGAAACTGCAAGAAATTGAGGCTTTCTGCTCATGTTTGTGTACCAATACCTTGCTGTGACAGCGAGGCATTGGTACATTTAGAGCAATTTTTGTCTTCTATATTTTTGCAGGATGAGCGAAGAGTATGTTTAAGAAACTTCGTGGCATGTTTTCTAACGATCTATCTATCGATTTAGGTACAGCCAACACTCTAATTTACGTAAAAGGGCAAGGAATTGTCCTTGATGAACCTTCTGTAGTTGCTATTCGTCAAGATCGTGTAGGTTCTGCAAAAAGCGTTGCTGCAGTCGGTCACGCAGCAAAACAGATGCTTGGTCGTACACCTGGCAACATTTCCGCTATTCGCCCAATGAAAGACGGCGTAATTGCTGACTTCTACGTAACCGAAAAAATGCTTCAGCACTTTATCAAGCAAGTGCATGATAACAGCATCCTAAAGCCAAGCCCACGTGTTCTTGTTTGTGTTCCTTGTGGTTCTACCCAAGTTGAGCGTCGCGCAATTCGTGAATCAGCACTTGGTGCTGGTGCGCGTGAAGTTTACCTAATCGACGAGCCAATGGCGGCGGCAATTGGTGCTGGTTTACGTGTATCTGAGCCGACAGGTTCAATGGTGGTCGATATCGGTGGTGGTACAACTGAAGTTGCCGTTATCTCTCTAAACGGTGTGGTTTACTCATCGTCTGTACGTATCGGTGGTGACCGCTTTGATGAAGCTGTGATCAACTACGTACGTCGTAACTACGGCAGCTTGATTGGTGAAGCAACGGCTGAAAAGATCAAACACGAAATCGGTTCTGCTTACCCTGGTGATGAAGTTCAAGAGATTGAAGTTCGCGGTCGTAACCTTGCAGAGGGTGTACCACGCAGCTTTAGCTTGAACTCAAACGAGATCCTAGAAGCGCTTCAAGAGCCGCTATCTGGCATCGTATCAGCAGTCATGGTTGCACTAGAACAGTGTCCTCCAGAGCTTGCTTCAGACATTTCTGAAAACGGTATGGTACTAACCGGTGGTGGTGCACTACTGAAAGATCTCGATCGTCTACTAATGGAAGAAACTGGTATTCCTGTGGTTATCGCGGAAGATCCACTAACGTGTGTTGCGCGTGGTGGCGGTAAAGCACTAGAAATGATCGACATGCACGGTGGCGATCTGTTCTCTGAAGAATAAAGGTTTAGGTGAAGCTCATGTCGGGCTTCACCTTCATTTCTGCTCTCTCTGTAATTCAAACATGCTCCATACCTAAAAGTATTTAGTTAAGTATTTTTAGGTGCCAAGTAAGGCTCAATAATCATGGAAGCAATCAGGTCAAAAACAAGATGAAACCGATTTTCGGCAGAGGTCCGTCTCTGCAATTACGTCTGTTTTTTGCTGTCATCGTGTCGGCGAGCTTAATGCTGGCCGATAGTCGTCTAGATACGTTTTCCAACGTTCGATACCTACTAAACAGTATGGTTGCACCGATTCAGTACGCAGCGAATTTGCCTCGTAGTATGTTCGATGGCGTATTTGAACGTTTTAATTCTCATCAGGCATTAGTTGAAGGCAATCGCAGCTTAAAGCGAGAAGTGTTACGCCTGAAAAGCGAGCTTATCTTGCTCGACCAATATAAAGAAGAAAACCAACGCCTACGTAAGTTGTTGGGATCTTCATTTGTCCGTGATGAAAAGAAAGTCGTGACAGAAGTAATGGCGGTTGATACTTCACCTTATCGTCATCAAGTGGTGATCGATAAAGGCCGTATTGATGGTGTTTACGTTGGTCAGCCTGTTATCAACGAGAAAGGCATCGTTGGTCAGGTTACGTTTGTCGCAGCGCACAACGCACGTGTTCTGCTGCTAACGGACGCGAAAAATGCAATTCCTGTCCAGGTGATCCGCAATGATATCCGAGTGATCGCATCGGGCAATGGTGAAATGGATGAAATCCAACTGGAGCACATTCCAACCAGTACAGATATTCAGGTTGGTGATTTATTGGTGACATCCGGTTTAGGTGGCATTTACCCTGAGGGATATCCAGTCGCGACGGTTACCAATGTGGATCACGATACGCGTCAAGAGTTCGCTTCAATCAAGGCTGAGCCGGTTGTGGAGTTTGATCGCTTACGCTACCTACTGCTGATTTGGCCGAATGAAGACCGTCAACACAAAGTACTGCGGTCCAATGTAGATGAAGGGTTAGAGCAAGAACAAGAGGTAACCGATGGCCAATAATGTATTGAGTAGCCGAATGGTGATTGGCGTCAGTTTCTTCGTTGCGCTGGTACTGCAAACCATTCCATGGCCAGGTGTGTTAGATGTGTTACGTCCGTCATGGTTGTTCCTTGTCACGTGTTATTGGGTGTTGGCACTACCGCACCGAGTGAACGTCGGAACTGCGCTAGTGTTGGGCTTATTGTGGGATATCTTGATCGGCTCAACGCTTGGAATTCGTGGCATGATGATGTCGATCGTTATCTACCTTGTGGCGCTGAATTTCCTGTTGATTCGCAACATGGCATTGTGGCAACAGTCGATTTTAATTGCCTTTTTTACTGCGTTATTGGAAGTTTTGATATTCTGTGGGGAATATTTGAACCAGGACGTAGTATTTAATCCATTATCTCTGTGGACGGCGGCAATAAACTGTATACTTTGGCCATGGATGTTTTTATTAATGCGACGAGTTCGTCGTGCATGGCACGTAAGGTAAAGCGGTGAAGAAAAGCTTATCTCTCGTTCTCGCATCGGGTTCTCCGAGAAGAAAAGAGCTGCTTGCTCAACTGGGTTATGATTTTGAGATCGTATTGCCTGATATTGAGGAAGCCAAACAGGCTCATGAGCAAGCACGAGATTACGTGTTGCGTCTTTCTTTGGAAAAAGCTCAGGCAGGCTTAGCGTTGGCTAAGCCTGATTCCGTTGTATTGGGCTCTGATACGGTCGTCGTATGCGATGACCGTGTGCTAGAAAAACCAAAAAGTTTTGAAGATTCAAAGCGTAAGCTTACTGACTTATCGGGTCGTCGCCATCAAGTGATGACTGCGGTGAGCGTTGTATCATCGGAACAACAACATTCAGTGGTCGTTACCACTGACGTGTGGTTCAAATCACTGACTCACGAAGAAATCGAACAATATTGGCAGTCAGGAGAGCCATGCGATAAAGCTGGAAGTTATGGTATTCAGGGACTCGGAGGGCGATTTGTCACCCGAATCGAAGGCAGTTATCACGCTGTAGTAGGCTTACCTTTGTTCGAAACCGATCAGCTAATTCAAGAATTTTTATAATTGTTTTGAGGTGTGCACATGAGTGCAGAATTGCTGCTTAACGTGACCCCGAGTGAAACTCGTGTGGCCATGATTGAAGGTGGAGTACTACAAGAAATACATATCGAGCGCGAATCGCGTCGCGGTATTGTGGGCAATATATATAAAGGCAAAGTAAGCCGAGTGTTACCAGGTATGCAGGCGGCTTTCGTCGACATTGGTTTAGATAAAGCGGCGTTTTTACATGCGTCAGATATTGTTCCTCATACCGAATGTGTGGCAGAAAACGAAAAACAGCAGTTTCAAGTCCGTGATATCTCTGAGCTGGTACGCCAGGGACAAGACATTGTAGTGCAAGTGGTCAAAGATCCGCTCGGCACGAAAGGTGCGCGTTTAACGACGGATATCACCTTACCTTCGCGTTATCTTGTTTTTATGCCGGGGGCCAGCCATGTCGGTGTTTCGCAGCGTATTGAAAGTGAGAAAGAGCGCGAGCGTTTGAAAAAGGTGGTGAACCATTACTGTGATGAGCACGGTGGTTTTATCATTCGTACCGCGGCAGAAGGCGCTGATGAAAAAGAGCTCTCTCAAGATGCGGCATTTCTAAAGCGTTTGTGGCTAAAAGTCATGGAGCGTCGCTCAAAATACAAAACGCGTTCAACACTTTACGGTGAACTCGGCTTAGCTCAACGCATTCTGCGTGACTTTGTTGGCACAGAGCTCGATAAGATCATGGTCGACTCCCGCCTTGAATATGAAAACCTGAAAGAATTCACTTCTGAGTATGTACCGGAGTTAACAGATAAGCTTGAGCTTTACGAAGGTGACAAGCCAATCTTTGACATGTACGACACCGAAAACGAAATTCAGCGTTCTTTAGAGCGCAAGGTCGAGCTAAAATCGGGCGGCTATTTGATCATCGATCAAACCGAAGCCATGACCACCATCGACATCAACACGGGTGCATTTGTTGGTCGTCGTAATCTCGAAGAGACTATCTTCAATACCAATATAGAGGCAACGCAAGCTATTGCGCGTCAGCTACGTTTACGTAACCTCGGCGGTATCATCATTATTGATTTTATCGATATGGCATCCGAAGAGCATCGTCAGCGAGTACTTACCTCACTGGAAACGGCGCTGGCGAAAGACCGAGTAAAAACCAACATCAACGGCTTTACCCAGCTTGGCTTAGTTGAAATGACGCGTAAGCGTACGCGAGAAAGTATTGAACATATCTTGTGTTCTGGCTGTCCTACTTGTGAAGGCCGTGGCAGCGTGAAAACGGTCGAAACCGTATGCTTTGAGATATTACGAGAGATTACTCGTGTGAACCGTGCTTACGACGCGGATAATTTTGTCGTGTACGCATCGCCGTTTGTTGCTGAAGCGCTATTAGGCGATGAGTCTCATGCGTTGGCAGAGCTCGAAGTATTTATTGGCAAGCAAGTGCGAGTTCAGGCTGAACCCCTGTACATTCAGGAACAGTTTGACGTCGTAATGATGTAATTTGGAACATTTGTGAATTCTGGTGTTAACCGTTTTGGGCGTTTTTGTGCGTGGAGTTTAGTTACTGTATTGGTGTTATTAGCCATATTAGTAACCACGCTTCGCGTCACACTGCCGCAACTTAACCATTTCCAAGATGAGATCAAAACCTGGGTCAAACAAGGCACAGGTTTTGACGTTTCTATTGCCAATGTCGCAGGGACGTGGCGCAATAATCATCCCTCAATTGCGTTACTGGGTTTAGAGGCAAATCTACCAAACGTGCAAGATGCACGCTTCGCTGTTGAAGAAGTCCAAATTGAGTTCGACCTTATTCAATCTCTTTTTCAACTTAAACCTGTAGTTGCAGACCTTACCATTCATAACCTCGCTTTAGACATTCACACGGTAGACATTCTGCCGACTTCTCATCGTCAAGAATCGAAGCCTGAAGTGGATAAGAGCGAAGTGAAACTCATTGACCAACTCGACTCACTTCTTTTACGTCAGTTCGAAGACTTCACTATTAGCGATTCACGGATTTGGTATAAGTCTGTGTCAGGTGAAACTCGCCGTTTAGATATCGAGCAGCTTCGTTGGAGCAATCAAGGGAAACGTCACGTAGCCGAAGGCACGGTTAGCATTGCCGATGTTCGCCTGAACTCATTATTAGTAAGCGCTAACTTTAAAGATCATGGCTCGTTGCGTGATGTATCTGGTGAGTTTTACGTGAGTGCTCAAGATGTCTCGGTCACACCTTGGCTGACCACTTACATGCAAGAAGAGTCAGGAGCAGAATCGGGTAAAGTCAGCTTAAATACTTGGCTAACGCTCAAACATAGCCAACCGCATGATGCTTATGTTGAATTACTGCCTTCCGAGTTGGTGTGGAATGAAGATGGACATCATGAGCTGTTTATTGAGTCTGGAATTTTCAATCTTCGACCAGATAAACAAGGCTGGAAAGTAAATGGCCACTCACTTCAGATCAGAACCGATAATACCCCTTGGCCAGAGCTAGACGTTGCGTTTGATTGGCAACCAAACGGCTGGATGCTCAATCTCTCTCAAATCGACATCGAAGCACTCATTCCGCTCATCAAGTTGGCTCCAGAGTCAGAGTCGACCAGTGACCTTATTAACAAACTAGCACCGAAAGGTCGGGTCGAAGATGTCCGATTGTCAATGAACGGCGGTTTAGACACCTTACGCTACTCGGCTGAACTGGATGAACTCGCGATGACACAATGGGAGCTCCTACCCGGGTTTCATCACGTACAGGGCAGCGTATCGGGGGATGTGAATCAAGCTAAAGCAAAAGTCACCGTCATTGATGATGTCTTTCCGTACGGCGATGTATTCCAAGCTCCGCTGAATATCAAACAAGGTGAAGTCGATATTATCTGGCAGCAAGATGAGAGCGGCTGGCGCTTGTGGTCGGATAAAGTGACGGCAGCAACGCCTGATCTTCAAGTCCTGGGGGCATTCCGTCTTGATTTTCCAAAAGAACAAAGCCCATTTTTATCGTTCTATGCCGAAGCGGATCTCTACAACGCGGGTGAGACATGGCGCTATCTACCGACTCTGGCACTTGGACAAGACTTGACCGACTATCTTTCGACCGCGATTCAGGGTGGTAAAGTGAACACAGCAAAATTGTTGTGGTATGGCGAGTTAGGGGATTTTCCTTACAAAGAACATAATGGCATGTTCCAAGCTTGGGTTGGATTAAAAGACGCGAAATTTAGCTTTGATACGGCATGGCCAACCATCACGGATTTGCAGCTAGACTTGCTGTTTGAAAATGATGCCATGTATTTGGATTCAAAATCAGCCACACTAAATGGCGTTCATGCCAAGCGTATCACTGGGCGAATCCCTGAGTTGGCAGAAGGTGGACACATCGAGATTGAAGCGAAAGCAAGCGCGCCGGGTAATGAAGTCCGTGACTACATGATGGCGACGCCATTAGTGGATTCAGTCGGTGCCGCATTGACAGCGCTGCAAGTGAGTGGTCCCGTTTACTCTGAGTTTCAACTCAATATACCGTTTGATTTTGAGAAAGAGTCTCGCGCTTGGGGTTATGCCGATTTAACAGAAAATCGTGTTGATATTGAAGCGCCGCCAATGACGCTTGAAAACGCCACAGGGCGTATCACCTTCGACAATGATGTGGTTACCACATCGGGTTTGTCGGCCGAATTATTACAACAGCCTATCTCTCTTGATTTCCATGGAGAGAGTGCGGAGCAAGGCTACAACGTGACAATTAATACACTAGGAGATTGGGATGTCGAGCCTCTCAAGCCCTATGTCGGTGAGCGTTGGTTAAACCTTGTTTCTGGCCATGCGCCGTGGCAAATGGACATTGACTTGCAACTCAATGATGTTGGTTTCACTTATCAGCTTGAAGTGCTGGCGCAGCTAAATCGTCTGGCTAGTCAATATCCTTATCCTTTAGCGAAACAAATTGGCGAGTCTGGGCAAGCGAAACTGCAAGCATCCGGCAACCAAGAGAGTATTTCAGCAAGACTACAGATCCCAAATGTGAAGTATCAAACTGAGATAGATATCGCTGGCGATGTCCCGGTTCTGACTGCGACTCATTTAATGGTTGGCAAAGGTGGCTTCCGGATTAGTCCTATTGTCGGGCACGATGCTTCGGTGCGTGTCGAAGAACTGAATTTAGACCAATGGGCTGAGCTTGCGCAGGTCTCTGAGAGCAAGCCGTCATCGTCTGTTTTGGCAAGCATGAAAACGCCAACCATTCCATTGCCGACACGCATTGAAGTTGAAACGCCAAACTTACAGTTCGGTGGGATTGAGTTTCATGATGTGGATTTTTCTGCAAGCAAGAAAAATTTGAGTTGGCAACTCGATGTGGACAGTCAAGAGGTTAAAGGGAAAGCTAACTATCTGAAACCCTATGATCTATCGGTCTCTTTAGAGCACTTGCATCTGTACATCCCAGGGTTTGAAGAGATGACCAAAGAGCGCAGCTCAATCTTTGCGAGTGAAGATCAAAACGCACCTTTGATTACCAATTTTGACCGCAAGTTTCACGCTGAGATGCCAAACTTAACTTTGAACATTGATGATTTTTGGCTGCAAGGCTACAAAGTGGGCAAAGTGAATGTTGATTTGCAGCGTCGCCAGAACCGCTTGGAGTGGAAAAATATCACCTTTAGTAGCGGCAAAAACCGCATTGATATGAGTGGTTGGTGGGACCTGACGAAAGAGAGTAGTCATTCCAACTTAACCATGAAAATGAAAGGTGATAACAACACCGATCTTATGGAGCGCTTTGGTATTACATCAGGCATTCAACAAGCACCATTTGAGATCAATGCCAATATGGAATGGGACGGCGCACCTTGGTCAATGAAGACACAAACCTTGCAAGGAAACGTCTCAACGGAATTTGGTAAAGGCGTGATCAGTGAAGTTAGTGGTGCGGCACGCTTGTTAGGCTTGTTTAGCTTGGATTCTATCATCCGTAAGATGCAGCTCGACTTTACCGACGTATTCGATAAAGGCATGGCATTCAACTCGATCACGGGAACGGGCAAAATCCAAGACGGTGTGTTTATCACCAATGATATCGTAATGGATGCGTTAGCAGGGGAAATGCAAATCCGCGGTATCGCTAATATGAACAGCAGAATGGTTGATGCGGAAGTGAAATTCACACCAGACATCACATCAGGCTTACCAATGCTGACTGCGTTTGCCGTTGCGCCTCAAACTGCTTTGTATGTCTTGGCCATCTCTACGGTGATATCTCCGGTGGTTGAGGTCTTCACTCAAGTCAATTATGAAGTGAAAGGCCCACTAGATTCACCAACGGTGAAAGAAATTTCGCGAAGTAAAGGTGAATACAAGCTACCAGAAAAACTGCGTGAACAGGCCAAATAATTCACCGAATATAATGGAATAGGGAGGAAACACATGGAACGTGTTGGCATTATTCAAATGACTTCGGGTCCGGATATTAACGCGAATTTGGACTTCATTGAAAAACAGTGTGCTTTAGCGAGCAAGCAAGGTGCCAAACTTGTCCTTACTCCTGAAAATACAGTGCTATTTGCCAGTCGCGAAGCTTATCATCAACATGCAGAGCCACTTGGCAGTGGCATGATTCAACAGCGGCTCTGTGAAATCGCCAGAAAGAACCAGTTAACACTTATTGTCGGAAGCATGCCCATTCAAACCGTAAAAGGTGTCACCACCACAACACTGGTATTACCGCCGCACGGTAAATGCATTGCTCACTATGACAAACTGCACATGTTTGATGTCGACGTAGCCGATGGTTATGGTAGTTATCGTGAGTCGGATACGTTTATGGCGGGTAATCAAATAGTCGTGGCGGAAACTGATATCGGCAGTGTTGGATTGAGTATTTGTTATGATTTACGTTTCCCAGAACTTTATAAAGTATTGCGTCAAGAAGGGGCGGATATCATTTTGGTGCCCGCTGCGTTTACCGCTGTGACGGGGCAAGCTCACTGGGAAGTATTATTGCGAGCTAGAGCGATTGAGACACAATGTTGGATTTTGGCAAGCGGACAAACTGGAACGCATCCATGTGGACGAAAAACATGGGGACACTCAATGGTCGTTGACCCTTGGGGACGTATCCATAAACAGCTTCAGGATGAAGTAGGCTTATTGGTGACAGAGATAGATTTGTCACAAAGCCAACAAGTAAGGCAGAATATGCCGCTGACTCAACACAGTCGCTTTCAAAATGAATTGAGACGGAAATAAAAGAGCTAACTATGAGCACAAACCAAATAGAACAGGCACTCCTTGCCCCAAATGGTCTGACAGAACAAGACATTGCTGACACGCTTGCCAGCATTGCGACGCGCCAGATCGATTATGCGGACATTTACTTTCAGTCCAGCTGGCATGAGTCTCTGGTTCTAGAAGATAGCATCATCAAAGATGGCTCTTTTAACATTGATTGTGGTGTTGGTGTCCGTGCAGTAACTGGCGAGAAAACAGGCTTTGCCTACTCTGATCAAATTCAGCCTGAAGGCCTGAAGCAGAGTGCAATGGCGGCGCGCGGTATTGCTCAGCAAGGGCAAAATGGCAAAGTCCAAGCGTTTAAACGCACCGAAAACCAAGCGTACTACGCGGCTGTGAATCCACTAGCTGAATGGGAAAAGCAGCAAAAAACAGAATTACTCAAATCTCTAGATGCTTACATCCGCACTAAAGAACCATTGATTAAAGAAGTCTCGATCAGCATCAGCGGTGTGCATGAGCAGATGCTTGTTGCGGCAACAGACGGTACTTATGCAGGCGATATTCGTCCTTTGGTGCGTTTGTCTATTAGCGTGCTCGCACAAAAAGGTGAACGACGTGAACGCGGTAGTGCTGGTGGCGGCGGCCGTTTCGGTTACGATTTCTTTTTAACGGAAAGCAATGGAGTGAAACAAGCTTTCCATTATGCAGACGAAGCGATTCGCATGGCGTTAATCAACCTTGAAGCAGAAGCAGCACCAGCAGGCATGATGCCAGTGGTATTGGGTTCTGGCTGGCCTGGCGTGTTGCTACACGAAGCGGTAGGTCATGGACTAGAAGGTGACTTTAACCGCAAAGAGTCGTCAGTGTTCTCTGGAAAAATGGGTCAACAAGTGACGTCTTCACTGTGTACCATCGTCGATGACGGCACGTTAAAAGACCTTCGTGGTTCACTGAATGTGGATGATGAAGGGGTAAACGGCCAGTACAACACGCTTATCGAAAATGGTGTGCTGAAAGGTTACATGCAAGACAAGCTAAACGCGCGGTTAATGGGTGTGAACCCAACAGGTAACGGTCGTCGTGAGTCTTATGCACATTTACCAATGCCGCGTATGACCAACACCTACATGCTACCAGGTGAACATACGCCAGAAGAAATAATCTCGACGGTCGAGAAAGGGTTGTATGCGCCAAACTTTGGTGGCGGTCAGGTGGACATTACTTCGGGTAAGTTTGTGTTCTCTGCATCCGAAGCATACTTGATTGAAAACGGTAAAATTACGCGCCCTGTTAAAGGTGCGACGTTGATTGGATCAGGTATCGAAGCAATGCAGCAAGTCTCTATGGTCGGTAACGACCTAAGTATCGACAAGGGCGTTGGCGTATGTGGTAAAGCAGGTCAAAGTGTGCCAGTTGGGGTTGGTCAGCCGACCTTGAAACTGGACTCACTGACAGTAGGTGGCACTGAGTAACTCAGTTGAATCGTTATAAAAAGAGCGCTCATTAGAGCGCTCTTTTGCTTTGTGAGTCGGTGTCAATTACAGGTTTTCTTCAGCAAATTCCGCCAAGCGGCTACGAACCACGCCGTTGAGGTGAATATTCGCGCTGCCTTCAAAGTTCTTGAAGCGTTCAACCATGTAGGTCAAACCAGAGGTCACTGGGGTGAGGTAATGGGAGTCAATCTGCGCCAAGTTACCGGAGCAGACGATTTTGGTTCCTTCACCACAGCGGGTAATGATGGTTTTGATTTGTGATGCAGTGAGGTTTTGACACTCATCAAGCAGTACAAACGCATTTTGAATTGAACGGCCACGCATAAAGTTGATCGATTTAAATTGAATGTTGGCTTTATCGCAGATGTACTTCAATGAGCCTTCAGTGCAGTGATCGTGTTTATGTAGCGCTTCCAAGGTATCGGTCACCGCCGCTAACCACGGCATCATTTTCTCCTCTTCGGAGCCGGGTAAGAAGCCGATGGATTCACCGATATCTGGCGTGTTACGTGTTACGATAATTTTATCGAACATGCTTTTTTCAATGGTTTGCTCCAATGCTGCTGCCATTGCCAGTAATGTCTTACCACTACCCGCCGCACCCGTTAGAATCACCAAGTCAATTTCTGGATCGAGTAAGGCATCTAACGCCATTCCCTGGTAGATATTTTTAGGTGTGATGTCCCAAGCCTTACGATGCATTAGACGTTCGCGGCTCAGGTCGAGAAGCGTTAGCTTGTCTTCATTGATGGTTTCTACGCGACCAGCAAAGTCACTGTCTTCATCAATAACGTATTGGTTGATAAAGGTTGGGTCGAAGGGTTCGCGACTGAGTTTGTGGTAAGTTTTTCCGCCCAGTGCATAGCTTTCTACTTCCTCAATACCGCTCCAGAAATCACCTTCACGCAATTGAAAGCCTTTGGTTAGGTATTGAATGTCGTCAATCAGTTGGTCGGTTCTATAGTCCTCAACAAAGCGTACACCAGCCCCTTTGGCTCGCAGACGCATGTTGATGTCTTTCGTGATCAGTACCACTTCACGTGGTGCACGTTTATTTTGCAGATAAAGCACCGCGTTGAGAATACGGTTGTCACCGGCTTTGTCGGCGAAGGCTTTGACGGTTTCCTGCAGTTCAAAATCCGCCAAAATGGAAATAGTACCTTGGTCGGGGTTGTCTTTAGAAACAGGAATGCCTTCAGAGATTTCATCTGGCGTTGCTTCTTTAAACAAATCTTCCAAGGTGCGAATAGCCACGCGCGCATCTCTTGCAACGTCGCGCTTGCTGTCTTTGATTCGGTCGAGTTCTTCCAACACGGTCATGGGGATAACGACATCGTGTTCTTGGAAAGAGAAGATGGCAAAGGGTTCATGAAGAAGAATGTTGGTATCGAGTACAAACAGTTTCCGATCGGTATCGCCCATAGCGTCTCCTTGCCGTAGTACGGCTCTGCATGCGAGTTGTTAGGTCGTTTCCAAATAGGTGTGAAGTGACCTAACTCTGATTGCTTGCAATAGAGGTTGTCGGGCTGATGTCGGCTAGTGTGCAACCGAGTAGCAAGACAACTTACTGCAAACCCGTGTTGATCCTAATCGTGTACTAACGCGCTTAAATCATATGCAATGGTTTTAAACGCCCCTCATTAGAAGTATACGTAATATTTACGTTCTACAACTTAATAATTGGCATGAGTATTTTACAATTTGATTGCATTTAGAGTTTGGGAAAAAAAGTTTCTGCTTGGTGCGGTTTCGGCGTGACCTAAATCACAGCTTCAAGTAAGATTAGCGACCTTTTTCTGCGTATAGGCTACGTCCGATTTATCATGTTGAGCTGGCTTAAAAAATACTCAGTTCATACTGAAATGACGAATGCTATCGGCATAGCAGAAGCCAGAATCAGATCTAAACTATTATCCATGCCCACGGGCATGAGTAGACCAACAAGAAATACGAATCAAGAACTAATAACGAGGTAGTCAATTCATGACATTTGCTTTGGGGCAGCGCTGGATTAGCGATACGGAAAGCGATTTAGGTTTAGGTACCGTTGTAGCAATGGATGCTCGTACTGTGACATTGATGTTTGCAGCGTCAGAGGAAAACCGAGTTTACGCACGTAACGATGCACCTGTTACCCGAGTCACCTTTAATGTTGGGGATGTCATCGATTGCCAAGAAGGTTGGTCTCTAAAAGTAGAAGAAGTACTGGAAGATGAAGGTCTTTACACCTATTTCGGTACTCGTGAAGACACGCAAGAAACCGCTGTTGTTCTGCGTGAGATTTTCCTTAGCAACCAAATTCGTTTTAACAAACCTCAAGATAAGTTGTACGCCGGTCAAATCGACCGTATGGACAACTTTGTTCTGCGTTACCGTGCGCTAACCAACCAGTTTGAGCAGCATAAGAGCCCAATGCGTGGCCTATGTGGTATGCGTGCAGGTTTGATCCCTCATCAGCTTTACATCGCGCACGAAGTTGGCCGTCGTCACGCGCCACGCGTCTTATTGGCGGATGAGGTAGGTTTGGGTAAAACCATCGAAGCGGGCATGATCATCCACCAACAAGTTCTGTCTGGTCGTGCCGAACGCATTTTGATTGTGGTGCCTGAAACACTGCAGCATCAATGGCTGGTTGAGATGATGCGTCGTTTCAATCTGCATTTCTCTATCTTTGACGAAGAGCGCTGTATCGAAGCGTTTGCGGATGCAGAAAACCCATTTGATACTCAGCAATATGTGCTGTGTTCTTTGGATTTCCTACGCAAGAGCCGCAAGCGTTTTGAACAAGCACTGGAAGGTGAATGGGACCTACTGGTTGTCGATGAAGCGCACCACCTAGAGTGGAGTCAAGACAAACCAAGTCGCGAATACCAAGTGGTAGAAGGCTTGGCTGAACGTACTCCTGGTGTGTTGCTACTGACTGCAACGCCAGAGCAGCTTGGTCGTGAGAGTCACTTTGCTCGTCTGCGTTTGTTGGATCCAGACCGCTTCTATGATTACGAAGCATTCGTTGAGGAAGAAGAGCAATACGCGCCCGTAGCAGATGCGATTACTTCACTCTTTTCCGGTGAAAAGCTACCTAATGAAGCAAAAAACCAGATCACTGAGTTGTTGTCTGAACAAGACGTAGAACCACTTTTCCGTATTATTGAAAGTGAAGCGGACGAAGAAGCTAAAGCGTCGGCACGCCAAGAGCTGATCGATAACTTGATGGATCGTCATGGTACAGGGCGTGTTTTGTTCCGTAACACGCGCGCGGCCATCAAAGGCTTCCCTACGCGTAACGTGCATCTGATGCCAATGGATATTCCACCGCAATACACTACATCAATGCGTGTTGCTGGAATGATTGGCGGTAAGATGAGTTCTGAAGCACGTGCGATGAAGAACCTTTACCCGGAAGAAATTTTCCAAGAATTTGAAGGCGATGACGCGAGCTGGTGGCAGTTTGACTCGCGTGTGAATTGGTTGCTTGAAAAAGTAAAAGAGAAGCGCAGCGAGAAAATCCTCGTGATTGCTTCTCGTGCGAGTACCGCACTGCAATTGGAGCAAGCACTGCGTGAGCGTGAAGGTATCCGCGCCACCGTTTTCCACGAAGGTATGTCGATTCTTGAACGTGACAAAGCGGCGGCTTACTTTGCGCAAGAAGAAGGTGGAGCACAAGTTCTTATCTGTAGCGAAATCGGCTCTGAAGGTCGTAACTTCCAGTTTGCCAACCAACTTGTCATGTTCGACTTGCCATTTAACCCAGACTTGCTTGAGCAACGTATTGGTCGTTTGGACCGTATCGGTCAAAATCGCGATATCGACATTCATGTTCCTTACCTGAAAGGCACATCGCAAGCGATCCTAGCACGTTGGTTCGATGAAGGCCTGAACGCTTTTGCGGAAACCTGCCCAACAGGCCGTGCTGTTTACGATAAGTACTCCGATGATCTGATTGAAATTCTTGCCTCTGGGGATACCAGCACGCTAGATGAGATCATTGAAGCGTCAGCAAAAATGAATAAAGAGCTGAAATCCCAATTGGAGCAAGGCCGTGATCGCCTATTAGAAATGCATTCAAATGGCGGGGAAAAAGCACAACAAATCGTTGAGAAAATTGAATCAACTGACGGCGATACCAATCTGGTCACCTTCGCACTTTCTCTTTTTGACACGATTGGCTTGAATCAAGACGATAAAGGTGAAAACGCCCTGATTGTGACCCCATCTGAGCACATGATGGTGCCAAGCTATCCAGGTCTGCCATACGAAGGAGCGACGATCACGTTTGATCGTGATACGGCTTTATCTCGTGAAGATATGCACTTTATCAGTTGGGAACACCCAATGATCCAGGGTGGTATCGATCTTCTTATGAGTGAAGGGGTGGGGACGTCTGCGGTATCTCTATTGAAAAACAAAGCGTTACCAGTCGGGACTATTCTTCTTGAGTTGATTTACGCGGTAGATGCGCAAGCGCCAAAACGCAGTGGTATCGCGCGCTTCTTACCGAAAACGCCAATCCGTTTAATGATGGACTCGCGTGGTAATGATTTGTCTGCTCAAGTGGAGTTTGAAAGCTTTAACCGCCAGCTCAGCCCTGTAAACCGTCACTTAGGTAGCAAGTTGGTTACGTCGGTACAGAAAGACGTACACCGCTTAATTGAAGCCGGTGATGTTCTTATTGAAGAGAAGGTCGAAGAAGTACGCAAACAAGCTCATCAAGATATGCAGCACAGTTTGAATGCAGAGCTTGAGCGTTTGCAAGCACTGAAAGCGGTGAACCCAAATATTCGTGACGAAGAAATTGAAGCTATCGACGCACAAATTAAAGAGCTTACTAGTTATATCAACCAAGCTCAGGTTCAGCTCGACTCGCTGCGTTTGATTGTGGTGAGCCACAACTAAGTAAGTATTTATTGCTCATTAAAAAAGGTCTTCAGTTGAAGACCTTTTTCTTTATTTACGGTTTAGTTTCTTTATGCGGAATGCATTAATCACTGATAGCTATCTCATTTACATCAACCACTTCCACCAGATAAATACAGCCAAGAAGCCAAACAAGTAAATCAGGCCTGCAATCGACAACCACTTTAGTTTAGGTCCAACAGCCAAAGGCTCAGGTAACTCAGTTTTGCTCACTAAGGTGTAATTTAGCAGAGCAAAGAATGGCGTGGTCATAAAGGCGAGAATCATCGCAAAGTTCAGCATAGGCAATAACGCAGAAGCCCAGAAAACCACAATACCTAATGCAAGTAAGGAGACTACCAGCATGATCGCTGAAGTGGTTTTAGGGTTAGTGTCTGGTTGTGAGCGCAGTAGGCGTTGAGAATCCGAAATAACGCGCGAATAGCCATCAATAACGGTAATCGTGCTGCCAAAGATACAGAAAAACGCAATTACCGCGATTAAGTAACGAGACCATTCGCCAATCGTTGCCGCATATAAGCCAACCAATTGGTGGGAGAAGCCAACGCCAGAGCTTTCAAGCGCAACGCCAGAACCATAAAGCATCAAAGAGCCTAGCGATACAAAGATAATGGCAAGAAACGCCGTGCCAATATAACCGACATTAAAGTCAAATAGAGCAGAGCGGTATGTTACTTCTTGCTGGCTTGATTGGCGTTTTAGCCATGCTGAGGTTAAACAGGAGATCTCTATCGGTGCAGGCATCCACCCCATTGTCACAACGATAAAACCAATAGCCGCAATAGACCAAGGTGACGGCGGCTCGAAGTTGGCCACTTGTTCAACAGGGTTACCAAAGGCGATAGAAACAGCGAGTAAAGTCGCGATGGTTAACACCGACATGATCACTTTAGATAGCGTATCGAGCGCTTTGTAATGGCCAGCAAATAATATGATCAGGCAGGTGACAATCACAATGATGCTGAGTGATGCCATTGATAGTGAAAACGGAATGAAGTAGCCCAGCAAGCTAGCGCTAAACATCAACAAAGCGGCGGTATTGATGACGGCCGATACCACGCTCAGAAATAGAAATAGCCATAGATAAGGCCGACCTAATTTCGCGTAGCCCTCAACCAAGGTCAGCCCTGTCCCCATGGTGTACTGTACGCCCGCTCGGAAAAAAGGGTATTTAAACAGGTTTACGAGCAGAATCAGTGCAGCCAATTGCCAACCATAAATCGCACCAGCCTTGGTTGATGCCACGAGGTGAGAGCCACCGACCGCAGCAGATGCCATTAATATGCCGGGGCCTAGCGAACGAAAAAATAAGGAAAGTTTGGATTGGGGTTTATCTATAACGGCGGAGTCCATTGCTTATTGTCCTTTTTATCTTATGTATCTTTCTAAAGAGATACATACCGCAGTACATGACAAGCTGAGCGATCGCCCTATACTGCGCAACGGTAATGTCTTTTAAATGCTGTGTTTTGATGTATTTATTTTAAGTATTCTTTGCGAATATCATGCTGTGTGCATCTAGCACTCTATTCAGTTATGCGTCTTGTTGTCAAACTAAATTTACAACGTGCTATTTTTAGTTTTTATGCTAAAGGATTGACTTTGTTTTATTGGGTTGAACTTTTCTTCAGAATCCTGCATCTGGGTGCTATTTGGGTATATAATCGCGGCGTTTTTATTTTGTAGAGATCTCCCATGGCAATGCTTGAATATACCCCTCCCACCGACCCTTGGGTTGATATCGTTTTTGAGGATGACGACATTCTGGCAGTGAATAAGCCATCAGGGCTGCTGTCTGTCCCTGGTCGCCTTGCAGAGCATTACGACAGCATGTGGAGCCGCCTCAAAGAGTTGCATCCAGAAATTCAAGTTGTGCATCGCTTGGATATGTCGACATCAGGGTTGATGTTGCTGGCGAAAAACAAACCCGCGGAGCGAGCATTAAAAAAGCAGTTCCAATATCGCCTCACTCACAAGGTGTATTACGCACGTGTTTGGGGGCATGTTGAGTCGCAAGAAGGGAATATTGATCTTCCATTAAATTGTGATTGGCCAAATCGTCCACGACAAAAAGTATGTTTTGACGACGGCAAACCATCTCAAACTTTATTCCAAGTAGTGAAGCGTGAAGTGCACCCTGATGGCACCCATACAACCGTTGTGCGACTACTGCCCATTACTGGTCGATCGCATCAGTTACGCGTGCATTTGATGGCGATTGGTCATGCGATTGTGGGTGATGAGTTTTATGCAAGCGAAGAGGCGTATCAGTTTTCAGAACGTTTAGAGTTGCACGCTGCGGAGCTAAGTTTTTATCATCCAGCTACGGATCAGCTGAGCAGTATTTTTGTACCCTGTGACTTTTATTCTGAAGCCGAGGCGATGATCTTTAACTATTTTTCGCCAGAGCGTACATTGCCTGATTATAAAACGTTGCCACACCCTTAATGTCAATTGCACTCAACAGCGGTTCTTTCTAGTTCGCTATTTTTGGCTATTTCGTTACTGTGGTTGATGTATCCTGTCTTTCAGCCGTGAACAAGGAGTTGTTATGTCTTTGCCAAGCATCGTATTTTTAGACCGAGCGACCATCCCAGAACATATTGAGGTCCCACGACCTGGCTTTCCGCACCACTGGCGTGAGTACGACCTAACTGCGCCTGAGCAGGTAATAGAAAGGTTAGCAGATGCCGATATCGTGATTAGCAATAAAGTCCTGCTTGACCAACATGTATTAGAGCAACTACCAAAATTACGGATGATCGCGGTTGCCGCAACTGGTTTTAACAACGTCGATGTGAACTACTGTGCTAATCATGATATTGCGGTTGCTAATGTACGTGGTTACGCGACGCGTTCGGTGCCCGAGCACGTGATGGCAATGTTATTCGCTTTAAGACGGAATTTATTTGGGTACCACCAAGATATTGCCGCAGGTGAGTGGCAGCGTAACCAGCAGTTTTGTTTTTTTACTCACCCAATCGGGGATATTGGTGGTAGCACGTTAGGTGTTGTTGGTAGTGGGGCACTAGGGCAAGCGACGGCGAATCTGGCTCAAGCGTTAGGAATGACCGTGTTGTTTTCTGAGCGTAAAGGGGCGGCAGAATGTAGACCAGGTTATGTGCCGTTTGAGGAAGTATTAAAACGCTCCGATGCGCTGACTTTGCATTGCCCGCTCAACGATCGTACTCAGAATTTAATTGGTCAAGCTGAGTTGCAACAAATGAAGTCCAACGCCATTTTGATTAATACAGGGCGTGGAGGTTTGGTGGATGAGAGCGCGCTGGTGGATGCCTTAAAACAGCAAGAAATTGCAGCGGCTGGTTTTGATGTTTTTACACAAGAACCGGCTGATGAGAGCAATCCGCTGATTGCCAATATGAGTTTACCTAATTTGTTACTTACACCGCATGTTGCATGGGGCAGCGACTCATCTATCCAACGTTTAGCGGAAATCTTGATTGAGAACATTAACGCTTTCGAGCGCGGAGACCGCGTGAATCGCTTAGTGTAACGCTGACAGTAAAACCAAAGATAAAAAAAGCAGACATTGACGTCTGCTTTTTGCGTTTAAATCGAATGCTCATTGCTTGAGCCGTCGAATTAAAACTCTTCTTCGTTTAGACCTTTAAGGATCTGAAAGATTTCGCGGTACGCTTTTGCTGGTTTCCCAGCTTTTTTCTCTTTCGCTGCTTGGCGAGCAAGTTGGCGTAGACGCTGACGATCCGCTTCTGGGTACATTTCCATTACGTCATCAATGGCTTTGTCACCTTCTTCCACTACGCGATCACGCAACGCTTCAAGTTTGTGGAATACCGCCGTTAATTGAGAGTGCTTATTACGAATTTTATCCAGTGCGGCTTGGATTGGCTCTGGATCTTCGTAACGCATCAATTTACCAATACGTTGTAATTGGCGACGACGCGCTTCATTTTTGAAACGTTGCGCGTCAGCAATTGCTTCTCGCAAATCTTCACTCAATGGAAACTTTTCTAGAACTGAAGGTTTGAGGCCGACAAGCTCCTCACCTAGCTTTTGCAGTTCTTCCATGTCTCGCTTCATCTCGGATTTACTTACCCAGATGATCTCTTCTTCTGGTTCCCATGGCGCTTTTTGATTCTTACGTGCCATTTCAGTTGCCTGTGTTTTGATTAATATTATGACTATTTTAACAAGAATCATGGGGAGAAAGCGAAATTCTTGTTATCCTATTGTTCATCAAAGACAAGATGTGAAAGACAATGGATATTAAACAGCAGGTTGCTGAGCAACGTACCGAGCTAGAGCAAGCCGTCGCAAGAGCCTTAAAGCTTGCATCGGCAAAATCTGACGCCGCCGAAGTCGCAATTACTAAAAGCACTGGTTTAAGTGTTTCAACTCGTATGGGTGAAGTAGAAAATGTCGAGTTCAACAGCGATGGTGCGCTGGGCATTACCGTTTACCGAGGTCAACGCAAAGGCAGTGCTTCCACGTCTGATTTGAGTGAAGCGGCAATCGAGCAAACCGTTATAGCGGCGCTAGATATTGCACATTACACATCTGAAGACCCATTTGCAGGCCCTGCAGCAAAAGAATACATGGTGCAAGAGATCCCTGAGCTTGATCTTTTCCACCCTGACGCACCCGATCCAGACTATGCTGCCAATGTGGCGATTGCAGCAGAAAAAGAGGCGCTAAGTTATAACAGTGCAATCAAGCAGAGTGATGGCGCGAGTTATGATAGTCATTACGGCGTGAAAGTGTATGGCAATAGCCATGGCTTATTAGCTAGTTATGCGTCTAGCCGCCATAGTACTAGCTGTTGTGTAATTGGCGTTGGTCAAAACGGCGAGATGGAACGTGATTACAGCTACACCGTGGCACGTCATCGTGATGACTTATGGACCCCAGAAACGGTGGGTCGTAAGGCTGCAGAGAATACGGCCAACCGCTTAGATGCGCAGCGTCTAAAAACAGGTCAATACCCAATCATGTTTGCGGCTGATGTTGCGACAGGCTTGATTGGCCATCTCGTTATGGCGATCAGCGGTGGTAACCTGTACCGAAAATCTTCTTTCTTACTTGACCATCTAGGCAAACAAGTGCTTCCTGAATGGTTCAATATCTCAGAACGTCCGCATGTATTGCGTGGTTTGGCATCAAGTCCATTCGATAGTGAAGGTGTGTACACTCAAGACCGTGAGATCATTACCGACGGTGTGCTAGCAACTTATCTGTTAACCAGTTATGCCGCACGTAAAATGAAGATGACGCCGACAGGTCACGCTGGTGGGATTCATAACTGGTACGTGAAGTCGACAGGCCAAAACTTCGAACAAATGCTTAAAGAGCTCGGTACTGGTCTTCTAGTGACAGAAGTCATGGGACAAGGTGTGAACGTGGTAACGGGTGATTACTCTCGCGGTGCCGCAGGCTTCTGGGTTGAGAATGGCGAAATCCAATACCCAGTATCAGAAATTACCATCGCAGGTAATCTAAAAGACATGTTCACCAAGATTGTGGCGGTTGGTAGTGATATTGAAACGCGCTCACAAATCCAAACGGGCTCTATCCTACTGGATACCATGAAAGTGGCGGGTGAATAAGCTTTTCTAGCAATTCAGAATCAAAAAAGCCTGATGTGTTCATCAGGCTTTTTCGTTTTTTCTGTTAGGTAATCAGTATTGTGGCAAGCCCTAAGAAGACAGATAAACCAATCACATCCGTCACCGTTGTTAATGCCATACCACCAGCTAAAGCAGGATCGATGTTCATTTTTTTCAATAGGATTGGAATCGTTACTCCGGCAATACCTGCGACCAATAAGTTGGTCAGCATGGCGGCGGAAATGATTCCTCCGAGCATCCAGTTACCTTTCCAAGCAACAACAATACCACCAATAATCAGCGCCCACATGATACCGTTGAGTAAGCCGATCGAGGCTTCTTTCATTAACAGTTCGCGTTTGTTTGAGTCACCGATATGACCAAGAGCAAGACCACGAATCACTAGTGCGACAGTTTGGTTACCAGCGACACCACCCATGGACGGAACAATCGTCATCAATACCGCAATGGCCGCCATTTGATCTAATGTGGCCTCAAACATATTAGAAACGGAAGCAGCAGCAAGGGCGGCTAATACGTTAGCGCCAAGCCAGATACTGCGTTTGCGAGCTGATTTTACAACAGGCGCGAAAGTATCTTCGTCATCGTCCATACCCGCCATACTCATCATCGAGTGTTCCGCGTCTTCACGAATAACGTCAACCACGTCATCGATGGTGATACGACCGACCAAATGCAAGTTTTCATCAACAACAGGTGCAGATACCCAATTACGGCGTTCGAACAGACTCGCAACATCTGAGTCGCTAGTATCGACGGTGATGGCCTCGTCCGCGTCTTCCATTACATCAATGATTTTTACGTCTGGCTGAGTGGTAATAAGCGTCGTGATCGGCAGTTCACCGATGAGCTTACTCTCTTCATCGATCACATACAGGGCATCTGTAGCTTCTGGAAGCTCGCCTTTCATACGTAGATAACGCAAAACTACGTCCACATCTACGTCACCACGAATTGTGATGACGTCGGTGTTCATCAGTCCACCCGCGGTGTCTTCTGGGTAGGATAGGGCGGTTTCGACCCGTAGGCGGTCAGATGAGTCCATTTGCGACAGGACTTCGCGTGACAGGTTGTCAGGCAAGCTACGCAGTACGTAAGCCACGTCATCGGTATCCATGCCTTCTGTCGCTTCTGCAAGCGCTTCTGGTGCCATTTTGGATACGAGGCTGTCTTTGACGTCTTCGTTCAGCTCGTCAAGGATTTCACCATAATCTTCAGGGTCGGTGAGTTGCCAAAGAACTTCACGGCTCTTACGTGGGGAGGCTTCTAAAAGGTGAGCGATATCCTCAGGTTCCATGTCCTGTAATTGACGACGAACATGGACGAAGCGGCCATTTTCTAGCGCTTCTGTGACTTCTTGGAGGGCTTGGTGAGCTTGGTCGAATTCAATTTGCTCTGCCATTCATTCCTCCCAATTCCTGATATTTACAATGCGTTGAATAATAACTTAATTCTAGGCGCCTTTTAATAACAACTTATGATACTAAGCAAATTTATTTATTAGGTCAGGGAAGAGAAAGATAATGGGAGGTAAGAAAAAAGCGAGTAAACTACTCGCCTTCATCAAATTTATCTTCGATCAAGTGGCAAACGGCATCCAGTGCTTCTTCCGCTTGCCCACCCGTTGCGTGGATCGTGACGTATTGTCCTTGAGCGGACTCTAGCATTAACAGGCCCATTACGCTGTCTGCTGTGGCGGTTTTGTCTTCTTCATTGTCGATGGTGATGACCGCTTCAAAGCTCTGTGCCAGTTCGACCAGTTTGACTGCTGCACGAGCATGTAAGCCAAGGCGGTTTTGAATCAATACTTTACGACTTAACTCCACGGCTACTCCTTAGCGTTTTTCTCTAGTGAGGTATGGCGAATTTGTACTTGGTGTCCTTTGTTGGAGAAGTATTCACCGATTTGCTGAGTTAAGTACACCGAGCGGTGCTTACCACCAGTACAACCGATTGCAACGGTCAGGTAGCTGCGGTTGTTTTTCTCAAGCAAAGGTAACCAATTCTCTATAAAGCTTTCAATTTGATATTTCAAACTTAACACCGATTGGTGTTGCTCTAAAAATGCGGCGATAGGAGCATCCAGACCTGTAAGCGGGCGTAGTGCTGGTTCCCAATGTGGGTTAGGTAAGAAGCGAACGTCGAATACGTAATCGGCATCGGAAGGCAGGCCGTATTTAAAACCAAAAGACTCAAATACCATAACGAGCCCTTTGCGATCTCTGCCTTCAACGCGCATACGCACGGTTTCACTCAATTCATGCAAAGACTGCCCACTACTATTTAGGACCAGATCTGCATGCGCTTTGAGTGGCGTCAAAATTTGCTTCTCACGCTCGATGGCTTGATCGAGCGAGAGGGAGGTGCCACCTAAAGATAACGGGTGAATTCGGCGTGTTTCACTGTAGCGTTTGAGTAGCGTTTCTTTATTAGCGTCCAAGAAAAGCACGGTCACATCAAGCTCAGTTTTTAACTGTTCTAGTGTACTCGTCAGTTCTTTTAGCTTTTTAGGAATATTGCGAATATCAATGCTGACTGCAACATTCTGTTTGCTGTCAGCAACAGAATGAACAAATGCGTCTAGCAAGTTAACTGGCAGGTTATCAACACAGTAGTAACCTAAGTCTTCCAGTACACGAAGCGCAATACTTTTACCGGCACCTGAGTGCCCGCTAACAACGATTAGTCGCATGGAGTTAGTCCTGCTTATTGGTGAATCATGATGTCGTAAAGTTCTTCATCACTCTGAGCATTACGCAGTAGTTTTAATACTTGCTTATCGCTCAGACGTTCTGCCATAGAGGATAGAGTCTTGAGGTGCTCTTTGCACTGTTCTTCTGGTACAAGGAGCGCAAAAAGAAGATCGACAGGTCGATTGTCAATCGCATCAAATTCGATTGCTTCATCACATTGCAGTAAGACAGCAATGGCCTTGTCGCTTGATTGCATTCTCGCGTGAGGGATCGCAATACCGTTTCCGATACCGGTACTGCCCATTTTTTCTCTATTGAGCATGCATTCGAACAGCTCGGTAGAATCTTGGCCCGTTTGATCAGCCACGATACGGCTGATCATTTCAAGGGCGCGTTTTTTACTCGTGCAGTGGACCGCACTTTTGGTGCAGTCCAATGACAGTATTTCGCTCAGTTGCATGATTAATGACTGTTTAGTTTTTCTTTGTGCTTATTAAGTTGGCGAACCAATTTATCTACCAGCGAATCGATCGCGGCATACATATTTTCGTCATCGGCTGATGCGTGGATTTCGCCTTGATTTATGTGAAGCGTAGCTTCCGCGATTTGAGTAATTTTTTCAACTTTTAGTACAACATGCACTTGATTGATGTGGTCGAAGAACCTTTCGAGCTTCTGAAACTTAGAATTTACATAGTCTTGCATTGAATCGGTAAGATCAACGTGATGGCCTTGAATATTGATTTGCATAGACTTTCCTTTTCAGTTAGTGCCTTATAATAGGCGTTTACGCTGACTTGAAGGGGCAATTCCCAAGGATTCGCGATATTTGGCTATCGTACGTCTTGCGACCTGAATCCCTTGGTCAGCCAGAAGAGCAGCAATCTTACTATCACTCAGTGGTTTGGCAGTATTCTCTGCTGCGACCAGTTTTTTAATGAGTGCACGAATTGCTGTTGACGAACATTCTCCGCCGTTGTCAGTACTAACATGGCTAGAGAAGAAGTACTTCAATTCAAAAATACCACGTGGTGTATGCATAAACTTTTGCGTTGTTACACGAGAAATCGTGGATTCATGCATGTCCACAGCCAAAGCGACATCATTGAGCACCATTGGCTTCATGGCTTCCTCACCATACTCGAAGAAATCTTGTTGATGTTCAACAATACATCTTGCAACTTTGAGTAGCGTCTCGTTTCTACTCTCTAAGCTCTTAATTAACCATTTGGCCTCTTGCAAATTGCTGCGGATGTACTGGCTATCCGCGCTATTACCTTTGCCTAATTGAGCATATTGTTGATTTACTTTTAATTTTGGCACGCTATCCGGGTTTATAGAAACGGTCCATTTGCCATTGTCTTTAAAAACGGATACGTCTGGAATTACGTACTCGGTATCATCAGGAGTGATGCGACTACCTGGACGAGGATCTAACTGTTGGATAAGCTTTAAGACTTCACGAAGATCGGCTTCTTTCAGCTTAGTCTCTTTGATGACGAGCTTGTAGTCTCGGTTGCCTAGGTGATCAATATGATCCGCAAGTATCATTTTGGCTTCAGCAAGCCACGGCGTGTCTTCTGGGAAGGTCGTCAGTTGCAGTAACAAACATTCTTGTAAGTTACGCGATGCAACGCCAAGAGGATCGAATTGTTGAATGCGTTTACGAACAGCTTCTACTTCGTCTAACTCTATCTCTTCATTATCGAAGCTCTCATGAATCTCTTCAGGCGACAAAGTTAAATAGCCGTAGTCGTCAACAGCGTCAATAATCGCTAATGCAATCGTGCGGTCGGTTTCACTGAATGGTGTTAGGTCAAGCTGCCACATGAGGTAATCATGTAATGATTCAGTGGTTTCGCCCTGGTAGACGGGCATATCATCATCAAGAGCTAAGCCAGTGCTACCAGTATTCGCGCTGTAGACGTCATCCCAAGTCGTGTCGATTTCAAGTTCAGAGCTAATTTCTGATTTCTCTATCACATCGGAGCTATCTGGAACGTCAATTTCTGTTGGTTCGCTAGCACTGTTGCTATCAGCAGCCTCGACCGCTGACTTATCTTCACCGTTTGCTAGAGGCTCGTCTTGGCCTTCTTCAACTTCCAATAATGGGTTTGAGTCCAACGCTTCTTGGATTTCTTGTTGAAGATCGAGTGTCGACAATTGCAATAAGCGAATCGCTTGCTGCAACTGTGGCGTCATGGCTAACTGCTGACCTAGCTTGAGTTGTAATGAAGGTTTCATTCAGTGTTACTTACCTTGTAATGCTCAGAATCTTACCGTTCCTAATATAATCATAGACGGAATTGTTCGCCGAGATAAACTTGTTTCACCTGTTCATTATTGAGAACTTCTGCCGGAGTTCCCGATGCAATTAGGTGCCCTTGGCTCACGATATAGGCTTTTTCACATACGTCCAGTGTTTCACGTACATTATGGTCAGTGATTAACACTCCGAGACCACGATCGCGCAGATGCTCAATGATTTTCTTGATGTCATTAACCGAAATTGGGTCAACACCAGCGAAAGGTTCATCCAATAAAATGAACTGAGGGTTAGCCGCTAAAGCTCGAGCGATTTCCACCCTGCGTCGTTCACCCCCTGATAGTGCCATACCAGCACTGGTTCTGATGTGCTGGATGTGGAATTCTTCCAACAAATCTTCCAGTTTATCTTGGCGCTCTTCCCTCGTCATTTCTTGACGAGTTTCAAGTACGGCCATGATGTTATCTTCTACTGAAAGCTTACGGAAAATCGACGCTTCTTGCGGAAGATAGCCAATGCCAAGGCGTGAACGGCTATGCATCGGTAAAATACTGATGTCATTGTCGTCAATGGTAATGGTGCCCTCATCACGAGGTACTAAGCCGACAATCATGTAAAACGAGGTGGTTTTACCCGCACCGTTTGGACCGAGTAGCCCAACAATCTGACCAGATTCAACTTCTAAGCTAACATCAGTGACGACTTTGCGTTTTTTGTAGCTTTTCGCCAAGTTTTTCGCACTCAGTACTGCCATATTAGTTCTCTATCTGATTGGGTTGCAAAATGGTCGTAACGCGCTCTTCCTTAGAGCTATCTGCGACTAGCTTTTGTTTACCAATTTGGTAACGAATCGAAGAACCTTTGATGGTGTTGTTGTCTTGTGCCAGCTGCGCTTGACCTTTCATGGTCAGTTCGTCTGTAGAAATACGGTAATCCAACTCCGTAGCTTGACCACTAAGTGTTTTACCATCGTCCATCAGCTGAGAAAACTTCGCAGGTTTACCAAATGCTTGAATCTGTTTAATTGCTTCGGTTTTAGGATCGCGAGTTACCACGATTCTATCAGCATCGATATTGATGCTCCCTTGCTTAAGAGATACATCGCCTTCAAAAACAACCTGGTTACTCTTCATATCAACCTGTTGGGTGTCAGAGTTTATGTAAACCGGCTGTTGAGTATCCGACTTGAGTGCCAGCGCTTGAGGCGCCGCCAATACCAGTGCCAGTAGGCTAAGGTGTAACGGTTTCATATCGACCTTGAACTTCATCTGTCAGAGTCGCAGTATGCTGTTTTAGGTTACCTTGCATTGCGCCTCCAGTAGTTTCAAATTGTGGTCCAACCAACATTACTTGTTGGTCAGCTTTAAAATCACGATTGGTTAGATTAATGACCAATTTGTCTGTTGCCATGGTATCAAAACTCGCACCAGGCAGAAGATTTTGCATTAAGACTTTGTCATATAAAGTCAAAACTTGGTCTTCATCTAACACTGCTCTTGTGGCAGTCACCTTCCATTCAATGACGCTTCCTTCATGGTAAACCATCAAAGTCGGGTTATTAAAAATAGTATCTCCACTCTTAGCATAATGGTCTAAGTTAGTGGAGCGAATGATGTAACTGCGGACACCATCTTCACCGTAGGTGATGTTTTCTAATCCAGAACCACTGAACATGGGCAGTTCAGAATCTGGTGCTACTTGAATTGCGTCGTTGCCTTTAGGGGTTAGTAGGTAATAACCGCACCACGCTACAACGAAGATCAAGAGCAAATAAATAAGGCGAGTAAAACTCATATAATGAAGGCCTATCGTTTAGCTCAGTACTTCCCTGACCATTGCCTTTATTCGTCTAATAAATGATTTAAATGTTTGTGCTGATATTACATCACGCCAGCTTTTAGTAAATCGTGCATGTTCAGTGCACCCACAATTTTTTCGTCTTTACATAAAATCAGAGCATTAATGTTTTTATTCTGCATCAAGTTCAAACCTTCAACCGCCAGCATATCAGGGTGTGCTGTGGTTGGGTTTGTCGTCATGACCTCGCCAATTGCCGTCGTATGAATATCGATACGCTTGTCTAAGGTACGACGTAAATCACCATCGGTGAATATACCAAGCATAGCATCGTGCTCATCGACGATGGCTGTCATGCCTAACCCCTTTTCTGAAATTTCAAGCAGGGCATCGCGAATTAATGCGTCAGGAGAAACTTTAGGTAACGCTTCTCCAAAGTGCATAATATCAGACAACTTAAGTAGCAGTTTTCTCCCCAGTGCACCACCTGGGTGAGATAGGGCAAAATCTTCGGCAGAAAAACCACGAGCTTGAAGCAGAGCTACGGCTAATGCATCTCCCATCACTAATGTGGCAGTCGTACTGCTAGTTGGCGCCAGGCCTAACGGACAAGCTTCTTGAGGTACCGTAATTTGCAGGTGTAAGTCAGACAGCTTGGCCATATTTGATTCTGGCTTACCTGTCATGCTGATGATCTTAATATTCAGGCGCTTTAATACTGGAAATAGAGACAGAATTTCGTTTGATTCACCAGAGTTAGAAATTGCCAGCACAATGTCACCAGGGCTAATCATACCCAAGTCACCATGTGCGGCTTCGCCTGGATGAACGAAAAACGCCGAAGTCCCAGTGCTTGCCAGAGTGGCGGCAATCTTGTTACCAATATGGCCTGACTTGCCAATACCCATAACGACAACTTTGCCGTTGTTGGAAAGGATAAGTTCACACGCTTTTTCAAATTGATCATCAAAGTAGGTATCTAGCTCTTGCAGAGCAGCAACTTCGATATCAAGAACTTGTTTAGCAGCAGCGCGAAAATCAAATTGATTGGACATATCAGATCTCTACTTATTGATCGTGGTAATTAAGCGGTCATGTTTGCGAATAAGTACACTTGGTAACCTAAGAAGCACACAAACAAGATGGCACCTTCAATACGGTTAATACTGCGTGATTTACCCAAACACATCGCGACAAGTAACAATGAAACGCCTAACATGACCCAGAAGTCACGTCCCATCGCGTACTCACTGAGCACCGATGGATTAATGATGCCAGGAATCCCCATTACCGCCAGAATGTTAAACACATTCGAACCGATAATGTTACCGACAGCCATGTCGTCTTCACCCTTTAAAACTCCCGCAAGTGATGCGGCCAGTTCAGGCAGGCTAGTGCCAATGGCGATAATAGTTAGACCGATAACAAGGTCGCTCATACCAAAGTGTTTAGCAATAATTACCGCGTTATCAACCAGCATGCTGGCTGCCAAAGGAAGCAGTATCAAGCCAATAACCACCCACATGATTGCTTTAGGGTTACTGACGCCTTCAGGGATCTCTGACTCTTGGTCATCAAGAAAAACATCACCTGATTTTTGCTCTTTGCGGCTGATTTGCAACATAGCAAATAAAAATGCCCCAAAGAGTACAAACAATAAGACACCCTCATAAAAACCGAGATGGCTATTCCAAAGCAGAATACCAGCGAGTACGGTTACGGCTATCATGAGTGGAAGCTCTCGGCGGATGACGGCGGAGCTAATCGACAAAGGCTTGATCAGCGCTGTAATACCTAGGATTAACGCAATGTTCGCTATGTTTGAGCCTAATACGTTACCCACCGCTGTATCTGTTTTACCATCCCAAGCAGCGGTTGCAGATACCATCATCTCAGGGGCAGATGAGCCCATCGCAAGGATTGTCATGCCGATGACAAGCGGGGAAATACCGACGTTGCGGGCTATCGCTGCAGAGCCAAAAACAAGTTTATCTGCACTCCAAACAAGCAAAACAAGACCGACTATAAGCAACGCAACGGCTTCGAGCATGAGAATTCCTAAGTATTAAATAAGTAAAATGAATAACCGCTAATTTTGACCTTTTGCGGCCTAAAATGGAAGATAAACGAAGAATAAATTAAAGGTTAGTAACGAAAATGTATGTAAATCTCACTCATTTAAATGAGCAATTCTGGTCTAGGATTTAAACACTTCGTGCTAATTAGGTCATAAACCATGAGAAATTGCAGGGATATAGTCGACTTTATTTAATTGAACAGTGCTTTAAATTCAACGCCAATGTGCTTATGATTGCAGCCTAATAAATGTACCGACGTTACTTTATTAAACGTAGAATTCAACTCCGATGAGTATCTGCTTGATGATTCCGTGAGTTGCAACGCTCCTACAGTAGAAGAGATGATATGTCGAACAACGATTTAGTCACCGTGAACAACCTCACTTTTTCACGGGGAGAACGCATGATCTTTGATGATATTGATCTGCATGTTCCTGAGGGCAAAGTGACGGCCATTATGGGACCATCGGGAATTGGTAAAACAACACTGCTGCGTTTGATTGGTGGTCAGTTGTATCCCGAGCAAGGAGAGATCTGGTTTGATGGCGACAATATTCCCTCTCTCTCGCGTAAAAAACTCTACCATGCTCGAAAGAAAATGAGCATGTTGTTCCAGTCAGGGGCTTTATTCACTGATTTGAATGTTTTTGATAATGTCGCCTTTCCATTGAGAGAGCATACCGATTTATCGGAAGATTTGATTCGCACCATGGTGTTACTCAAGCTCGAAGCTGTCGGTCTGCGCGGCGCGGCGCAATTAATGCCGAGTGAGCTTTCAGGTGGTATGGCAAGACGCGCTGCTTTGGCTCGTGCAATCGCACTTGATCCTGACCTGATCATGTACGATGAGCCGTTTGTGGGGCAAGACCCAATCACTATGGGCGTTTTGGTTGAGCTAATTAGCAATCTAAACCAAGCGTTAGGTTTGACCTCTATTGTGGTTTCTCACGACGTACCTGAAGTCATGAGTATTGCTGACTGGGTATACCTGATGGCCGATGGAAAAATCATCGCCTATGGTACGCCAGAAGAGCTGACTCAAAACTCTGATCCTCGTGTCCAGCAGTTCTTACAAGGTGATGCCGACGGTCCTGTACCGTTTCGTTTCCCTTCTCAAAGTATCGAAAAGGACTTATTTGATGGTCGATAACTTCATTCACTTTGTCGCCTCGCTGGGTCGACGCACGCTTTCTATTTGCGGAGCATTTGGTCGTGCGACTTTCATGTTGATTGGGGCGCTATTTTCTAAGCCACAACCGATCAGAAGCTTTCCTCTGCTTGTTAAGCAACTTTATTCTGTTGGTGTTCAGTCGCTGGCGATCATCGTCGTATCTGGTCTGTTCATTGGAATGGTTTTGAGTCTACAAGGCTATGTTGTGTTGGTGGATTACGGCGCAGAAGGCAGTTTGGGGCAAATGGTAGCGCTTTCGTTACTCCGTGAATTAGGACCCGTTGTTACTGCACTTTTGTTTGCTGGTCGTGCCGGTTCTGCGTTAACCGCAGAGATAGGTCTAATGAAAGCAACGGAACAACTGTCTAGCCTTGAAATGATGGCGGTAGACCCATTGAAACGAGTGATTGCACCACGGTTTTGGGCTGGGGTTATCTCAATGCCTTTACTGGCTATGATTTTCATGGCTGTGGGAATTTGGGGCGCTCAGCTTGTTGGTGTTGACTGGAAAGGCGTTGATCACGGCAGTTTTTGGTCAGCGATGCAGTCCTCTGTTGAGCTAGGGCAAGACATTGGTAACAGTATGATCAAATGTTTTGCGTTTGCAATTACGGTTACTTGGGTCGCTCTATTTAACGGTTATGATGCTATTCCAACATCGGAAGGGATCAGCCGAGCAACTACGCGCACTGTTGTGCATTCTTCTTTAGCAGTACTAGGATTAGACTTTGTACTGACCGCATTGATGTTTGGGAATTAATCATGCAACAAACACGTAAAACTGAATTATGGGTTGGCAGCTTTGTATTAGCGGGAATTTGCGCGATTCTTGTGATGATTTTTCAAGTTGCTGACGTAAAAAGCATTGGCTCTGGTGATACTTATACCCTCAAAGCCGAGTTCGATAATATTGGCAGTTTAAAAGTTCGTTCTCCCGTAAAAGTGGGGGGCGTTGTGATTGGTCGAGTAAGTAGTATTTCGCTTAACCCAGACAACTTATTGCCAGTTGTAACACTATCTATCAATAGCAAATACAATCAGTTCCCAGAAACGTCGAGCGTACAAATTTTGACATCTGGCCTGATTGGTGAGCAATACATTGGTTTAGTACCTGGCTTCGTTTTTGATGATGAAGTCATGCTGGTGGATGGTGATACCATCGAAGACACCAAATCGGCGCTTGTGCTTGAAGACTTAATTGGTCAAGTACTCTACAGCGTAGGTGGTTCAGACGACTCAAGTAAGGAATAACTATGTTAGCGAGATTACTACTTTCAGTTTGTGCTGTGTTTAGCGTCTTTGGAACAACAGCAGCAGAGGTGGATAAAACTGAACCTTATAAGATGATGAAGCAGGTAGCTGAAGTCACGTTCGAAAGATTGAAAGCCGAACAGCCGAAAATCAAACAAGATCCAAATTTACTTAAAGTGATCGTTGAAGAAGAGCTAATGCCTTACGTCAACTACCGCTATGCAGGGTTAAAACTTCTTGGTCCAAACTTAAAAGGTGCTAAGCGTGAAGATGTACTTGAGTTTATCGATGCATTTCGTGCTTACCTGATTGCGTCTTATGCACAAGTGTTGACGCAATACTCTGACCAAAAAATTGAGTTTGGTCCTGAGCCTAGCATTGATGACTCTAAGCGTATTACAAGCATTAAAGTTGATATCATCGATACTCCGCGTCCAAACATCAAACTTGAGTTTAAACTGCGTAAAGACAACCAGTCTGGTGAGTGGGAAGCATTCGATATGATTGCAGAGGGCATTAGTTTGCTTTCTAGTAAACAATCCGAATGGAACAGTAAAATTCGTCAAGAAGGCATTCTATCTGTTGCTAAAGACCTAGAAAAATTGGCCGCAGAACCGATCCGCTTCGAGGCGAAGAAATAATGGCCCAGACTCCCGCTCAGTGGCAATTGGATCAAAGCATTCTTAAGCTAACAGGGGCACTTGATAGAGATACAGTGCCTTCATTGTGGGCGTATGCACAGCAATGGCAACCTGCTCAATCGGAGCTGGAATGCTCGCTAAAAGAGATAGAGCGAGTCGACTCTGCAGGAATGGTGATGTTAATCCACTTATTAGAGCATGCAAAAAAGCAAAACTGTCATATAATGCTCAGTTTCGTGCCGGCGCAACTGCGCACTTTGTTTCAACTGAGCAATGTTGAATCTTTAGTGGCCAAACACATACAGAATTATCAGGGGTAAATTGTGGATAGCGCAAAAGTACAACAGTTATTAGAAGAAGCACTAAACCTTCAAGAAGTGCATGTGAAAGGTGAAGGTAGCCACTATGAAGTGGTTGCTGTTGATGCTTGTTTCGATGGAATGAGCCGCGTTAAGAAGCAGCAGCTAATTTATGCTCCTCTGATGGAATACATCCAGCGTAACGACATTCACGCATTATCAATCAAAGCGTTCACACCAGAAGAGTGGGCTCGTGATAAGAAATTGATGTCGCTTTAAGGTTTATTGATGGAAAAGTTTCGAGTTATTGGGTCAGATAAACCACTAGTTGGTGAAGTGACCATTTCAGGTGCAAAAAACGCAGCACTGCCGATTTTATTTGCGTCTATCTTGGCGGAAGAGCCAGTAGAAGTGGCAAACGTACCACACCTTCGTGATATCGACACAACGATGGAATTGCTTAAGCGTTTAGGCGCGAAAGTAAGCCGCAATGGCTCTGTTCATGTTGATCCAAGCAGTATTACAGAATACTGCGCGCCTTATGATTTGGTGAAAACCATGCGTGCTTCTATTTGGGCTTTAGGTCCTTTGGTGGCGCGCTTTGGTCAAGGTCAGGTTTCTTTACCAGGCGGTTGTGCCATCGGTGCCCGTCCTGTGGATCTGCATATTTCTGGTTTAGAGCAGCTTGGCGCAACCATTACATTAGAAGATGGTTATGTGAAAGCAGAAGTGGATGGTCGTCTAAAAGGCGCGCACATCGTGATGGATAAAGTCAGCGTAGGCGCGACGATCACCATCATGTGTGCCGCAGCGCTGGCGGAAGGCACAACAACACTAGATAACGCTGCGCGTGAGCCTGAAATCGTCGATACCGCTGATTTCCTAAATAAGCTTGGCGCAAAAATCTCTGGCGCTGGCACAGATACCATTACGATTGAAGGTGTTGAGCGCCTAGGCGGTTGTAAACACAACGTGGTTGCTGACCGTATTGAGACGGGAACATTCCTTGTCGCAGCAGCAGTATCTGGCGGTAAAGTGGTATGTCGCAACACTAATGCTCATTTGCTTGAAGCGGTTCTCGCCAAGCTGGAAGAAGCTGGCGCGCTTGTCGAAACGGGTGAAGATTGGATCTCCGTTGATATGACCGACCGCGAGCTAAAAGCGGTAAGTGTACGTACTGCGCCACATCCTGGTTTCCCGACGGATATGCAAGCTCAATTTACGCTTCTGAACATGATGGCGAAAGGTGGCGGCGTGATCACAGAGACTATCTTTGAAAACCGCTTTATGCACGTACCAGAACTCATGCGTATGGGCGCTAAAGCTGAGATCGAAGGCAATACGGTTATCTGTGGTGATGTTGAGTCACTCAGCGGTGCGCAAGTGATGGCAACCGATCTACGAGCTTCGGCTAGTTTGGTTATTGCAGGTTGCATTGCTAAAGGCGAAACCGTCGTTGATCGTATTTACCATATCGACCGTGGTTACGACAAAATCGAAAATAAACTGGCTGCACTTGGCGCAAATATTGAGCGAGTGAGCTAGGCAAGTTAAACTGCACCGCAGGTAACTTGGATATCAAGAGAGCCGAAACCTGAGTTTCGGCTTTTTTATATCACTCTCATGACCATATTTTCCCTTTATGGAAAGAGAGATATTAATAGCTGTATCTGGCAAAAGCCGGTTCCTGGAGAACAAGAATGATTGCACTGTTACGTGTATTTGCTGTCGCTATCTTTGCGATTGTTATGTTTATTGGTGGTTGTGGTTACTGCCTATTAAGCCCTAGAAACCCTAAGCACGTTTTCACTTTTGGCCGTTTGTTTGCCAAGATGTCTCGTGTGTTTGGGATTAAGTTAGAGTTGCGTATCCCTGAAGATGCGTATTCACGCGGCCAACATGTTTACATTGCTAACCACCAGAACAACTGGGACATGTTTACTGTTTCTGCGGCTGTGACTCCGAAAGTTGTGACAGTAGGTAAAAAGAGCTTGGCTTGGATGCCACTGTTTGGTCAGCTTTACTGGCTTACGGGTAACATTCTGATTGACCGAGCGAATCGCTCTAAAGCAAAAGGTACTATCGATCAGGTCGTGAGCAGCATGAAAGAAAGTGATGTTTCGGTGTGGATGTTCCCAGAAGGCACGCGTTCTCGTGGGCGTGGTTTGCTGCCATTCAAAACAGGTGCTTTTCATGCGGCAATTGGAGCAGGTGTGCCAATCATTCCTATCGTATGTAGCTCGACGAATAAAATTAAGCTGAACCGTTGGAACAATGGCCATGTGATTGTTGAAATGCTACCTCCAATCAGCACTGAAGGCTATGGTAAAGAGGGCATTCGCGAGTTAGCGAATATCTGTCGTGAACAGATGAAAGAGAAGCTTGAATCGTTAGATGAAGAAGTCAAACAGCGTAATGCTGCTTAAGTTTTACTGCGATATCATCACGAAAAGACAATAAAAAACGGGTAGCCTGAGCTACCCGTTTTTTTATGTTTGTCAGCAAGTACAATTATTTGCGAACTGCAATTGCTTCAATCTCGATGCCAACATCTTTTGGTAGGCGAGCCACTTCTACACAAGAGCGTGCAGGGTAGTTTGCTACGCCGTGCTCATCAAAGAACTTGCCGTAAACTTCGTTCACTGTGCCAAAGTCATTTAGGTCTTTAACAAAAACCGTTAGCTTTACAATATCAGATACTTTAAGACTTGAAGATTCAACTACAGCCTTTACGTTTTCTAGAGACTGACGAGCTTGTTCTGCGATATCAGCAGACACTTCACCTGTCGCTGGGTTTACTGGGATTTGGCCTGAAGTAAGAACCATGTTACCTAGATCTACGCCTTGAACGTAAGGACCGATTGCTGCTGGTGCAGACTCAGTGTGAAGTACTTTCGTCATTTGATTTTTTCCATCAGTTGTAGGGAATAAAGATTCTCAGTTTGCCTCTAAACCCTCGGTAGGTAAAGAGCAAAATACCCTGACATTGCAGGGTATTTTAAACGTATCACAGCCTAGTCGTGCGGCGTGTTTATCGCTCGGTTACGATCTCGCGTGAGAACACTTTCTCGCAGTATTTACACTTTAGGCGGATTTCTTGTTTCTTCTCGAACACGCTAAAGCTGCTTTCTACTGGTTCATTATGAGAAATACAGTTTGAATTCGGGCATTCAAATACATCATTGATGCGCTCAGGAAGCTCTAACGCGAGCTTTTTCACCACTTCATAATTCTCGATTTGATTCACGGTCGCGTGAGGAGCATACAACGCTAGCTTGCTCGCTTGCTCTTCATTGATAAACACATTTTCGATTTTGAGTAGATCTTTATGACCGAGTGCTGATGATGGCAAGTTCAGTCCAATCGTTACGCGTTGTGATGAATTGTGCATATCGAACAGTCTTAATACTTTGATGCCGATTTGCGCAGGGATGTGGTCGATGACCGTACCATTTTTGATTGCTTCTACCTGCAATTGAGTTTCTTTAGCCATGATTTTTCCCCTCGATTACAGTGTTTCGTTTAGAACAAGCGCCAGCAGTGCTTGGCGAGCATACACGCCATTTTGAGCTTGCTGGAAGAAGTAAGCATGAGGCGTTTTATCAACATCAGTTGTGATTTCATCCACACGTGGTAGTGGGTGCAGTACTTTCAAGTTCTCACGCGCGCCTTCTAGTAGTGCCGCCGTTAGGATGTAAGCCGACTTAATATGTGCGTATTCCGATTCGTCAAAGCGTTCTTTCTGTACGCGAGTCATGTACAGAATATCCAGTTCAGGAATCACACTTTCCATGTCTGTGTGTAGGCTATATTGAATGCCAGCTTCGTCTAGTTCTTCGCAGATGTAATCTGGCATTGCCAGCGCATCTGGTGCAACAAAGAAGAAGCGGATGTTGTTAAACTTTGCTAAGGCTTGAGTCAGTGAGTGCACTGTGCGGCCATATTTTAGGTCACCTACGAATGCGACGTTCAGGTTGTCTAGACGCCCTTGTGTTTCCGCGATGGTGTATAGGTCGAGTAGCGTTTGAGTTGGGTGTTGGTTTGCACCGTCGCCCGCGTTGATCACTGGCACGCCATTTGAAAATTCAGAGGCCAAGCGAGCGGCGCCTTCTTGTGGATGACGCATCACAAAGGCATCGACGTAAGAAGAGATGACTTGTACTGAATCTGCGAGTGTTTCGCCTTTTTTCGCCAGAGAGGTATTACCATCATTATCAAAGCCAATCACGTCACCACCAATGCGCTGAATCGCTGTTTCAAACGATAAACGTGTACGTGTTGATGGTTCAAAGAAACAACTTGCAACGACTTTGTTTTTAATCAGTTCTGGTCGAGGTGCTTTTTTAAGGCTACCTGCTGTTTCTACGATAAGTTCCAGTTCTTCGCGTGAAAGCTCTGGAATAGAGATGATGTGCTTCTGGTAAAGCGAGTTCGCCATGATCTTCTTCCCTATAACATTGATGACTACATCCAAATAACCGAAAGGAATTTTGGACATAAAAAAACCTCCCCAATGGGGAGGTTTTAAAATTCAATAGAATTAACGAAAATAACACCACGTAAGCGTAGTCGCTTAGCGAGAGCAAATCGCGTTTTTACGTCAGCAATCAGCGTGGTCATTTCTTAATCCTCAGACAAATTGCCGAGCATTATACGCTTAACTTTCGTGAGCGCAAGCGATTACATCATGGTTTTTATCGGCTGTTTTTGCGCACTGGTTTAGCTTCCTAGCGTCGCAACCATCACGGCTTTGATGGTATGCATACGGTTTTCAGCTTCGTCGAATACGATGGAGTATTCCGATTCAAATACCTCTTCTGTTACTTCAAGGCCTTTCATACCGTATTTTTCAGCGACTTCTTTGCCGACGGTGGTTTCATCATTGTGGAAAGCTGGAAGGCAGTGCATGAATTTCACATGTGGATTACCCGTTTGCTTAATCACGTCCATATTGATTTGATAAGGTGTCATTAACGCTACACGTTCATCCCATGCCTCGGCAGACTCACCCATAGACACCCAAACGTCGGTGTATAGGAAGTCACAACCTTTCACACCTTCCTCAACGCTTTCTGTTAACGTGATTTTTGCTCCGGTTTGTTGCGCGATAGTTTGACAAGTTGACACGAGCTGTTCTTCAGGCCAGAACGCTTTTGGCGCGACAAGGCGAATATCCATGCCCATTTTCGCTGCGCCCACCATAAGTGAGTTACCCATGTTGTTGCGTGCATCACCTAGGTAAGCGAAGGTTATTTCATGTAGCTGTTTACCACGGCCGTGCTCTTGCATGGTCAGGAAGTCAGCAAGGATCTGGGTTGGGTGGAACTCATCCGTTAAACCATTCCACACTGGAACACCAGCATAAGTACCAAGCTCTTCAACAATGGATTGGCCAAAGCCTCGGTATTCAATCCCGTCGTACATACGACCAAGAACACGAGCGGTGTCTTTCATCGATTCCTTATGACCGATCTGCGAGCCAGAAGGGCCGATGTAAGAGACTTGAGCACCTTGGTCAAAGGCAGCGACTTCAAACGCACATCGGGTACGAGTCGAAGATTTCTCAAAGATTAGTGCGATGTTTTTACCTTGAAGTGTCTTCTGCTCTGTTCCTGCATATTTAGCTTTTTTCAGCTCTGCAGACAGTTCGAGCAAAAACTGGATTTCTTTGGTTGAGAAGTCCAATAGCTTCAAAAAGTTGCGGTTACGTAAATTGAAAGCCATAGCTCGTCCCTTAGTACATGTGATTAGATTAATAGAATTCATTAAAACATATAAATGTTTTTATTGTGAATAATTATTTTTAAATAAAGTAAAAAAAGGTTGATGTATTCACATCAACCTTAGTTTTGATTCACCTAATGTAAAGGGACGAGTAAGTTATATATCGTCTCGTTCTATTGGACAGCTCATACAGCGAGCGCCACCGCGACCACGACCAAGCTCGTTACCAGGTACTGTCAGTACTTTGATGCCAGCTTTATCGTATTTTTCGTTGGTGTATACGTTGCGTTCGTAACCAATTACTACGCCCGGTTTTACAGTTAGAACGTTATTGGCATCATTCCATTGTTCGCGTTCCGCTTCATAGCTGTCGCCACCAGTGGTGATGATTTTCAGCTGATCTAAGCCAAGAGCGGACTCAATCGCGTGCAGATAGTTATGTGAGGCTTCAACATGCATTTCACCGTTGCCTTTTGGTGTTAAGCGCCATGTGTCGAGATCTTTGCGCATGATCTCTGGGTAGACAGAGAAAGTATCTACATCCATATGGGTCATCACAGTGTCTAAATGCATACATGAGCGGTGTTTAGGCAGATCAATTGCAATCACCTCGGTAGCTTGGCCTGCTTTAAATAGGCTCGCTGCAAGGTTCTCTACACCTTGCGCAGTCGTACGCTCAGACATACCGATAAGAACTGCACCTTTACCAATAACCAACACATCACCGCCTTCGACATTCGCATTATCATAATGCAGATCATCGTCACCGAAGTATTTGATAAAATCTTGGCCAGCAAAAATTGGGTGCCAACGATAAATCGCACGTAGGTGGTTTGTTTCACGTTGACGTGCAGGCATCATCATCGGGTTAAGAGAAACGCCGCCATAAACCCAACACGAGGTATCACGAGTGAAGAGGTGATTAGGCAGTGGCTCAATAACAAAGTCGAGAGGACGCTTCATTTTTGGCAGCATAGAAGATGAGGAGATCGGTAGCTCTGAGTAAGCTAAGCCACCTAAAAAGATGCAGGCAAGATGTTCATCATCCATTTCTGAAAAGTATTGGCGTAGGTCTCGCGCAAATGTTGGCCCGTAGCGAAAGTCAGAAATCTGAGTGTTCAGCAGCCATTGTTTTGCTTCTGGAACGGCGAGGGTTTCGACCAGTAAATCGTGGAGGAGAAGCACTTCAACGTCTTGCTCGCGCAGCGTACGTGCGAATGCATCGTGCTCTTCACCTGCCGCTTCTACAGCAAGAACGTCATCAAATAGCAACTCATGACAGTTTGACGGAGTTAAGTGGGTTAGGGCGCGTTCAGGGCGATTTAATAGAACTCGTCGAAGTTGACCAACTTCTGATCCAACGTACAGCTTGCTCATTTTGTATCCTTACAAATTTTCCAGCCATTAGTTATGAC
>NZ_JAWOTE010000019.1:0-84153 GCF_033338695.1 Vibrio sp. Vb1166 | reverse complement strand
CGCGGCTGCAACCCTGCTTGCTCAAAATCTATTCAAACATGGTTGTGCTTTGGGGAAATTATGAGGGGATCCCTCAGAGCTCAGTAGAGAATGATTTTCTGGAAAGGTCCCACATATATGTCTTAGAAAAATCAAAGTTTTTCAGGTTACGTTTCTGCCACTCAATCACTAATTCATGAAGTTCGGCTTCATATTCCCTTTCACCGGATACCGCTTCGTCTAAATGGTTGGGGCACTGGATTGCTCCAAACCAGACCCCATCTTTTTTGCGCATGGTTTTATTCGGAACATGGCCGCAATGACGGCATCTTGCCATAAACACTTGATCAGGTTTGGGGGTTTGCAAAGAACTCATGTTAACTAAGGGGTAGAATTTCTTTGAGGATACATAGAGCTGATCCCGGAGTTGTTCAAATCGCTCAATTGAATCATGAGAAATATGGCTGTACTTATCTTTCAATTTATCAACGGGTGTAATTCCGATACCACTTTTCGACAGTTGACGACGAACAAAGCCTTCTTCTAGGTTATGCTCAATTTTTGCCACCAGCACCAATAGTTGAAGTTTACGCAACGTCGCGTTGTTGCTTCGGGGCATAAAGCACTGCCATTGCCCCATCTGGACAGCAGTTCCAAACTGATCGTCGTAGACGTCACAGACATCAACGTCATGCCACAGATTTAATCGTTCTTCGCACTTACCCATCGAGTTCAGTGCCTTCCGTCCCATTTGTAATAGAAGCGCTTGGTAGATAGAGTCAATTGCAGAATTCAGCATCTTTTCACTGATTTCGAACACAGGAAATTCTAGTTCTATATTCTCATCCGATTGCAACATACGCTGCTTTTGCATGTAGCCCATAAACATAAATGAAGCTGTCGCTAAAAGACTTGCAGCCTGAATGATCCCATTATGACTGGCTAGATTAACGATTGTTTTGGATGGGTTTAAAGGAAGTCCATCCCAGTACGCTGGTATGGCAAAATCGAGGAACGATGATTTAAGCTTTGTCTCAATAGAAAATGGAGCACAAATCGCACCCTTTACATTACGGTTTGGCTTAATCTTGCGTAACTTCTCACGCATAGCTTTGTAGCTACATTTTACTTCTGGCATTAGTTTTAATGCAGCATGGTTATCAACATGTAGGATATCGTATACCGGGTCCAATAGTTCATGGAGAACTTCGGAAGACTGGTATGGCTCCAATTGATCAGATACATTAACAGCGAAATGGTGGCTAAGGTCGATATCCTTCTCACCACTGTCACTATAAGCCTCTACCTGGACATGATCAGAGATTGTATTAGGAACAGGCATCACTCCTTCATATTCGGCCACACACTCGTTCCAAAGCTTCGCATCAAACTTAATGCCATCACTTAGGATTGATATTTTTTGTTCTTTCTCTTTCTGGGCCGAGATGAACAGAATCTCATTGCGCTTTTGGTTATACAGCTTAGCTATTGCATTGTGCTCTCTACACCATTTGCTGTATTCGCGCTTCAAAAAGGAATGCGCTTCGGCTAGGTTTTTGAACTTTGACCAATATGCCTCTATGTGTGTGGGCTTCCGATCTGTCTTTGTTCGGATGGTGCAACGTGAACGTTTCTGCTTATCCTGATCAATAATCTTGATAGCATTGGGCTCAAAATAACCAACATTCCAATTAGCGGGTAAGACCCCCTGTTTATACATATCCAGGCGAAAGGATAACGCTGAATTAAGCGCGTTATCACTAGATACTCCGGCATTGAAAGACTTTGTTTTTTTACCAATACGTACTTGATATCCAGTAGGCAACTGGAAAACATTTAGGAACTTTTTCATAAAATAACGCTTTATTAAGGTGCCGACGAACACTGTCAGGCACTGGTTTATCAAATTAAACTTATTGCACGGTTCGAGTGGTAGACATCCGTTCATGAAATGCTGCGAGTTGCCAGCCTTCAATCCATGCTGCTTTCGACTCGTGATCATTGTGCGGGTTTTCTGCGTATGGCGTTCCACTTTGATAAGCAAAAGCGCCTTGCTGGAGAACTCGGTGGTAGTCAGCTTCACTCATCGAACTATACACCCTTAGTTCTTTACCCCACACCTCATCACTGTTTGGGTTATATGCCATAACATTGACCTCTCAGCCAGATTACAGAATCATATATTAACCCTGTAAAAAAGTTTTGTCTATCGCTTATACAACGGTCTGTGATCGACTGGCCTCCAATTTTTTCTGGCAGATTTGACTTCGCCTCGAAGAGCCATAAGCTTTTTAAAAAGTGTCTTATCATAGTCCAGCTTCAATACTCGCCCACAACCATAGGCTATGACACCCTGTGCTTGAGGTAGCCAGAATCGCTGAATTAACCCGGTATAAAGTGTGAGCTGGTACTTTTCACGGATTGTTATTCGCCCATTGAACGCTCTGCTTTTAAATTCTCCTGCAATGTATCTAAAACGCAATGGATCAAAAAATACTGCATCAGGGGCTCCGCAGACTCCTCGGCGTTTAATAAACCAAGGCTTTTTCCAACCGCCTATATCAGCCCCCAGCACGATACAGTACCAAGGCATATGGAACTGCCTCTTTATGGACAGCCCTCTGAGAATAACCATCAATAGGCCGATTGACGCCACCAGCAAAAACACTAGTTCCCCAGTCATAACAAATCCCAGTTAATAGCAACCAATATGGCTACAACAATAATCACTAACCACGGTAAAAGACTGTTACCACTTCCTGCTTGGGCGTGAGCCTTTAATCCAGCGTTTGCAGCCTCGGAGTTGTATGCTTGTCCTCTGTGCTGGCAAAATTTAGATGGATCAGCGGCATAGGCGCTTAAATGACTTACGGATACCCAGTTTGAACGCTTTCTTCTCACCCAGCAATTCCTTGTAGTTCTTCAATTGCCTGTTCAGCTGCGTTGATGACAGATAGTGCGTTTTGGGTGTACTCATTGCTAATTTCGCCATCGAGCCCTTCACACCACAAGCCAAATTCCTCCTGGGCAACTTCATCGCTTATACCCGCAGCTCTGAACACCATTAACCAATCTTCAATATATTGATCTACGTGAGCCATACTCGGTTCCTTATTATTGTTTCTTCAATTTAATCGCTTGCATTAGTGTGGTTAGGGCAACCCAAAGCATCGTAACAATGCATACAAACCAAATGATTCCAACAAATATGAGCCATGCTGACTCACTACTTTCTGGTCCATTTGGCATCGTTATTCCTCCCAACGCGGCAGCAGCGATCATAGCTATAAGGCTTAACGCCCAGCGCTTTGAAAAATCTTTAGCGAGTGACTCCCATTCCTCATTTGGGGCTTTAAACCAACAAACCAAACCAATGACTAATGGGCCTATAAAGAAAAAATCCAGCATTACTCCCCCCCCCCTATTTTAGAAACGTACTACCGTTACATCACCGAGCAATACGTCATCAATTCTATCCGGATATAGCTCTCTGGTTTTTTCAACAATTTCAAACGCAGATGAAGTAGGAAAACTCGCTGTCAACTCCAGCTCTGTCAAACTTACCGCCACTCGCTTGCGTCTAATGCTTTGTGAAGGGATGTTTTCTTGGATCAGACTTTTACTATGAACAGCACTCTGGTAATCATCCCAATCAACCACGCTGTAAGACAAACCGCGTTCTATTGGTCTTGTCCAACCAGGTAACACTGATTCCCAAGCGAGTTCTCTTTGTCTCCATTCTGAATCAGTCACATCGTTAGGTTTATCTGTCGAGTTTTGGTAATGATAATCTTGAAATCCAACGTCGATTAAGGATTGGCGATACCCAATATCGTTTTCAACGTAGTACAAACCTAATGTATGTTGTCCCCAGGGAATTAAGCAGACATTAAAAGTGAAGTCCCAATCCGTACTACGAATACCGTCCACCAAAACTTTATGCTTTTCCTCGATAAACATAGTTCTCAGATCTGACAGAGTTTGGCAGCTTCTATCCTTTTGGAGCATGGTTACGTTTGCCGAGATATCTGCATCAAATGCAAGCTTTCTAGCTCCCAGTTTTGCGATGGCTTTTTTGGCCGTATCAACGCAACCAGAGCGCAAGGAGCATAATTTGGTTAGTGCCTGCTCTAACGTTGTATTGCGCAGAATTAACCCATTGTATATCTTAGTGCTCACTTCGAGTTCCCTCACTTCGATCCGGATTTCTCACATTAACCAGTTCAGCTAAGGCAACTCCCGAGGATGCACACCCCCACATAAACATAAGGTCGATAAAGGCAGGATTATCCCCCAGATGAAAAAGGCCACCGGACAAAACCATGAAAAGCCCTATTCCAGAGATCGTTACGATTCGTTCTAACGGGCGAGAATCTTGATTGAGAGGCTGGTGGATGAGAAACCATCGAAGAGCAAAACCAATACTCATACCACCAACAATGAACCCAGGCCATTTCAATTTTGCACTGACTAATGCCAACGAACCCAAGAACGCTATCAAAAAATACAGTCTACGTCGATTCACTGGCCTTCCCCATCACTGCTTGTTTTTTCCCACAAGTGGGCCTTATCAATAACGCTCAAAACAGCACAAATTAATGCGAATCCATTTGCGATAATTAAGAGCTTTTCTGGTAAGTAAAAATTGGTAATCAACTGAATAAAGTTCAGGGCAGCCATAGCTATAAACACGTAAATAAAAAAGCGCTTTACTTTGGAATGCAATTTATAGCCATCTAATGCCACCATTTCGTTTTGTTCCGTCACGACATTTCTCCTGTAGTAAGTGAAAGCTTCTTATCATCGCTAAAGAACATCCATTCTCCGTTAAATCGTTCGGCCAACTCTTTCGCAGTGATATCTCCAGGCATGAACATACAACCAGAAACAGAACCGCTATTCTTTGACAAGTATCGGTTTAAAGCAGACATACCTGCCGAAAGTAATGTGTCGTAGTGGCTATCGTCGTACTGTGAGATCTCCAGAGCTAACTTAACAACGGACTCATTGTGACTAGAATTCAACAAGGCTACGGTTTTTTTCTTGTTTCCCAACAAGTCGCGTACTTTCTCAACTGTTGGTTCATAACCTAAAACCAATTCAATAGATTCAACTATCCGAGCTGTAAACTCTAAGAACGCGGGATCAGACTCTTTTGAAAGTTGTTTTGTAATAACTCTCAGTGCATTGATCATAGCCAACTCCTGTAATTTTTAGTGTTTTATCAGTATTTCATTTGGTTGGACTTCTAAAGAACCAAGATCGCACTCAAACTGTAATGAGATTCCCTGATCGTGTGCGATGGCTATCATGTACCTAGCCATACAAGAGTGCCTCTTGTGTCCCAAGCTCTACCGTTGCCGCAGCCATCTGCTCACAGAATGCCCGGTTCTTTTGCTCATTCATTATCGGAGCCTCGCTACTTTTTTAGATACAAGGGCAATCATGCCCCTACCTACGCTATATACCAATGGGAGTAATTGCCCTTTTCTGTACAAACTAGCGGGTATTTTCAGGATTGATCAAAGCCAATCGCGCAGACAGACTTGAACTCATTTTTTGAATAGTGTTGTTCAATGTAACAATCAGATTTGAACTCGTAACGTTTATTAGCGACTTGCTAACCCCATAAAATTCTGGATATTTTTCAGGGTTTAGGTTTTCTAAATGAGCAACCAGTCGCATTGCTTCACCTTTGCTCATACAGCTCAGGTTTATCACATGGGCTTTTGCTATAACGTGTAGCAACTTATCTTCAAAGTCCCGGTAAAATTTGCTTTCTTGCTTCAATTCTGAATCCATTATCAGTACATCTCCTATTACTCATTGACCTTGATTGCGAACACGCTAACGGGAGCATCACCAAAATGAGGGTGAGTAATAACCATCTCCTCAAAACCTTTCCACGGTCGAACTAAAATCTTCTCGGTATCCCCAGATTTTGGATAGCCAAGCTTGATATGCACCTCATCATACTCGCGACCCTCCAGACGTTTCCGCCAGTAATCCGTTTGAAGACGATATTCATACTTCTTTTCCCCGGTTTGCATTTGTCTGAAATACAGAGCTTTCACAGGGAGATGAAGAACTTTCATTTGAGACCTCCAAAAAACTAAAGGAGCTACCTCCTCAATATTACAGCATCACTTTATAATGCTTATAAAATTTTAAAAGTCTACAGGCATAAAAAAGCCCCGGCGCAATGCCAGGGCTAATTTGAGGTTGGATATTACAATCAGAGCTTTCCGTGCCGCAAGATGAACTTCTCACGGTCCAAAATACCCCAGTCCGTTATCATATAGTAGCCTGTAGCTCCTCGCTCTCCCCTCGATTCACGGATGAATATAATTTTCATATCAAACTCATCACGAAGCATCGCCAGTTGGCGTTTAATAGTGGACTCAGGAATCTTGGTCTCTGAATGGAGATCGTGCAAGCTGGGCTTATCTAACTTAGACAGCGCATTTACCAGTTCAAACTTGCGACTCATATCCTGAGATAACTTCATTCCATACTTACCTTACTCAACGCTTACGAGCTCGATGTCAGTCACCGCTACTTTTATTGGCTTTACTTCCTTTTTCTCACCAACAAGAGTCTTAACCCAAACCACATTTGGTTCAGTAGCAATACGATCTGTCATCAGTACACCACGCTTATTTTCACTCTCACCGATAATATTCACGGTGATGACTAACTTACGTGGGTCAGCCCCTTTCCAGTCTTTACCTTTTGCAAGAGGAGGTTCAATGCCTTCTTCTTCGGCATCATCGGTTGCATCATCACTTTCATCAACCTGCTTATCACCCGGCGCGTTTGTATCGCCTTGAGATGAAGCATCATCAGAAGTAAATTCCTCTCCCGTAGCTTGATGAACAACATTATCGCCCGTTGTATCATCAGAACTTTCCACATCACTTTGTGTAAAGTTGCCACCCTTCTCTTCACCCAATTCTGAGTCAGAATTCGAATTATTATCCTGCTCAGAGTTATTGGTTACTGCACCATCTTCATTTGAAGTTGGTTCATCACCATTCTTGATACGTTTTGCATCATTCAACAACTCACGACTTTGCTTACGTGTCATGCCATCACTCATAGCAACGGCACAGACAGCCCGGCATCGCTCTTCATTCAGTTCGAATAGCAAACGTAAGTTATTGAGTGTTTCCGTATCAGCTGTAATGTCATTATCGTATAATTCTCGAACGCAGTCAGGCATTTTTAATAATGAAAGGTGCGTTGAAACAAAAATTGTGTTCTTACCGATACGTTTTGCAACGTCTTTTTGCTGCCACCCATTATCAATGAATACTTGTAAAGCATTAGCAATTTCAAGTGCAGCCAAATCATCGCGCTGAATATTCTCTATCAATTCTCCCGCTGTTTCGTCCAAGTCCGTTTGTTCTTTTTCGTTAACAACGATGTCAATTGTTGGAATATCTTTGGCTTTACATGCTCTCCAGCGACGTTCGCCTTTTTGAATGACATATTTGCCGTCTTCATTTTTCGGGTAGACCACAATCGCGGATTGCTGGCCTTCTTCCAAAATTGAATCACCCAGTTCCTCGATATTACGGAACCGTTTACGAACCTGTTCTTTTGAAATAACTTCATCAACAGGAACCGTCAGAATTACCTTACCATCTGGCTGCTTTTTTTGGGCGGCTTGAGCTAACTGGTTGAGGTTTTTTAGGTTATTTAGTTTCATCTTAACCTACCTTCTCTACAATCTCGTCCAGCACCGCTCGCACTTCTTTTGCTGCTACATGACCATAGCGAAGAGACCATACTGGAACTCCATCTGTAGTTGCAGAATCAAGCGGTGGACGGTGTTGAATAATGTTACTAAAGATCAACTCTGGGATAGCTTTTTTCAGCTCAGTAAACGATTTGTTGTGGTTCACTGAACGATCCATATCATTGATGACAATGCCCAGGATTTCTAAGTTTTGATTGTGCTGTTGCTGAACACCGATAATGGTCGTCAGCAAGCCCTCTACACCATCAACCGCAAAGCCAGATAGTTTTACAGGACATACAACATGCGTCGCAATCATCAGTGCAGCAACCAGCTTACGGCCAAGACTCGGTGGGCAATCAATCAACACGTAATCATAGTCTTTGATTAGTTCTTTTAAGTGTCGAGCTGGGTTCATTGCTTGTTCCAATGGCACTGCCTCCATCTCAAACAAATCCGGATCGTTTTTGGGCGTGTAAATCAAATCAACACCACATGGACACTCCGTTACTTGAATGCTTGAGCAGTTATCAAGGAACAATTCAGCTACTTTAGTACCGCTATATACTGGCTCGTAGCTGCCATCTTCCAACTCCACACGAGGAGCCAAACGTGAAGATGTATTACCCTGACCATCGAAATCCAGTACCAGGACTTTTTTCTTTTTTTCTGCCAAATCGAAGGCTTGCTGGATACAGATAGTACTTTTACCCACGCCTCCCTTCTGATTGGCATAGGCGATAGCTTTTGCCATGTTTACCTCGCTCTCCGATTGCAAATGAGATTCCTAGTGACGAAACATCGCCACTTTCACATGTGAAAGATTCTAACACTCACTTTATGATACTGCAATGTCATATCGTGGTACTAACATAACAATTACAGATAAAAAAACGGCCTCAAAGGGCCGCGAGAAAAATCATCAATGTTTAGGTGAACTGTATCGACAGAACAATGTGCATCCTGTCTCAATCCAATATTACCTTGCGCTTGTTTTTTTCGGTTAGCAAGTCTTCTTTAGTTTCTTGGTTCTGGATTGGATTATTGTCAGCCAAATCCTCAATAGCTACTGGGCTCTCTGAAATTACTGGGCGTCTAGACCTGACGTAATACTCCCTTGCTAGTTCAATATCAGCGACAGGATGCAAAAGTTAAAGTTTGATCATTTTTAAGGTGCATTGTTACCAGAAGCACTGTGGAAATGACAAAGTTTGTTCAATCTCTAGCAAACTTTTGGACAATTATCACTTTCGGAAAATCGAACATTAGCAATTCATGAATAACTTGAAGTATGGCAAAGTAAAAAAGCCCACGACTCGGAATTAAGAAAGTGGGCGATAAAGGAGTGTTATGACGATATTCAAAGTAAGAGCACATAAAATATGTAACGCCATCCATATTGGCGACTGTTATTTAATGAACGCTAGTATTGGGATAGAAATGTTACATCAGTGCAACTTATCTTCTAAAAACATTGATGTACTCTCTGATTTTATCGTTTCAATAGCTTCATTGAAAGCATCTTGATCTGATTTATATTGCTCACTCCAAAGGCATGACGTTCCGCATGAACCGACAACTTCTAACAACCATAGGCCGTTGTCACCCTCATAGATAGCAATTTCAAACAATTCTTCATCATGTTCAAACTCGCAGCTTAAAGGGGAATACTTCACCTCAAATTCATCATCATCATTAGAAAAATCAGGATAGATTACGTTTGTATCTTTAGTTGTTCCTTTTTCCCTTTCATCATCATAATACTCTAAAAATTCTGGGTTATTTAGTGTTTCACTAACGATCATTTTGACATCATCAAGGACGAAAGATTTATCTCCAGAAGCAAGCCAAAACGCATGGGTGACAAACAGCATTGCTGTTTCAGCTTCAATATCTATTGAACCATTTTCAACAAGATATTCTTTGAATAATGGTATCAGCTCGTATGGATTGTCTTTTTTCGGTAATGATTGAAAAAGCGTCAAAAAGTCACTACCAACACTCACCATTTCTACTTTATTCTTTTTTTCGATATTTTTTTGCTTTTGTAAGCGAGCTTTCTTTGCTTTGTTTTTTGCTCTTTTGCTTCGTTTATCAGTATTACTCATGACAAATTCCTGTGACTATACGGACAACCCGCTCTTCTTAGGTGACAATCTAACAAATTTTCCTGTTGTAATGCATTTCTATCGACGATTTTTAAATGCTTGATACACCCTACAGTCACGCACACATATATTAAAATTTCTGACTCTTGCCTTCATCAATTCCAAGCCCACCCACACAGGCAAGATATGTACACGCGTCATCCAGCTTGGTGATCACACATAAAGAACTTAATGGCTGGCCAATTTTTGGACAGAAACGCGTTAGATATATCGCTCTAACGCGCCTTACTCCGATAAGTAAAAGTAACTTAAAATCTCAAATATTTGTTAAAATCGACTCACCTTGCATCCCATTTTCTTTTGAGTTCGATAAAGCGTTCATCATCACCTAACTCGGTATTAGCTTCTATCATTTGATCTAAATACTCCCCAATGTTGTAAGGCCATTTGTTAACATCATCAGGTAATACGATGTTTAGAAGTAACAAAAGATCATTAGGGTATTTTTTAAGTACGTTGTCGTCATTCAGGTAGATGTGGTTAGCGCGTTCTAATTTCGTTAAGAACGGAGTGATTAGGTTTACAATTTCAGGGAAGTGATCTTCCGACCAAAATGCGATATCACAAAGGCGTTCTGATACAGCGGGGGATTTAGCAGCAAGCTGTTTTGGCCAAACATTTGAGATAAGTTCTCTGAATGCTAGTAACCAATGCTCTTTGCCTTCACTCTCTCCATGCCTAGCTTGCCATAATATTCCACACCTAAAGCCATCACTTGCTTTAATTAATACTTCTTTTAATTCAAGATCAGATACCCACCTTTCATCCTCATCTTTAATTTTCCAAGCTGAGAAAATCAATCGCACAATAGTATCCTGATGACCTCTGCTCTCAACTTCTCCCGAGTATGCCAGTTCCAGAATACTTGGCTTCAAAATGGTGAATAGTTCTTTCCCGCAAACTCCTCCTCCCCATAAAACACCAGCCCAAAATGCCTGACGGTCTTCTCCGGAAGAAGAGTTTAAGGCAGAAAGTAAGTTCCGTTGAGTCCAGTCAGGATCAACCCAAAAGCACCAACTTAAACTGCGGCTAAGTATAACCATTGCGTAACGATGTAAATCATTAGGTAAAGCTAATAATTGGTTGAGCATTAACAATAAATTTCCAGTGAAGCACTCTCCAGATTCAAAAGTACGGCTATGCTGTGATTGCAGTATTGCACTAGTTAAGTTTCCAGTTGGCGAGTTTATTGACTCCATGGACCAATCAGGAGCTTTACTACCTCGAATTATTGAAGATTCACCCTTAGCAGGTTGTATCGACATTGCATCAACTAATTTAAACGCTAATTTATAGTATGTAGCATAATAATTATCAGCAAGTACGCTAGTAGATTTCTCAAACCAGCTTGATACTGAACGAAGTATTTTTGCCAAGTCGTCACTGGTAAAACCAGACAAACGCTCTGCAATTAATGCCATAAATTGGGGTTTATCATTCTTACGGGCTTCAGCATAAAGGAAAGTATCCCAAGCCCAGTCAACAATATTTCCCTTTTTTGCCGAACAAGTTAACGCTCTGAAAGCTCGAATCGGTTTTTCTTGTGATAAACCAAGAAATGGGGCTTCATCAATCAAAAAATCAGCTTGCCTACCAGATAATTCACTTGCTCTTTCAAGGATTGAGGCGATTGGCTCATCTGCTAACAAAGAATAGTCTGTATTTTTCGTAACAATACCACTGCGAACTTCAAAGGAGCGCGCTGCACCTTTTGCATGCTCAGGCTTCCATTCCGGCGTATCATCTCTTAGCCTATCAACTAACTTATCCGTCGCTATTGTTAACTCACAACCATTTTGTTTAAGCCAAGTTACTCTATCCAGAATATTTCTCGCTTTCCGTTCCTTAAATCTACTTTCATCTTCGGTTTTCCAAAGTTTAGGTCCTTGCAATATTCTATTTTCTATTGTGGAACGGCGACATTGGTCGAGTTCTTTCCATCTAGCTACGAAAGCTAGAAGCAAGTCTCTAGCATGATAACTATCCCAAAATGCTTCGTCTGAAAGTTGATTTAAAGTAGTAATAATACTTTCATTAGGCACAAGATTGGTTTTCCCTAACGCCCAAATCTTTAACCTTGCAAAGATAGTACTGTCATCGCATGGCCACCTTGAAAGCTCCTTCCGAGCAGCATCAAGGTCAATCAAAACTAATTTCTCTAAGTAAGAAACAAACAGCAATACCCATGCAGATAGACCGTAAGTTCGACTATACGAATCCTCTGTTTTCTTCTCGGGTGTTAACGAACAACTCAGGCTCAGGCCATATCCTCCTATTTCTTTTTCTAGTTCAACAGCAAGCTCTAGATTACGTCTCAGGACTTCAACGGTACGAATTATCCACTCATCAGGAATTTCTAGCCTTCTTGGTAGTTCTGAGTAATGGACATCTAAATGAATTAAGTCTTTTAAACTAATCTGCTCCCAGCTGATCTCATTCGGGGTGCGGAAAGGCGGCGAGACCTTGATGAATGGTTTCGTTACCTTTTCAAATTGCCGTAATTTTCTGGGACACCAGCCATTATTCTTTATTGCTCTTTCCAGAGTAAACCAATCGCGGTGTCCTCCTTTATCAGTTTGTTCAAAGCCATCCAAAACATAGCTCCATGCCTCATTGAATGTACTATCCATATCTTTAGAACGACGCTCACATTCTGACTTAAGTACAAACTGAACCCAAGGATGAAGACATTGCTGCTTCGTAACCCACCAGATTACTTCTGGCTGTTCCGCCACTCTGCTCAACCAATATGTTAATGCGTTGAGCCTTTGAGGCAGGGTTGAAAACTGAGGGGAACTGGAATCATCCCCTCTAAATCTTATAGAACGTTGGTCTTGTGTTCCTTTAATGTCTTGTGAGTTAAACTCAAAAGCATCCCATGCTCCTGTGGGAACTTCACGTTTGTTATAAAAGTCATTAGGGTCAACATGCTGTGGTGTATGATCCGAATCCAGAGAGTAAAAGTGAAATGGGTCTACCATCTCAGTTAGGTTTTCTGCACCGGATAAATTTTTACGAGGAGTTTCATATCTCAATTCAGGATCAAACACATGAAGCCAAGTGGCAGGAGCTAGTATTTCACTATTAGCAAACTTTTTGGCTCCTTCGGTTGTAGAAACAATATGTGCAATCTGACCGCGTTCAAAGGGCAGTAAGAGGTGAGGCCCCATTCCAGCCTTTGTGATTATTCCTTGATACCATGCATCCGGGTCAGAAGCCCGCTCGGCCCAAGATTCCAAAGTGTTCCAAAGCGCGATATGTCCATTTGTATCGTCATACGCAATCGCTTTTACCCCTTTATGGTGCCACTTTGAGCTAGCGTAACTTTCATCACCAGATTGAAATGCGTATATATCGTTGAGATGACTTGAGCTTTTATTGAGTGCTTCTAACAAATACTGAATTGGCGGATCGTCCGCAGAATAACCGACAAAAACTACGACATATTTTTCCAATATCCCTTTGACAAATGAAGTAGCCCAGCCATTAGCCAAGTAAGCATCTCCAAATTCAGAACTTGAGAGGACAAAGCCGTTGCTTGCAGCACCTGTACCATCCTCGTTTACTTTGCCATGAAGGTATACCGTGCCATTAAAATCAATTGGATGATTAAGATCAGGCAGTCTTGGGGGCATAAAGGTATTTATATCTGGTTTGCAAAGATCAAATAAGCGATCAAAGTTAGTTGTTACCAAACGTACGATACCATCGTTCGTTGTAGCTAGTTTAAGCATCGTTTGATGTGCGCTTAGGTCAACTTCTCCCTCAGGTGTGAGAGCCTTAGCTACTGATTTATATATATCTCTCGTTAAGAACTCTCGCTCCAGCAAACCAAATATTCTATCAGCCGAAACTACCCCTTCCACGCCAGTACTAGCGGTTATTTCTTTAGCAGCCTCTATAAGCTTCAAGGCAGGGCTGCTGGTTTCTACACCAAGCTCAGATGTTACAGATGAAGCTAGCCCAAAAAAGTCGGCAAATCCCGCTTTTGCTCTTGAAACACCTGCACCACAAAAAAATACCACCCGACCTTGGTCTCTGGCTAATAAGAGTTCATCAGGTATTGAAGGTCCATTTTCGAGGAATCGCATCATGTTTCCTTTTGTGTTTAAAGTTCTAACTTTTAGGTGTTGTGACTTAAGCGATGATTAATCGCATCAATAGAGGTGATAGCACTCCTGTTGGTAATAGCTGCACTAAGAATACGAATATGATTACAATATCATATTTAGCTTAGAAAGCTCTGACGAAATGTCCTTTGTTCGGATAAGAAAAATTAAGTCAAATGGCTTTTCATAAATTAGAGGGTCAGAAGTAAGGCAGCACATTTTGGGGCATTTTTGAGTTGGAAAATGCCACGGGTAAAAATTCATCCGGTGAAGGTTTTGGACAGAAACGTGTCAGTGACTTTGCTAAATTAGAATTTAACGGATTACCTGAGGTACGGCAAAACCTCGATCTTAGTGCCCATTTTTGTTCATCCACTAAAAATAACAGAGGGAATGTGTTACGCATTCCCTTTCCAATCAATAATTAGCTCTCAGAAAGTCTATACTTTCAAAATCTTTGTACGCAAAATCCCCACTATACCCGACGTCAGAAACTCTTCTTTCACCCTTAATCCGAGTTATTATTCTTAAGCCACTAGATTTCAGTGCAGCAGTTAAGAATTCTTTATCCAAGTAGAATCTTTTCCGAGAGTTAGAGTATCCGTCTAGATCTTCAACTATATACTTTGAGATTTGTTGTCCGTCTTTGAAGTAACAAAGCCGCTCACAGTCAAACTTAAGCGCATGCTCTTTAACAAAACTAGCAGCTAGCATCGGCATAGAAAAACTACCACTTGAATGTTCCGAACTATATTCGATGATAAAATCTTTAAGCGAATGCTCCTTATATTTAGGAACAGTCATTGTATGTGTTCCAGATGTTCTTACAAAAGCACTTCCATCAAAGAACACGTTTGATTCAACTTCTATTTCTTCTTCACCATCTTCTTCCTTGATAACTTGGGGTTCAAGGCTTTTACTCCACGAGCTATAAAGCTCTCCCAAATAAACATCAGATAATTTGGCGATTTCGGGGAACTCCAATTTGCTAGATTCCTCGCTATCAAAATCAAAGTCTTTCAACGACTCATCGAAAACTAAAAAGGAGTTTACAGAAGCATAGAAATGACGATTTAATTCCTCAGATTCCTCGACTATAAATGCATCAACCAAAATCAAATTTTCATTTTCAGAACTTGCACAATCGCTGAGATGAACCAGATTCGGATCTTCCGAATAGTTAATCCATTCTTCTGTAGTTAACCCTTCATCGCCTAAGTACATTTTTTCACTAAGAGGGTAGATTTTTAACCTTTTACTAGGAAAGAAAGGGTCAATTCCTTCTATAAACCTTCCCCCCCAGAACTCCAACTGTTCCGAATCGAGTAGTTTTCCTGCCATTTGGTAGTACGCTATCCAAGAGTACTTTTTGCCATAGCGCTCTACTTTTTTTGTTTCGTGTCTCCGGTGATAACCGCTCGAAGAAATTTGATTGTCTAAGTTGCCAAATTTGTCCTCGCTCCACCCCAAATCATATACTTTCCATAGTATCTGATTACGAATTTTCGCATAAGCCTCATGTTCATAGTCGTAATTGCTACGATCTTTAACCAAACGACCAATAGTATAGTTCTCAAAATCCATTTTAAGAGGAGATAAATGCCCGCTCATACCATCAGTTATTTCTTCATTCCATTCACTTCTGGGCATTTGTTCAAAAGGTTCAGTAGCTGCTTTAACTTCTGATTCACTAATATTAATTTGAGATTCCAAACTCGCACGCTTCACTAGACATGAGGCATATTCTCTAACCAATATGTTGGTTGTAGCGTACTTCGAATCATGGCTGAAAAAAACAGCTACTATGTGTTTGCTGAACGCCTCTATCTCACCTAAGTTTTCAGATTTATCCAAAGAAATACTGACTATTGAGTAACATGCTGCAATTATCCGCTCTAATATATATTCATCATCAGCCACTAGAATAGGTTTGACTATTTCTAGGAAACTCTTAGTGTTATGCACTCCATAGTAGACTAAAGCCTCAGTTGAAACATCTCTTAGCTCAGTTACGACTGAGTTAAGGAACCAAATTGTTGTAATTAGCCTTAGTTTTTCTATTTCTGGATCTGAAAACTCTCTATTTTTCCAACATTCAGCCCTAAATCGAATGCCTTTTATCAATTCATCATGGTTTCTTCGAAAGTACTCTCCCCATGAAAGATCTCTGTCCACCATAGACATGTCTAACAATATATCACTTAGAAACTTTGCGTTTAGAGGGTGAGATATTGCGAATCGTACGTCTCCTAAAGATTCAATATATTTTTGTTTCAACCCTTCATTAAGTATTAAGTTTTTCAATTCGCATACTGTTTCATCACAAATGAAATTAGGTTCAATCAAATGCGACAAACTTAAAACTTCGTTTTTGTATGTTGAAGGAACTATTTGCCAAATGTGTGGCAGATTATACTGCGGTGCAATAGCGACAAGTGCATGTAGGATGTCCTCTGACAGCTCATGCTGTAAAGTCACATCTTCGAAAATTTTCGCTAAAAAACCTTGTGAACTAAATAGCGATACGTCTCGATTTAGACAATAGTGCTCCATTAAATAGAAAGCTATAATGTATCCACCTAGTCGATCATACGCTGGGCTTAAGCGATATTCTCCACGACGAACCAGATCTCTGAATATCAAACCTTCTTGAGATAGCAAGTTGACAATATTACTGTCCCAATCTGTCGACTGTGGATTATACTTCCGCAAAAAGTCTGTTTCTAAAACACCTCTACCGTTTGCTTCCCACAGAGCTTCGCCTAAGTAGTAGACTGCGTTTTCTACCTCAGTAATTGTGTATCTGATAGACAGGTTAGTCATTTCAGAGATAGTTTGTCCGATATGTGTGACTTGCTCTTTAAACAATGAGTATATGGATGACGGAAAACTTTGAACCACCACACAAGTCTTCCTTGGGCGATTCATAACTTCACAAAAGATTTTCAAGTTTAAAGGATGACTGAAGAAACTTTGCGGAGCCGCTATTGGATTAGCACTAATCTTATAATATCTAAAGTATGCACCTATAGCTTGGACAGTTACTTCGTCACTAAACCCTTTTAACAGTAACTCAAAGCAATCATTGGGGAGCGCTTGCTGTGCAAACCCTTCTCTTGATGAACTATTAGCTCTGACAGCACCGACATGTTTCCGAGACTGATAACCATCTCGCAATGTACAGACGAGAACTACATTTGGATATCGAGGTAATACAGTCTCTATGCTTGCCAATAAGTTCTTCCATTCTCTTGGGTCTTCAGCCTCATTTAATCCATCAATAACTATTGGAACTCGACAACGATTTCTTTCTCCCGCCGAATCTATAGCTGAAAGCAACAATTCAAACGATCTAACTTCGTTAGAGGCAAAGGACATATTTTGAACCAGAGAATCAAGCGTTCCCCCCTTACGAAGTTTTTTTCCATGAAGAAGTATTCCAGCTAGCCTGTCATCATTTTGGCTTGTAACTTCAGCAGCTAATTGTGTTTTACCTCTGCCAGCTTTACCAATAACAGCTACTAGTTGATGAGAAAACAGTTCTACAGCTTCTGACAACAGCTTTTTGATATCTTTGATAACTGCATTCGCATTGGTCAAATAAAGAGAAAGCGGTAGGTTCTGCCTTCTTGTTAACCTTAGTAACTGACTTATGTTTTTTGTCTGCTCTGAAGATTGAGCAAAGTTCGCAATTCTACCTATTTCTCTGCCTGACACTGTAGACTCAAAGACCTTACAGCTAAATATAACCTGTTTACAAAAGGCTATAAATTCTTCTAGACCAGACGAAAGATCTACATAATCCTTATGCCTCGATAACTCAGAAATAGTTGACAAATAACCGTCTAGTTTAACTTTCGCAGCATATATATCAGACCATGCGCTAGGTTCACCGAGCACTCTTCTTATATCTCTCTCTACGCCCGTAGATTGATGAACTTCATGAATCCAACGATTTCTAATCGGAGCCACTGAATTCGTATGCTGTTCATTTAACATATCTGGTGTTAAAGCCAGCTCTCCAAAATAACTAGCCCTTAACTCTGTTGCTGGGCCTGAGAGATAAGACTCTAAGTCGTTTTCATTCCAAAGATGTAATGTAAAGCCATATTTTGTTTGTAAATCATAGAACCAAGTTTGGTCAGCCTTCGCTAAGGTTTTGTGTGTCCAAAGAATCCATACATTTAAATCTGGTAAGTATTTTTTCGTTGTATCCAGCGAGTGTTTAATCTGGCTCTTTGCCCCGGTAGTTAAGCCACCGTCACTCTTATATTGGAACCATTTGCATTGCCATCCAACCTTTAACCCTTTTGTTCCCAATCTTGGGTCATCACAATCAAGCTCAAGATGGAACTCCACTCCTGGTTGATTTTTTAACTCTTTTATTGGCCCATGATTTCGAAATTGTCGAATGACTATTCCTCTACATAAGCTTTCAAAACTAAATGCATGCGCGTTAGGATGCTCTCCAGCTACATGTTCAAACTTAGCCCAATCAAGCACTAGTTAATCCTCTTTTTTAACTAAATCAGGATAATCGTGTGCTGAAAAGCATTCGACCTTCGCTCCTTCATGAATCAGTAAAGATATGAATACATTCAGGTCGTCATCTGAAGATATGGTTATCTTTGAACCTTTTCTTTCGAGGCGTTGGTCATACATAAATTGCGCTAATTGTTGGGGAGAAAAACAAAACAGATTTTGCTTGCGAAGGAACTCAAGCACTTCATCACCATATCTATCTGCATCCACGTCAAAATTCGATTCATCACTGCATAGAAAAGAACTAATCGTTGATACTAATTGCTCAAAATTTTCAGCCTTTTCTACATCCTTGAACTCACCAACGATTACTAGATTTAAAGAGTGCTCCGCACCGTAGCCCTGCCAAATTTTCATTCTAATTCAACCCTTATAGTATTTGTTAACTGACGATAAGCATTAGTTAGAGAACCACCACCTATAGGAACTCCATTCTTGTCGAACGAACTCAGTTTTAAAACACCTGACGCATCTATATGCGCAAAGCCTTGCAGGTCGCTCTCTTTCTGAAGACCGATAGCAGTGACAAATTGATTTTTGTAATCAGAGCTTATAGATACCCTCATACTTTTTGTGGTTTTTCTTCGACTGTCGACAATTTCTTTTAATTTACTTAGTGTTACATCATCGATTTTTTTACCAAACCCCACAGGTACCTCTGGTAAAATCAGAAACTCATCAGCACCTAGCTCCTTGCACAGTTCCAAGGCATTTGGTAGGTCGTCAATAGTTTTGCTGTTAACTACGTAATTTATCCCAAATGGGAGACGCCCTTTAAATAATTCTAAATTGCTTAACAGCTGCTTAAATGGTCTCTTCCTTATAGACTCATAATTACTATAAGTTCCATCCATACTTACTCTAATAAAGTTCACATGACTTTTTAGCTGAGATATTAGTTCAGGAGTTAAACTATGACCATGCGTCGTAAAGCTAATTGCTAGCTTGGTTTCTTCTTGTCCAAACTGGCAAAGTTCAACCAAGTCTTCATGCAATGTTGGCTCACCTCCACCAAAGCCGATACCAAACACACCCATACTATCCATTTCAAGCAACCAATCTTTTACTCTACTTTTATCCAGAGTTGAACGATGCTTTGGCGCATAACAATGCGCACACCTCAAGTCACAGTTATTAGTAAGTGCGATAGAAACCTGCCTAGGACTAAGAGTCCAATCGGACTCAGGTGGGATTTCATCATCTAGAAGTATGTTAAGCCCATTTTGGCGGCTAAATAAGTGGACACCATCAGGCCCCTTTCTAATTTTGAACTCGTTGTGTTGGGTAACGCCATTTTTATTCTTTATATACAAAGTTTATTCAATACCTTAAATGGTTAGATCGCAGTGCAATATCAGCACAAGATGAAACTAATAACTAAAGGGTTACTCTTAGTCACTTCAAACATGCCAACCCTACCTATAAAATTCACTCCTACAGATGGCGAGTACATTGAATTGCCACCAAATCCATAGGCACTTTGTGACATAAGAAAAAATAGGTCAAATAACCTCGCTTAGAAATGAGGTACAGAACAGCTCTAGCTTAGAATGGGGCATTTTTGAGTTACCCGATTGCAGTATGTCGTCAGCGAAGGCAGCACATCATTTTTGTTTGCTTGCCTTTGTTATCAGCTGAAACTCCATACCAGTGCGTTTAGTGTTACGGGTTCTATAGCGCGTTGGATATTTATCAAAAAAGTCAGATAACTTCTTCAACCCGTAGTTTCGAGGGTCAAAATCTGGCTTCAGTCTCTTTAAGTACTTGCCTATTTCACCTAGTTTTGCCCAGCCCGATTCATCTCGATAGTTCTGCCAAGCTTGATGCATTAATCGCCATAATTCGCGTTCTGAGTCTTGATTAGAGCTTGGTTGTGCCTCCCCAAGATCAACATCAGCGTTTAAGTTCTCTATCGCTACAAAGTCATCACAAGCGTTTTTAAACGAAGTCGGAGTCATCGCTTTTCCTACACCGATGACGTGTATCTCCGACTCTCTTAATCTCGTAGCAAGACTTGTAAAGTCACTATCACTGGATATCAAAGCAAAAGCATCAAACCTTTGGCTGTACAAGAGATCCATTGCATCAATAATCATTAAAGAGTCTGTCGAGTTTTTTCCAGATGTATAGGCAAATTGCTGCTTAGCTTGAATCGCTAACTCATTCAAAGGCTGCTTCCAGTTTTTTAGTTGTTCAGCAGAAAAATCGCCATATGCACGTTTAACGATGATCTGCCCAAAACTAGAAAGCTCTTCAATAATCAGGTTTAGCTTTGAGTGTGGAGTGTTTTCTGAATCAATTAATACAGCGATTTTTCTGTTACCCATAATCCGTGCGTGACCATCCTTTATGTAGTTAGTTGCACTATCCAATTTTATTCCTTCCAAGGTTATTGTTCGCGCTCAAAAACAGTTACTAAGGTGCGACGCCCATTATCGTTAACAATAAGGTATGTGAATTTGGAAGTTGGATGCCCCCAAGCTTCTACATTGTCGGCAGTACCGTATTTTTTCGCTTTATGGGCCAAAACATTTGCAGGCAAATTTCGAATTCTCAACTCAGGATGTTTAAGTCGATTGACTAAACTCGCCCAGGGCTTTTTGGGATCTCCAGTGCTCAATCGCTCTTTATACTGTTCAACAGCGTGAGCGGTAACATAAACGGTCCCCATTGCTGGTGTTTCAACGGCATCATGCGTATTTGCATATTCCTGGCGATTTGCATCTAAGAGCACTGTTACACATGATTTTGGGTCGGCCATGAACTCACGACTTTGTGATACCTCTATTTGCACTCCAGCCATTCGGTTTTGAAGAAATGCTGCAAACTTTTGTGCATGTTTTTTCGTAGATTTACCACGGGCAAGCTTTTTGATTGCTCCCTTTGACACAACGAGTTTGTAGCCAGAACCAGAACCCGGCTCTCGACCCATTACTTTTTCTTCAAAGAGTAGGTATTGAATGGCTGATAATTCTGAAATCAAATCAGAATCTTCATGGGAAAAGTCGATTTTTACATCAAGAATTCCACTGCGTTTAGTGCCCACACGCCAGAATACTCGGCTCGTTTGGTCATCTAGTTTTTCAGAAAGAGTGGTTAGAATCATCATAGTCTTATCTCCGGTATTTAAGATCCCTTCCGGCATCGCCGTAAGGACCTCATTTAGTTAATATTCATACTTACTTTATCATGCTTTTTGAAAACGCAACCCCTCCCCTCCACTTTCACATGTGAAAGTCTAAGAAACGGTATTTTGCTCAGACTCCACGCGCTCTTTTTGCACAAACACCAAATACGATTCTGAACATTCACATTTTAACCAGTACTCTAACTTTTTCTTTGTTACCTTAGCTCTCTTGCTTCCACAATGAGCACAAGGAGTTCGCATTGAAGTGTTAGTGTCACAACAAAGACACTTTACGAAGTAACCAAACTTCCCATGACATGCTGTAAGCTGCTCAGCCTCACCACACTTTTTACAGCGGATTTTTTTTGAATCAACCTCATTACGAACAAGCATTTCGTTTTCCTGTTCTTTATGTAATGAGCCAGAGTTATCGACTGACCTGTTAGAACAAAGTTCATCCAATAAATATTCAGTTATGCTATGCAACTCTTCTTTAGTAAAAAAAGGTTCTGTTGCTAAAAACGCTTTAAGCTTTCCTTTTTCACCTATTCTCCTAACGGCATCAGCTACAGCTTCGCTTTTAATGATTCTTTCGTTAATGTCAGCAGGTATATTATCTCTGTGCAAAATACACGAGTTAGAAACAACGCATAACGAGTCCCACCGTCGGCCACCAACATTTTGCTGGACACCTAACATTTTCCCCAGGAACTTAGGAGCGTTATCAACAAGAGCTTTCTTCAATAATTGCTGTTGCAACTCAGCTTGTTTGATCGGAGAAGGAATACCTGACCAATAACCTTTATAACTTCTGGACCACTCACCACTCTCGTTAACTTTGACTTCCCCATAGATACTTTTTGATTCAAGTATTAGGAAACCGTATTTATGCAATACTAAGTGATCTATCTGTGCTTTTTCACCATTATACGTGAAGGTAAAATCGTTAAATACGTGAATTTCTTCGCTATCTTTAAACGCTCGACGTAAATAAAAAGCCACATCTCGCTCTTGTTTTTCACCTGCAATGATACGACTATCCTCTGAGTTACTTTCTGCTTTAATAGCCTTTGTTGTAATAATTGGCATATCAACACCTTTTAAATGCGAGTTCTTTATGCAGACTTTCACATGTGAAAGTCCAGCTAGTACGCCCAACTGTCAAAATCTGTATGGGTGAGAATTTCACCGTCTTTGGCCGGACGAACATAAACACTTCCATAACCCCCTTCTGTTCCAATCGCGTAACACGCAATAGAAAATGCAATTTGAGGGTTAGGTACAGTGGCAACTATTTCTTCATTGATTGTTACGACAGAACAATGACCCGTGTACGAATCTGGCAACTCAGAAATTGCGGTTGCTGCATCGAGCGTTTCACTTCCATCCGATATCAGAATGCTCATATTTAGCTACCAAACTGTACTAAAATCCAAAGAAACTACCACCAGCAAGTCCTGACGAATCGCCAACAACAGCAGCATAAATGGCAGCAGCTATTGCCGCAACGATGACAAACTTAACGATGGCAAAGCCAAAAGAGAACAGCCTCCATATTAAAAAGAACCCAATCACAGCAGCAATCCAGCGCCAATCAAAGGGTATATCACCTAAAGAACTATCAAGGGCTCTCTGAACTTCATATAGCCAGCCGTTTATCATATCCATAAGATCAATCTCCAGAGCATCATGCTCTTAGTGTACCGACATGACATTTTTTTAAGAGATGAGAACTTGCCCTTTTTTGGGCAAATTGAGGGACATGACAAAGAGCTACTTAGTAAAAGAGTGATCTGCTTTAGGATGGCAATCCTATTTGTGGTTGGTTGTGTTAAATAATCTACCACAATTCTATTTTGTGGTATCATTGATAACACAATTTACCAAAGGAGCACGACAATGGATATCTGGCATTATCCTCGTACACAGCTTGCTACGTTTATCCTTAACGGGATGGACAAAGGTCTTCTTCAACGAGTTTCAATCTTCGCTCCACGCAAGCGAGGAAAAACTCAATTCATTCAAAAAGATATCATTCCTATGGCTCGTGAACTTGGTGTCTTACCTATCTATGTAGATTTTTGGATGCAAAAAGACGACCCAGAAGGCATCTTCATTAAATCCGTCATTGATGCTTGTGAAAGGAATGAAGGATTTCTACATAAGCTTGGCAAAGCTCTCAACTTCAAAAAGTTAGGTTTTAGTGCAGCTGGTGGCAAAGTTGAAGTAGAGCGTTCTCAGGGAGAACTGAGAGCTGACTTGTTCGCTGTATTTCAACGCTTAAACGAGCTGGATATGCCTGTTTTACTGTTGCTTGACGAAGTTCAACATTTGGCTACTCGCAAAGAATTTGACTCGTTTACGGCAGCTCTACGCAGTTTTGTAGTGAACAGAGAGGATAACAACGTCAAATGCATCTTCACAGGTTCAAGTAGAGAGGGGTTAAGTCGCTTATTCAAAGACAACAAGGCTCCATTCTACAACTCCAGCCAAACCCAGATATTTGAAGAGCTGGATATGGATTTCGTTGAATTCGAGTTGGCCGCATTCAAAAATGTCACTGGTGGTGTCGAACTCGACAAACACAAAGCCCTAGAAATCTTAATCAAACAAAATCGCGCTCCCGCTCGGTTTGTTGAAATGTTAAAGAATATGGCCCTGAACATGGTTCATGACCTAGATATTGGTGTCCATCGTTATGACGTTGATCGTATCGAGTCAGAGGACCACTTTTCAAAAACATACGAACAACTGAAACCTATCGAAGTGGCGATCCTAAAGCTTGTTGCTGCCAATGAGTCAAAAGGTCTTTATACCAAAACAGGACTAGACAAAGTGAAAGCTTTCACTGGCGACCCAGAAACAGACGTTACAAAATGGTCGGTGAAAAATGCAGTCACACGATTGAAGTCGCTTGAGCTAATTTACAGCCCAGAGCGTGGGAAGTTGGAAATTGAGAACCACGACTTTCGTGATTATATTCTTGAAAAATAAGTGCCTTTCGGCATGTTAAGACTATCAGCCCATGCTTCATGCGTGGGTTTTGTTTATGAGTTGTACTTCTATATTCTCAAACCCCATGTCTCTAACCTGATTTACCAGGATATCAAGCCTCCACACTCTCAAGTCACTGGTTCTTCCATGTCTAATTGCATACGCGATTCCTTTACCACTATCAATCCCAACCAAATGAAACTTATTAGGATGCAGTTTAGATTCCTGCGCAATTAGTTTGGTCATTGTTCGAGTCTCCGCGAGACGGCGGAACTCACCTTCTTTTACTTGATGGAAAACGACTCCAGACATACATATCACCATTATATTGACTACATATGCTCATTATGTCGATTTAAAGGGGGAAATCAAAGAGGTTTTATTGCTGGGGCACGATAAGTAATAAGCTGAGGTTCGAAGCAGAAACGCCATCAGCCAGGTCAGTGATGTAATTTTGCACAAACTTTAACTAATTGTCCAAAGTCTCAAACACATCCCCCAGCAATATAGCACAATTAGTTCAACTGACTTTCAGTAACAACTTGATCCCAAGTGTGCAGTACCTTCGACAAATGCTGATGCTTCTTGTTGAACTCAACATCACTCAATACCGCTTTATACGGGGCACTTAGGTCGGAACAATTAATATTAGCCCCTACCAGTTGAAGCGTGTCAGTGAGGGAACCACCACTAGCATCAAGCCCTAAGCGGTCAACGGTTTCACTACTAACAAGCGCTTGTACAACATTGGCAAAGTCGCGTGAGCTTAATTGTTCAATACTAAGCTTTGTCTTACAGCTACTTTCCACTGCGGCCTTGTATTGAATGGTGTATTTCGCGTTAACTGGGGCCATAGAGTGCATCGCCATTAGATACGCATCAACTTCTGTTTTAGGGAAAACATCCGCTTGAGCTGAAAATGCAGTTAACGTCGCTAGCAGTAGTCCAATTTTCTTCATCATTCTTGTTCCTGTTACATTGTTCAAAGTGGCATTATTTACTCGACTGATTTTCAAGCTAAATATTACATTCAGTCAAGCACTTATCACTTTTCGAACATGGGTAGTAATTCCTGAACACTTTTTTCACAAGCGGCTTGTCTACGGCCACTTTCGTAAAAGTAAGCCCATAGACTTTGTGGCATCCCCTCAAGAAACTCGATAGGAAAAGGATTAGGTGTTTTAGCCCAACAGTTTTGCTTCTGGTCAGAATAACCTTGTCGTTGCGCATCTTGCTGAAATAACGTGTATAACGCTTTTAGTTCATCATCATTATAGAAACAATGATAATTACCACCAACTAGTTGGTTGGTCCCTAGTTCTATCCATAGAGGATACCGAGAAGAACTACCGAAACAAATTAACTGATAGTGTGGCTTCGATTGTCTTACCTCATCTTCACAAAGCTCTACTTTGCTGGAGGTAAATGTATCTTTCCCTATTAAAAATGGATTGTATTGATACTGACTAGCCATTTTATCTCCTTGATATTCATATTTGCGCTGGTTTTCCCAGTTCCGGCATCCACCTCGGCAAGTAACTCGCCATCGAGGCCATAAACATAGAGCACACCCACGCCACCAGCTGGCTTAATCCGCTGGTGGTAGTGAAAAAGGTTCATAGAGGTCAGTCAATCCCAGTGAGTTCAATCACTTCAACGCATGTTTAGATGAGCAACTTCAACCTCTATGCAAATCCTCTTCTAACTTTTGCTCCTCATCATCTGTGACTACACCTTTAAAGACATAAGTTGTTTCACGGGGCAATTCTTTTTCTTTGAATAAGAGAGCTTTTATATCGCCTACCTTTGCTACTTTACTTTGGAATTTACTAGGCATCTTCTCAAACTGAATCTCACCTATACCTCCCCTACCAAGGAAAATATTAAATATCGCATATTCCTTGCCATTTCTTTTAAGAGCAAATTTATATCCAGTTACAGGTTCGTCAGGGCATATTTTTATTTCTTTAAGCCATTTTTTTCTAACTGTATCCAGCCCATCAAATATCTGTAGCAACTTCCCACTCTTGGAACGCTCCATCATATCCAGACGTTTAAATTGCTGAATTAGTTTACCTTTATCCTCTTCCGTAATGTGTAGGTAGAAGGCAGTTAATGCCTCTACCTCATAACACCTCAACCACTCACAATCTGAGTAAACGGCTTTTTTTAACGACCTTATGACGTTTGATATTACTGACATCCACAACCTCTCCCTTATTGCCCACGCCACCAGCAGGCTTAACCCGCTGGCGGCGTGTTACAAGCATGAATGTTTGCTATGTGTCACCGTGAACACCGGGATGTCTAATGAATGCAATTAGCGACTGTACCGCTCCTACTGTCCCAGCAAACACCCCCATACCTAAAAATAACCAAAAAACCATCTCGTGCTGAATTTGTCTTTCAAATAAACCAAACCAATTTGTGATGTAATATCCTACTCCCCCAAATGCAGCACCAATAATGGCCCCACCAACTAAAAAGGGGAGAAATACTGTTATCATGAATGCACTAAATCCTTTCATCTTCATCTTCAATTCTCACTTATGGGATATTAGCAATGATGTTGCTTCCGATATTACCAGTGGTGACAAAAAATACCGTTAGCGTTGGAGGTGCATCTTAACGGTGAAACGCATTCGACGAACTCTTTAACCGTTTTTCTAATGACGCTTTATCCCACCATCGGTTAGCCTGCATCTTTGGAATTATTTTTCCTAGCCCAGCAAATGAGTTACCAACCCCTGCTCCTAATCCACCTAATATCATACTGCGCCCTGAGTTAAGCCAAATATCATCACAGCTGCCTGTAACTTTGTTCTTAGCAGCTGTCACACCACCTCCAATTACCCCACTACCCAATGAATTGGCAACGATATTTTTCCCCCAAGACAACCCCTTAGTTAAATTACCAAGACCACCTCCCGCAGCCCCTGTAACGACAGCAGCCCCAAAAGATGCAAAGTCAAACGTCTGTCCTGAATGGTATTGAGCAATCGCATTAAGCGAACCGCCAACGAAAGCCCCAAAAGCAACCCATCCAAACTCGCCTGTAGGATCAATAAACTTCAACGGATTTCCATGCACATACCCATAGGTATCCACTCCATCGAACAGGCCAAGGCGGTCTGATTGTAAGTAACGGCCAAGTGCTGGGTCATAGTAGCGATGCCAGTTGTAGTGAAGCCCAGTCTCTGCGTCAAAATACTGCCCAGGGAAACGTAAGTTGAACTTGATTTGTTCTGTCGTGACAGTCGCTTTGCCGAACGGAGAGTAACTGGCTTTCCATACCGTGGCTCCGGTCTCATCGGTCAATGCTTGCGGCGTACCTAAATGATCGTTATGGACGTGGTAAACGGTGCCATCCACCAGGTAACTATTTAACTTTGGAATTCGTGAAAGATTAGCTGAGACCATCACTTTTCTTGGCTATTTCCTTTCGTCTCTCTCATGTGTCGTTCAATTCCTTTTTTTTGCTTTAAGCAACGAATCGTGCTGCAAACTCCTAAAGCTAGGCATACCCCTCCCCAAACAGCAATCATCATAAAAAGAACAAATATTGATTCAGGATACCCGATCAATCTATACGCACCGTAGGATATGAGTCCCGTCATAACTCCCACTAAAGGGATCAGAATCAGATATATAGAAATCTCTGTTTTGTATGCCATATTTACTCTCCGTTACCTATTGGCATATTCACACCTCCAACCAAACCCCACGCAAACTCACCTGTAGGATCGATCCTTATTAGTGGATTTCCATGCACATACCCATAGGTATCCACTCCATCGAACAAGCCAAGGCGATCAGCCACAGCCAGCACCAGCGTAATCTGCCTTATGTTCCAGCGAAGAACCTCATCACTTCCGGAAGGTAATGTAAGAGGTGGCCACCTTTATCGAAGAACAGAAACCAAATAGAAGCTCCAATACAGAAAATACCTAAAAGAACTAGCTCTATAGATGTGTTTGCATACACTGACACATTGCTATCTTTTTTGAATTTCACAATCTTGTATTTAAATAGTGCAACAAGACCTACATAAAGGCATCTTATCCCTAATGGAATTGCTATAAGCAACCCACCTAAAGTCATGAATGTGTACAAAACAAAGTCAAGCCAATTATTGATTTCCAATTGTTGTTCCCCCAGCAGAACCTATAGCCGAACCATACGATTCGTAGTTAAAACTAACCCTTTTTTTCAAATCCACCCCGATTATGTCTCGTGGTCTCAAAATATTTTTGCCTAATATTCCCCCGCCAAAACCAACTGCTCCACCAAACGAGCCAAGAATTGCACTTCTTCCTACCTGATATAAATCAAGGCTCTTTTGATACCTTTGATCACAACCAGAAGACTTTTCAGTTAACTGAATATACATATTGCCAATAGCGCCTGATGATGCACCAAAAAATACAGCTCTCCTTAGAGTGCTTCCAAACCCTCCAAGTGCCCCCGTAGCACCAGCCACAAGAAGTCGCCCCGCATCAAACGAACCAGTTTGATATTGTCTGTATCCTTCAAAGCCTATGTTAACCATTGCCCCAATAATTTGCGGAACCCATAAACCAGTAGGATCGGTGTAAATAGCAGGATTATTCAATGCATAGGCATAGGTGTTAATCCCACCAGCCAGCCCTATTGGGTCACTGGTGATATATATCCCTGTATTCGGGTCATAGTTGCGATGCCAGTTATAGTGAAGCCCAGTCTCTGCATCAAAATACTGGCCGGGGAAACGCAAGTTGAACTTGATTTGTTCTGTCGTGACAGTCGCTTTGCCGAACGGAGAGTAACTGGCTTTCCATACCGTGGCCCCCGTTTCATCGGTCAATGCTTGCGGCGTACCCAAATGATCGTTATGGACGTGGTAAACGGTGCCATCAACCAGATAAGCCATCAGCTGGCCGTCAAGCCAGACATATTCTCGCTGGGTTTGCCCGGTTCCGGCATCCACCTCGGCCAGTAACTCGCCATCGAGGCCGTAAACATAAAGCACATCCACGCCACCAGCAGGCTTAACCCCGCTGGCGGAGTTGCTTAGACTAAGTAAATATCAGTTTTCAGGTCGAAAGATCCTGATTACTTCTTCAATGCCATTTGCAGCCGCAAGATCGTTCAACATTGCTTCACGCCCAACCCCTGATTCCCAACTTTCCTTTTGCTCATTGATCACTTTTGCTACTACGCTTTTAAACTCTTTCAGTTCCAACTGAGATACCAATGTTGTTTTCAGCTCAGCTTTCAATAGCCTAGAGTTAAACATTAACACCTCTAAAGGCCATCGCCATACAGCGTTTAAAGGCTTGACCCCAACTACCTCGTCTACTTTGTAATGCCTTCCGTTAGAGTCGTATATTTCCATTTGGTTAAAGTACCCACCTTTTAGAGCGGCATTAGTACATTTCCCCAAATGGCTTCCGGTTAGTTCTACGTGAACTGATTTTTTCTTTTTACTGACCAGTAGCACTGGATATGTAAGTTCCACAACCACCCCCTCTTACTGTCCACGCCACCAGCAGGCTTAACCCGCTGGCGGCTTTCTTTAGAAATTATCAAACTAACTTTTTAGAAAATTCATTATCATCCTCAAGCCTGAACACAGCGAATAAATCTTCCAGCGTCTTACATCCCATCACCGCTTTTTTCAACTCGGCTTTGCTGTCATAGAATTGACCCCACACAGAGTACGAACCGCTTTCAGTAGCCAGATTAGCGATCATCTCTACCCAGTCCACAAAATCATTTTCTACTAGGTGAAGAGAACATTTGATGTCTCTAGGCTTCCCCAATAACTGCAAACAAACTCGTTGTATAAAACGAGGGCTAACCTCTTGTACTGAGTCAATTCTCCAGACGCTACCATCTCCTTTGATAAGTAACGATCCAACATAGCGATTTCCTATCTTTTTAGCCGAGGCGGACGCCTTCTCTAGGGCTTCCTCATAGATAGGCAGCATAAAGTTTTCTTTTTTACTCAGTAATATACCTTTATTTTTCACTGCACCCACAACCATTCCCTCCTGCTGCTGTTAACCCTAAGCCTGCTACGGTTTCTCTTGCCCATATTGGAACACCATTAAACCAACCTTTAATTCCGTTATTGTGAATTTTTGTATTGTGATAGATGTTTGTGAATGGTTTTGGATTAAGGTTCCAAGGCTGATTAAATATACGCTCTAATTTTTGATTACCTTCAAAGTGTCTTCTTTCAACAAGCCAATGATGAATATGTTGTCGTGGCGGGATGTCCTTGTTTATGTTTTTCGCGTACCACCTTCTCGTTGCTCCCCATGAATGGGGGTTGCCTTTAGTAGTGACAGCACTTTTGAAGCGATGAACTTTTGCTACCTTCACGGCATTGAACATTCCACCCCCAAGAGCTGCCAATCCAACATCACCCCAGTTAACGCAATCAATTTTCCCACCGTTATCATAAAGCTGATATGCCAAATCTATCCCGGCGAACACCACTCCCCATGCGAACTCACCTGTAGGGTCTATGCTCGACAGCGGATTTCCACGCACATACCCATAGGTATCCATTCCATCGAACAAGCCAAGGCGGTCTGATTGCAGGTAACGCCCCAGAGACGGGTCATAGTACCGATGCCAGTTGTAGTGCAGCCCAGTCTCGGTATCAAAATACTGGCCGGGGAAGCGAAGATTAAAGGTGACTAGCTCTGTCGTGACACTGGCTCGGCCAAATGGCGTGTACTGCGCTTTCCATACTACTTCACCCAGTTCGTCTGTCAGGGCCTGCGGTGTGCCCAGGTGATCATTGTGAACGTGGTAAACGGTGCCATTCACCAGGTAAGCCATCAGCTGGCCGTCAAGCCAGACATATTCTCGCTGGGTTTGCCCGGTTCCGGCATCCACCTCGGCCAGTAACTCGCCATCGAGGCCGTAAACATAAAGCACATCTACGCCACCAGCTGACTTCCTCACTCGTTGATGAGCACTGTTATAGTGATAGATTGATGTTTCGCCATTGACCGTAGCCTCAGTCAATCTATTGAAAGCATCATAGACAAAGACATCCGTTCCTCGGCCAATCGTGTTTCCGTTTGCATCATAGCTGTAGGTGATCGAGCCAATACTTGTTTTGGTTAGACGATTGCTATTGAACACAATGCTGTACGAATCTTTCACGCCGTCGCGGTAGATAGCCGTCCGGTTGCCGTTGTAGTTGTAGGTGTACTCTCGGGTCCCGTAACCACCAGTAGCATCAATCAAGCGGCTCAGCTTGTCGTAATTGAAAGTTTGGCTATAGCCACTATCCATTAAGTCTGTAATTGAATCGACATTGCTATTGGCCGTATAGAGATAACTGCGGTGCATTGCACCAGCAACCTGTACAGACTCCAATTGATAGTTCATGTCGTACTGGCGCTCTTCCCAAAGCCCATTTCCATGAGTCAGATCAGTTACAGGCCCAAAAGGTTTCCGTACCAAGTCAGAGACTAATGTTCTGCTGTTAACACCATTATTCAATGTAATGCCAATGACCTCTCCAGCTACATTGCGCTGATAAACCGCTTTGCGGCCACTCGGGTACTCGATACTCGCCAACTGCCCTGCACCATCATAGGTGTAATTGGTTAACAAGGTGCGGCCATCCACAATTAGTTCTTGGCTGGCTATCTCACCACTGGCTGTGTAACTGTATTTTGATACGCCAGAAGCGTCTGTAATGGAAGTAAGCTGCCCTACCCCATACAGCGCTTCTGGCTCATCGTAGCGGAATGTCACACTAGCATTAGGTTGACCATCCACAGTGATTGAAGAAAGGCGATTAAGCGCGTCGTAGTGATAAGTGAAAACCTGACCGTTGGCATCTGTTTTACCGATCAGGTTTCCAGCCTTGTCATAAGTGTAATGAGCCGTGCCTGTGTCTGGGCTTTGTACTGAGAGAACATCGCCATATCCGTTGTATGAATAGTAAGTTCTCCGCCCTCTTGGATCAGTGACTCTCGTTACTAAGGCATTATCGTTATACTGCATTGCAGTGGCGCGGTTAACAGGGTCAATTGATTGGAGCAGGTTGCTAAAACCATCATAGCGGTAGGCATAAGCATTTCCAGAAGGGTCAACTTTGCCCGTTAGGTTGGCTGTCTTGTCATAGGAATAGGTATAAACATTTCCCGTTCCATTTGTTGTTGATGAAAGCCAACCATTCAAAGTGTAACTATGCAGTTGCTTCCAGTGAGCAATGCCACTGTTATCTTTCAGCTCAACTTGCTCAATATTTCCTAGTGAATCTCGATTGATACTTTGTCGATTTCCATTTGCATCAATCACGGCCATCAGCTGCTGAGCAGCATCGTACTCATAAGTGAAAGTGCTATTGGTTGGTAAGGTGATAGATACCAAGAGTCCTGATTCATCGTAAGAGTACAATGTAGTTCCATCTGGACCAGTAGAAGAAATCATTTGACCTAACGTGTTGTAGTTAAGCGAGTAGCTTACTCCATTGGCATCTGTGACGCTCTGAGCCCTTCCATGAGCATCGTAATTGTCAAATGACACTACGTGCCCAAGAGAGTTGATAACTCGGCTTAGGTTGGCTTGAGCGTCGTATTCAAAGCGCGTTACATCATCAACATCCACCCGTGGACCATCCACTGATTTCAGTTGTCCAGGAACACCAAGAGAGTCTGGATAATATTCAAATGCCCACTGCCTGACATCTGAGTTGGTTCGGTCAATCAATTTAAGCGTTAACAGCCGCTGGCGGTCGTCATAGGTAAATTCTTGGACCAAGTATGACGATGTAATTTTGGTTGGTTTTGGGAACTCTGAATGCCATTGTGTTGTGATCGTATCACCAGTCGAGCTTGTCCTCGAAATTTCAAGTCCTCTTTGGTCATATTGGTAAGAGAATGATTGGCCTTCTTCATTGATAATTGACTTCAACTCACCGTTGGTATCGTAGCCAAACGACTTCGTACCACCAGCAAAGCCAGTACATGCAGCACCCTGTATACTGTCAGGCTTTAGTTTTCCGTTATAACGACTAAACAGATAATGTTGTTCGTGACCTAGAGCATTCGTTACCGTAACTGAACCATCAGGGTTGTATGTAACACTTGTCCTATCAACACCACTGCTATGTTCGCTCAGAACAGCGCGACCCGAAGGATCATGAGACCACGTAGCAAATCTGCTTCCCTTTTCATCCGTAAGGCCAGTCAAAAGGCTTGGGTTTAAACTGTCTTCATAGTGGTAACGTCGCTGATTGGCATCCGGTTTATGCACTGCAACTAACAATTCATTCGAATAATCGTAAGAGAAGGTTTGTCCAGCAGGGTCGATCATCTTTATGATCTTCCCTTGATCGTAACTAAACCTTAAAGTCCGGCCAAAACTGTCAGAAACAGAGTCTAACTTACCGTTGGTATAATTCAGATCCAGCTCATTTCCCGATGGATGAACAATACGTATCAACTGACCATTACTATCATATAGTTCGACAACACCATCAGCCCTCTGATATCTCCAACCAGAATCTTTGTATAACCGATCATCACTTTTCCATGTTGGCATCCAAACCGCATTTGTCCGGTAGAATGCTAACTCTTTCCCATCTGGCCGATGCAAGACAACCATATTCTCTCCGTGACTTTCTTTGTCAAAAATCACTTTGTTTGAATAGTTGTGGCTCCATCCAATACCAACATCGCTTTGTTTACCACTCAAAGCTAACTGGCTGTTGTAATGTCGTGTGAATACAAGAGGCTCCATACCAGCGCTTACATAATCGGTTTCTTGCTGATATTTATTACCAGTAGCTAGGTTGATAGGGTTTCCAACGCACAGTTCTGTCTCTGGTTTACCAAGATCTCTATTGAGAAGTGGAGAATCAGTCATCTCCCCAGGAATTATGAATTTTGTCAGTGTAGTTCCAGAGAGAGCTCCAAAGTAACAAGTGTCAGGGTCATAACTACCTGGAGCATCACTACGATGCATACATAGCCATGAGATTAGTCTTCCATCACTATACGTTTCACTCGGGTATAGCTTTTCACTCACATAGCTGTGTGTGCTTGCGAGCTCGTTAATTCTATAGTCCCTTAAAAATTCATGCGCTTGCTCTGGGAGATCAAATCTCATTGCATCAATTTCTGAACTACCACTGGCATTGATACGCCACTGAGCAGAAACAGCACTAGGAACTATAAGTGCTAACAAACAAGCTCTTGCGATTAAGTTAGTATGAAAATGATCCACTGGTTTCTAAAGTCCATTAATTACTTTCTACACGGACTCTATTATCAACTTAATCAAAGAGATTAACTTCATGCTTAACTGCCCTATACGGGCGCATACAGACATGAAACAATGGCTAATATGGAAGCGGGTTTTAATTGAATCGCTCGACTTTGTTTTACTGCTCATAGCAGTGAAACGAAGTTGAGTGATCAGCGAAGCCGCATCAGCGGTGAACGCTACTGATCATATATAGATCCATAGGATCATAAGATCATGCAGCGTGTTAGGTAGCTTAATATCAGGAAATTTCCTAACTTTAAGCTTTGTTTCTGTAAGCTAAAGCTTAATATTAGGAAATTGAAGCTTAATATTAGGAAGTTCATCTCTATCACATAGCTTAATATTAGGAAACACACCTATATCTAAGCTTAAAATGAGGAAACGCCTTAATCCGTATATATAGCTTAATTTTAGGAAAAAGGCGTTAAGCAATAGCTTAATTTAAGGAATTGGATTACTTGGAGGACTTACCAGTACGAAGTTCGGAGAGCTCTGATGCCATGCCACCACCAAATGGGCCATGACTGGTTTGTTGGGCCAAGCGCTTCGATTCCTCAGATAGAAGGGAGTCATCTCTGTGTATCAATCCTGGCTCTTCTGAAAGACGCGATAACCGTCTTTTAACTGGTTTATCTGCTCCTGGCTTTTTCTCATTATCACTATCACCGTCTAATTGATCATTTCTAAGTTGGATAACGACTTCTTGATCAACGTGCAATAGTGAATTGTTACTCCAGTGCAGCCTTATCGGTTTTCTCCACTGCTGGTCAAAAGGCACATAGTTAGCTTTGATATGACGCAAACGAGTCTCTTGTACCGTTCCATCTTTCTTGTCTATCAACTGATCTAAATACAGATGAAGTTTTGACTTTGAGAGAGTGGAAGATAAACCAGAGCCAGAGACGCTGTTGATTATCTCCTTTCCTCTGCTCACATCTTTTGTCGGATGGTGAACAACAAGAACCGCGACATTCGCTTCATTGGCAAGCCTCTCCAAAGCAATTCTGATGTAATAGTCATCATCTACTACGTCAGCTGAGCCAATTGCATCACGCAATGTATCTATAACTACCAAGTCGTACCCTTTGGCCGTGGCAATAAGTTTTTCCAGTGCACTGGATGCTTCTTCCCACTCTTTAGTATGTTTAGATGAGCCTGAACTACAAATTGGATCAGAATGCTTGTATATCCCAATGCTCGATTTTAATCGGTCTTTGATGCTGGTGGAGAACTCAGTCAAATGTGCTTTGATACGCGGAAGTGTTCCGGGCAAGGAATCTTCGATCGGCCATATCAAAGTTCTAAGCACTTTGTTTTCCTCATCCCGTACACCAATTAATGGGTACTCTGGCAAAGCCATCTCATAAGCTATTGATAAAGACAAATAGCTCTTACCAGAATCAGGTGGAGCGATCAGAAATCCGACACTGCCTCGAAACAAACCTTTCAAAATCTGTTCTTTGTTGGAATTGGCTAAACTTTCATTAATGTCTTCTTCGCTTAGAGCGATAACATCCTCATTGTGGAGTGTTGTTGTCATGTCGTTACCTCTTCTTTCTCTTCATCGCCCAGGTACAACAGCATAATATCTTGCTTACCATCGTCACGTACTTTCTCTTGGAGTAGCAATCGGAAATCTCGCAATAACACATCCTTTTTCAAAATGACTTCGGCCATAGTGTTATTGATATGGCGACTCAGATGCTGTTTAGACACTCTAACCTTGTTGGCATAGTAATCTTTAATAAGGTGACTCAGATACTTACCATGTACATATTCACGCTTATGAGCATCAATATATTTACAGAAGTCAGTAACAGCATGTTTGCCCGTTAGCTGCGGGTAGACTTTTAAAAAACGTTTCCGGCTAATAGCTCCCTCTTGTCGCAAAGACGCAGTGAAAGTCTTATGCACTCCAACTATGAAGTGAGTGATCGTATCTGCCCTGATAGATCCTTTATTTTTAATCCCATCCAGAACCAGCAATGGAATGTAGTTGCTGTCCACCAGCTTCATTCGCGTGTGGTAGTGAGGTAGCGTTTCACCATCCTTCTCGTAATCCAAGACCAGTAACATTTGTGATAGCCTTTGAAGTCTTGTCATTACTGTGTTCTTGTTGGCCTTTTGATTTTTCAGGTTCAAGAACTCAAACAGTGTTGTGAAGTCACAAAGGAAGTAGTCGTATACCCCACTAAACATTTTTGTATCGAGAAGGTTGTGGTATTGGTGTGACAACTTATCCAGTTCGACATTAATCTGCGCGAGCTCAATAGCCTGGCGAAGCGTTAAGCCAGATAGGTCTACGTACATCCCCCCTACACTAACGATCCCTTCCAGTAGATGTCTGTCATCGGCCAAGCAGACAGCACTGTATACGTCGATTCTAACGGCATCGAATTCACGTTTATTAGTCCCCTTCTTCCAGTATGGCTTTGACAAGCTGGTGGATAGAAGAGGCTTTTGTGCCAGTAGCTGTTGCTCAAGTTCAGCCTTGTTACCACTGATCCTTGTAATTAAGTCTCGCGGAATTCTACCTGGCAAAAAGATGCAATCCATTAACGTAGTAGTCGATGGCCTGCTGCCAAATGCCTCGTTGACTATCTCAGCAGGGAAATACCCTTCTAAATTGTCTGTGTTACTACTCATTTTTTAATACCGTAATGTTTTTTTGAAGCATACCACATACCTTAAAAAGAGGAAAACAAGCCAAATAGATGTGATTTATACCTTAAAAAAGGACAATAGAACGCTTTACATTTCACGTTATAGCTTAATTTTAGGAAATGTTCGACCATACCTTAATTTTAGGAAAAGCCAGATCACGCTCTTAGGCATTGCTACATAAGACTTTCACATGTGAAAGTGGGCTAAGCGTGTTTCTGGGTCACGGTTGCATTTTTTAATTCCATGATATTATGGAAGTGTAAGTTGAATTGAATGAGGGCTTGACGGTGATGCCGAGATAGCTTTCCAGAGTCAATTAAGGAGACGAAAAATGAGACACATACTTAACCTAGTTGCTTTAGCAGTGATTCTTCTTGGCGTTGCTATGATTGAAACTAACGATAATCAATGGGGTTTGGCTGTAATCAGCGTAGCGGTTGTTTTCTGGTTGATGCCTCTGCTTAGGCTTGTTCATAAAAATGCAGTAGTAATGGTCGTCTTTTGGTCTGGCGTAGCTTACTTTTCATGGCAGGTTGCCGTAGTTGCTCTTTTGGCGTTTGTTGTTTTTTCGGCCACAGCTTCAATCAAGCGCGTTCCAAATACTCCTGCTATTAAAAAGCAACGGTTTATAGTTAATCCTTCTTCTGGTCTGGTGATGAAGAACAAACACTTTGATATCGCTGGCAATGGATTTGCCATTCTCTAGGAGCCATCCTTGCCTCCTAGAGCCCTTAGCAATCTACTTCCACTGAGCCGAGATTGGCAATCTCAATTCTCGTATGACTTTTCCCGTTTGCACTAACAGCTGATATGAGTATATGAGCTGACAATTCAGCTGACTCGTCCATAGTTAAGCCTTGCTCAATACAACTCTGAATGAACATTTCCGCAAGCTCTTTCTTTTTAGGGTCCATTCTATTTGTTCTCCGTGATAGTAATTGCCATAGTTAGATGCTGATTTTCGCTCTCTGGCGCACCTTTTTTAAAAGGAATGATATAGCCGGATTCTGGAAAACCTTCGGCTACCGTGTAAACAGTATCGCTCCCCTCTTCTGTTGGCTTTTGGGCAAATAAAGCTAAAGCTTGCCCTTGATGCTCTTCGTTTAGTAGCCAGAAGGATTGGTTTTCATGTGTGTGTAGCTCTCCATTTGGATGACGCACAAGATATTGTTCAGAGCCATATGCGTCACGCTTCTCTCGTACTTGAACGATATAACCAACAGCATGGTCGAAATCATACTCACTACACATATGTACGACAGGCCCTTTGCTGAACCTGTCGAACATCCTGGTTATTGCACCAACGGCTTAGTCCTGCTTTATCACATTGCTCTGGCATTCTTGCTATCCCAGATTTTTTTGATGTTGCAGAGTATTGAAACGCAACTTGCTTTTAACCAAGCAAAATGTGGCACCTAAGATGGTGCTTGCGGCTAAATAAGCAACGGAGATAAGCGTGATGCGATCCCAATCTAAAGGTGAAGTAGAACCAGTAAAATGGGTTACAGCAGCAAACTCCAGAGCCAGGACTAAAATACAAAGCATGGATACAACCAGTGTGCTTGGTGTGTTTGAAGGTTTGTTCATAATGTACTCTCCAGTAATCACGAGTTTATTTAACACTTCGACCGACACAGGCCAAAGCAGGATTCATCCAAAAGCCAGCAAACGAGCTAAACAACTCAGCTTGTGTTCGCACGTACTCTAAAATTAAGTCACATGCAACCCAACGTCGCCCCGCTCTCTCCGCTGCCAGTCCGGTTTTATTGCTACCAGAAAAGAGATCAACCACCAGCTCATCTTCATTGGTTAGGAACTCAATAGCGAATGATGGAATGTCTGTAGGAAACATTGCAGGGTGTGGTGGTAAACCCAATTCCTTGGCTATCTTCCTTACTGCTGATGTATCAGCACAACGATGACCTCGTTGGATTATGTTTTTAGGGATCTTGCCTTGCGTTTTATTGGAAAAGGCATTCCCTCTTAATCGGTAAGCACCATCACCGTAAGTAGCGATACGACTATCGCCCCCTTGTTCGAGTAATTTCTTATGTTGCTCAGTGTGCTCTACCAAAACTCTTCGGTTATCAGAGCGAACTCGGTCTGGATCGTTCGTAAACCAGTAAACAGGTTCCCACGCGGAACAAAGCTGCATACGGTTAACGCAAGCCCATTGGGTTGGAGCTGGTGGCTTGGATGTGTTTATCCAGGGCCAACGGTCCATTAATGAAAGCCCTAATCGATCATTTAGAGCTAAGACCATACGTTCAAGGTAAGTTGAACGCGAAGGGCGTTTACTTTCAAAAATGTCGTTACTCACGTTGAGTACCACAGAACCCCCTGGCACCAAGTTTTCTACAATTGGTTCCAAAGACTCGGTGATAAAGTCCACCCATGCCTGTTCACTAACATTCCCATACCCGCGCTCGATTTTTAAAGGATACGGAGGGGATGTCACACAAAGGTGGATCGGTTCTCCAAGCTCTGTGAATACCTTTTTGCTATTTCCCCAAATAGCGATGCCTAGATTTGTTGAATATGCGACAAGCTTTACTTCGCCCATTGCTTCATGAAGCCCTTTTTTATTTTTGTTTGCCAGCTTCTATACGCCACGCTCACCGTCCACTTTTTGGATGATATTCATGGACTTTAATGTTTGCTGAAACCAACGAATTTTTCTTTTGATAGGGCTGTGTTGTGCCTTGGCTTTGCCGATTTCGGCTTTAGTATTGATTTCAGCCTCTGATAGCCCGGCTATACTTGCTACCTTCGCATATAGCTCGGCATTGGTCATTGGACCATCAGCTTGTGCATAAGCTTCTTCCACATGGAAAAGCTCCAGCTGCCCCTGCATGTTTGGTTTCATTTATGCTCCAGACCAATATTAATAATTCATAGAATCATTTTATAGTTCTTTAAATGAAATGGCAATATCTAAATCCTGTAGAGATGTCGGTATATCTCTTCGATGGAATTGAACTAATTGGATAATGGGAGCTCTTTAAAGTGATTCATTGTTGAGTTTATGGCGACTTAGCTAGGGTAACGTTTTGTAAAATATGAGATTCCTGCCAACTTATGCCACAGACTTTCACATGTGAAAGTGCGAGTTGGATCTTCTTTATCTATAATGAGATCCTTGCGATGTTCTGACAGAACATTTTATGTTCATTGATAAGATCTACTATATTAACTATTACTTATCGTGAACCTTTGAAAGCAACTTATTTATTGGGTAAATATTAGTGTTTAAATTAAATACACTGCACGAAGCTGTGCCTGGCGTGGATCTAGATAGCCTGCCAGACATTAAAGCAGTAATAGGCCAAGCAGAACCGCTTGAAGCAAGTATGATGACGGTAATTGCATATCGTGAAATGCATAACGCCAACATTTTGAACCTTAGTGAGCGAGAGCGATTTTTTTTGAGTATGTCTTTGATGAAATGCTTTGTGGAGAAAGGGCTTCTATCGTCAGGTGATATGATGAAGTACCGACTTTCACATGTGAAAGTCGGCTGAGGATTTAGTGGATTTGTGTCGGTTGCTGGCACATTGGACAAACGTTACCGCGATAGTTAGGCAATACCAAAACTCTACTTGCCACGTTAACTAAGATTTTGTAGAGCAACATTCTCGCCGTTACCAAACCAACTGCAAAACACCCACCGTAACCAACAACTCTATTTTGAGCAGCTTTTAAGTACTCTTGCCCTATGAGTTCTTCTGCGTTCTCGTAGTTTGTAAGTTCGGTCATAGTTGTTAGATAGACACCTCTAATCTCTTGGGCAAGGAATGCCGCAACACAAAAGATAATGATGGTACACAGTATTCTTACATGGGTTAAGCGGGATATCCCCGCTTTAAACTCATAGTAGATATTGAATACAAGGGAGAACATAAGAGCAAAAAGTAGTGGCTCTGGAAGCGTCAGCTGGTGGAGGTATATCCGGATCAGGCTGATATAGACAAAAATACCAAATACATTCAAAGCCAATGTGCTTACATCCCTACCCAGTTGGTTGTTAATGGATAGTTTCACTTTTTACGTCTCCATTCCCAAGGTGGCATTCTTTCTGCCTCCGGCAATGCCCATAAGCCTACACCATTCTGTTTTGCCTCTTGCTCGTAAGAAAACAGTTCAGTGCTTTTTGCATACCGCCTGTATACCCATGCGTTACCCGTTTTTACCAGTTGTCCGTTTACCCACAAATCATCGACGTAGATATGACCAACAATGCGGCCATAACGATCAACGTCGGTTTGTTCTACACGAACGACTTTCCCACCCACTATAGAAAGAAGGGCTTGTTTTGCTTTCTTTCCCCAGGGTTGTTTCGACTCGGGTGTGTCGATTTCTGCAAGTCTAATACGGTGTTCTTTTTTACCATCGGTACACTGATAGGTGCCAGTGCATGAGGCATCTGTGAGGACTTTTATAGTGTCACCATCGCTGACTCGTACCACCTTCCCATAAAAGGTTTCAGCCATAATTGGTGCATTAAAAACGAAGTAGAGAAGGGTGGTAGTTAGAATTTTTTTAAGCATGATTAATTCCTTACTGTTGTCCTGATAGAGCATTCCACATTTGTTTGTGTAATGCCGAAATAGCGGTATAGGCCCCTTTCATTTCTGGTCGCTCCAGTTCCTTCAAGAACCAAAGAGACCCTAAGAGAATCGCTAAACATCCACCAGCCAGCATTAGATCATTGAACGTCATGAATAGGCTGTACCCAGACAAGCAGACATTGCACAGCATCCAAATTTTAGTGAAGAGCAATCCAGTTGAGTGATAGGTTACAAGCAAGTACGAAATGAAAGATGCGCATACTAGAACTAAAATTGGACCTCCCAACCACGTCGTCCATGTTTGAGTACCAAGAGGCGAGGGTAGTTCTAGTAACCATACTCCAGCACTCCAAATTACAGCTGATGCCATCATGTAGGCTGCTGCCATTTTTATCATCATTTGTGGTTTCATAACACTCCTTACCTATTCCACTTTCACATGTGAAAGTTGTTTTTAGGTTGTTTTTTCATTTAATTCCGATCCATAGCTGTGACGGATACTGTCATCGTTGAACCAGAAGCCCTTTTTGGATGGGGACTTAGTAGTCTCCAATCAAAAAGGCCCCAATTACTGGGGCCGCTTTCACATGTGAAAGTCAATTTGTGCTGATAGAGATAAATACTGACTTTGTGCCATTTACATCTTTCAGCCATGACATTGCACCATAATCTCCATCGACCATCGCGCTGTACCGTTCCCGCACACCTAGACCACACAAGAGGTCATCAATCGCTGTTGTTGGGTCACAGGATGGACGATATGTTTCTTGCCAATGGATATCTCCAGATTCGATGTATGCCTCTTTGATATGGAAGTACTCGCCATTCCAAGTTGTATATAACTTGTCGTCATTTCCAGAAAACAAACGTGGATATATAGCACCGTTTGAATTGAGCTCTGTGACGTTACTTGCTATGGATTGTTCTAATGTGGCAAACATTAGCTTCTCTGTTCTGATGGTATTGCCAACAACATTGTCGCGTTGACGCCACACAGCATGAACATCTCCATTGGTACTGGTTAAGCTAGCTTGCCCTGCATCGGCACTTATATTGGGAATGCCTGAGATAGGAGAGTAACCATTGTTGTCATTACGCCATGTTACGCCGATTAGGTCAGAAGAACCCGACCCTCGGCTTTCAGACCATAGCGCATAGCTAGTAAGGTTAGTGTTGATAGATGCTAAACCACTCTTGACTCCATCATCATCAATAACGCTGCGTTCCACTACAGGCGTATTGAATGGACCAAGTTTGACGGTATGTTTGGCTAGGACATCATTTTCATCATCAGCGCCCTTTTCGATACTTAGGATTTCAAGTACGCCAGGAGAAGTTTCTACTGAATGTATCGAGATAGCACTTTTAACTTCACCGTCACTGTTTGTTTTTATATTTCTCGAAAGTTCTGTCGTTGCAATGATATTGGCTTTTGTGCCGTCGTTGCTTAACCAGGCTATTGCCAATGCATTTGTATCGGAGCCAAAAATCGGAGTTTGCCAGATAACGATGCTTTGTCCTGACGGGTCAGTGAAGAGAGTGTTGTCGGTGATTTTTACTCGACTTTCCTCATTCGTAGCTGCCGCGTCAGTCATAAGTACATGATCAACTTCTAATGGTGGGGACCATTCTTGTGTTGTTGCGTCGTAATAGGAAACGTTCAGTTTCTGGTTGTTACTATTGTCTCTCTGTACCCATGTAATATAGGCATTACCATGATTTGAAAGGCTCATTTGAACAGAGCTCTTGTAGTGGTTTTCATCGACAATGAATGGTTGCCAGTCTGATCTTAGTATTTCACCAATATCGGCACTTATCTTGACTTTGTTAGGTACATTGCCATTCGCATAGTCTTCGATAGGGGCTACAGAAGCATATAGCTCATCCGGTTTGTCATTGTTGGCTTCTTCGACCCAGGCACTGTATAGAACAGCCGAACCATTTTCGTTTTGTAGCTGGATGACAGGAAGTGTTGCATCTCTTGTTGGAGAGCTCAGTAACACTTCTTTTTGCCATTCTCGCTTAGCGACCGTTGTTGTTTCTGTTGAGTTGTCTTGGTTATTGCTTTCACTACCATTGCCATTGGAAGTAGTTCCAGTGCCTCCACTGGAACCACCACATCCTGCCAACACTGATAGTAGAGCAGCTGCTAAAGCTGTTCTTCTTAACATCAATTACATCCTCTGTTGTTAGTTGTTTTCGGATTCAATCATCATTTTTCGAATGATGGCCGCGATAGCTTGTGATGGCTGTGCCCCACGAATAAGCTGAGTTTTCCCAGTTTGGTTATCTACGATGAAAGTCGCTGGTGTACCTGAAATGCCATTTTCAGTAGCTTGCTTCACATCTGCTGCTATTTTCAGGTCGTAACGGCCAGAAGCTAAACACTCTCGAACTAGGGAAGCATCGGCACCAACACTCTCAATAACTTCTGCCAAATTAGGCACTCCACCACCATTGCCTTGTGATTTGGCAAATACTTCGTCTAAGAACACCCAGAATCCACGGTTGCCTTTTTGTTCAGCAACACATTCCGCTGCTAACGCTTCTTTTTCTGCCGCTGGGTTATGAAAACTCAATGGCAGATGTTTCCATTGCCAGTTGATATTCCCGTTACTTGCATCCACCACTTCTTTTGGTGTGTCGTGGAATTTTTTGCAGAACGGACACTCCAGGTCAGAAAATTCCACCAGCGTGAATCGAGCGTTCAGGTTTCCATATATGCGTTTATCGTCAGGCACTTGTTCGGGAGCTGATTCGTATTTTGCGTATTTAGCCTGAATATCCTGTTCGCGTTTCTGTTGAACGAAATGTTCCAGTGCTTTTTGAACTGCATTGTTAAAGCGCTCTTCTGATTTAAAGCGATAGTCACTTTCTAGTTGAGTAATCTTCGACTGGAGAGAATCGCGCTCTTGAATGAGCAACTCTTTGGTCTGGTAAATTTGATATCCCACTGTAGCGACAGACGCTCCCAAAATTAGGGTCATAGCAGCACCAACGGCCAGTAGCTTTTTCTGCATTGGACTGAATGATTTTTGTTGTTGTGGTGTGGTTTGTTCTGACATTACATTTTGTCCTTAGTAAACTTTTACAGTTGCCAATTCATGAATCAGGGTTGAAGCTTCCATTTTTGCGCGTTGTGTTAAGCGCTTAACGATGTCTTCACTTGGTGAGTAATCAACGAGGTTTGTTTCTTCTATAACATTGCGAGAAATAGAGTGTAGGCTTCCTAAACCATCAATTAACCCAATCTCAAGTGCTTGCTCTCCATTCCAGATCAATCCAGAGAACACTTTTGGATCGGCTTTGAGTCGTTCACCACGGCTCTCTTTTACTCGCTCGATGAACTGCTGGTGGGTTTTCGATAGCACTTCCTTCCAGAAGCTAGTTATCTCTTCTGAAAGAGGGGAGAATGGGTCTAACAAAGCTTTGTTTTCACCAGATGTTATAGCTCGTCTTTCAATACCCAATTTTTCCATGAGCCCGGTAAATCCGAAGCCAGAACTGATGACACCAATAGAGCCAACCATACTTGCTTTGTCCGCATAAATTTTGTCTGCGGCCACGGCGATGTAATAGCCACCAGATGCACCGATATCATCAATTACAGCGATAACTTGTTTTTCTGGGTATTCTGCTTTTTGAGCTTGAATCTCTTCGTATATTCGACCTGCTTGCACAGGGCTTCCACCAGGACTGTTTATTCGTAGAACGACAGCTTTTGCATGGGGATTTTTGAAAGCAGCCTGAATGGAAGGTATTAGATGATCTTCATCTGCAAGTGAACCCGCAGCGATTTCTCCTTTGATATTAATGAATGCAACATGTGGAGTGTCAGCTTTGGATGTCTGCCAAGGTAGTCCTCCTGGATTTGAAGCTACGGTTAGAAATGCAACTATCATAAGGACAAAGCCAAGGGAGCGAATCAACTGAATCCCTCTTCGCCATCTTCTGTCTTTTACCTGTTCCTTATGGAGGGTAAAGACCAGATCTTTAATCATGTCTTTTTCCCATGCTTCTGGTTTATTGTTTTCACTCATGTTTATTCCTTAGTTGTGGTTTGTTTTCGACCTGGGTGAGGTGGAACCAGAAACAGCTCCCATTCTTCCTCGGTTAATTTGTTCTCTTTCGCTAATTCAAGTTTGTCGGCTTGTTTTAACCTCTCTGATAACGTGGATTCCGCTAACCCGAAATTAGTAGCGACTGCCGCAACGGAAGGGTATCCCTTGCCATTTATCACAATTTCAACATCGGCTTTTCGATTAGGGGGAATAGCGTTGAGTACCTTTTCCCAGTCCATATCTGAAAGCTCGTTACATCGTGCCTTTTCCAATAATTCTCGATGTCGAAGTCTCTGGTAGAGAGCCGAGTACGTTAAGTTAGCGGCTTCGGCTAGATGGTTTAACGTGGGGTAGGAATCACCTTTATAGGTGATAGGTTTGTTGGCCGCCTTTGGGCCCTTGTTTGGAGCTGGTGGTTCAGATAAGACTGAGTTCCAGTTCTCATCTGTCATAGTGTTGGTTTGGTAGGCTTTTAATAGCCCTTTATCCCTAATCCTTGAATAGAGAGTCCTTTCTGCTTTACCAGTTTGTTGGGCCAGTTCGGTTAAACTAGCGTAGGGTTTTCCTTTGACGTAAATAGGTGAACTCTTTCTTCGCCTTGCTTTACGTTTTTTAGTCTTTTTTTCTGGGCAAAATGTGCCAGCTTCTCTTTGTTCTATGAAGACAGAGCTAGTTTCTGCGTTGAAGAACTCATCCGCTATTCTATTTTTAAGCTCCGTTGCCCTGGCTATGACGACATCAAGCATTCGATCAACAGCCACAGCATTTGCTGCACTATACGGAACCAGCTTTCCTTCGCGGTTGCGTTTAAGGCTAAGTGCTTCTGCTTCTCGGCAAAGCTCTGTACATTGAATAGCGAAATGTCCGGTATCTTTCATTAGGTATGATGAAATGATGCCGCTCATTTTCCTCGTGAATCTTGAAGTCATATATTGAACATGCCCATCCATCAACTCCTGGCTTTCTATACCAAGCTTTCTGGACAGCTCTTCAATATCTTTTTGTTTATAACGGAAAGCCGAGTGTTTTAAGCTTTGTGCATTACGAATAAGCTCTTGACTCGCGCCATGTCTCTCCAAGTCGGATATTAGGAATGGGGCCAATAGATCCATGCGCACTACACTCCAACTCCAATGACCTTCAAGACAAATAGGCATAGCATTGAATAGAAGGGGGTTAGCAGTAGAGATGCCATGACCATACCGAATACTCGTGCTGGCATTTTTTTAGCGTACATAACCATCCAAGGCATCATTGCACATAAGGCAGCGATCATTGCTCCACCAGCGCCAAGCTCAGGGAAAAGCACTGATTGGATAAGGATAAACAGGCATTGAGCATAGCCAGCTTGATTCAATGGCTTGTTACTAAGGTTTTCTTCACTTTTTTCTGGTGTTTGAGTTCTTTCCACATTTCGCTCCTTACGCCAACTCTGGTTCACCGAAGTATTGACGGTATAAGTCGTGATCATTCGCTAACAGACGCTTGACTGTGCTTTCATCAATCTCATTAATTGCCATGATTAGGATTTGGTCTTTCCCAATCACACTCATATCTACAGTGAACCAAGTGCCTCTGACCGATTTAGCAAGAATTTGTAGGTTCCAAGGCACTTTTATCTCGTTGGCCGCAGTGATGTTTGAAACCTTAACAACCGTTGCATCCTTCCCGAGCCAGCGTTTGTTATCAATGACAAGATCCATATTGTCGAACGCTGATTTGGCTGCTTTTTTGCGGATTTCTATGATGGAGTTTGAGCCTCCATTCTTGGCCGCAAGCCAAAGAACTACCCCTAATGCTGTACAGGCGACGATAGGTTTACCTGCAAGACCAGCAATTACTCCGCCGATAGATATCAGCAACATCATTGCTTTATTGATTCTTGTTAATGGCATAAGCCCTCCTTTGCCATGAGAGTAACGGATAAACAGCAAAAGCTTCTCACGGCAACATGCCCAATAAGGGCAACTGAGAACTCAATGAAACAATCCCTCACACGAACAGGACGTCTTTATTAGTCCTTGCCTAATAGCCTGATATTTGTAGTAGAGAGAGACGACTTTTTTTTCATTCAGTAACTTTGTTCTGATGTAACGAACCTTGTTCTTTCCGTCGGGCTGTGGGACAACCGTTCTAACGTACCCGTAATCGGATACCTCTAAGTTGTATTGATTTTTAAGAATCACTCGGTATACAGATAGCTGGATTACATCCGATTCAAAGATCCTGTTATCTTTCCTTAACTTGGTATCCAGAGGGATAAGGACTTTCTTTTTTGATAAAAAAACCTGATCAACTCTTCCATGCAGAGGTACAGGTAGTGTTGTTGCCACATCTTCTTCACAAAGAAACAGAGTTGCGTTTCTCAACTCTTTTGGCATGTTTTCTTCACTCCACCAGCTGAGCACCTCATGCAAATGCTTTTTCCGCCATAGGTCTACTTTGGCAATTAGAAATGGAGCGACAATCAGTGAAACTAACAACAAGACTATATTCATAAGATACTCTCGATTACTTTATAGTATCATTATATAGCCCCTTAAATATTTGTCACGTAGCCACTTAGGAAGTACTAAGCATTTAGGTTCGGTATGAGGGAAGGGGTAGCGTGAAAGACTTTTAGGGCAGGGAAGAGCCCCGTGTAGAAGGGGCTATTGCAGCTGGTGGAGCACTAGTGAAGCAAAGAGGGGACTTTCACATGTGAAAGTCTACCGTCAGACATCATATCTAAGGTGTCTACATCTAAATTTGAGTCTCTTAGCCCTTTTCCTTCGTAGACGATATCTGGTGTGCAGCTTGATTTAAATACGCCGTGGGGAATATGATCGAAATCCCCAAGCCACATTCTAAGTCTGAGATCAACGATGTAGTCTCCTGGCAATGTAATCCAGCAATGAGGGGTTACTACGTCTCCTGACGACTTTTCTGTTACATAGCCGAACATGCAACAGTGTTCAACGTTGGCTTGTTTCAGAAGATGGCTTACTAGATAAGTCATTCCATCACAGTCAACCTGACAGTCCTCCAACACAAACAGAACTGTTTCTAATTCAGAAAACCATTCCTCATTGATCATTTGAAAGTTCCTTTTTATTTATCTCATTCTCAAAAGGGTACGGCTTTCTTCTTTCCGCCAATTCAATGTCTGCTCCGCACTGTTTACATAACCCCTGTTCCTTTGCACAGCTGTCGCAGACTGCATCAGTAGCAGTTGAGCCGAACTGCATTGTTTCTTCGCAAACACCACAAGGTTTTGATGTTATCGCAGCTCCTCCTATTCGTTGAGAACGAGCGTAATAGCAACATAAACACAAATGCATGGACTCTCGTTTTTCCTTTTCGACGTCAGAGGTAATCCTTTCGGCAAGTTGGAGTATGTGCTGGATTTGTTCTTTAGCTCTTTTGTTTCTATATGAAATTGTTGAGCGTGTAATTTGTTCTTTCTGCTGCTGCATGTCTACCTCCTGAAAAAGGCAATCTCCCTAAGCAAAATGCTTGGGGAGAGCTAATTAGTTCTCTGGGTGTATGAACAATAGAGGTTCGCCATTGTCGAGTAGATAAGGCGTTTTAAATTTAGATTCACCTACCTGTATGTTCCCAGATGCTACGTAAACATAAGCCCAAGAGGGAAGTTTTCCGCTTACAAGTGAATATATTTTGTCGCTTGGGACATGGCTACCTTTGCCGGGAGTAACTCGGAATCGGTTGTAGTAAACACTGTGGTTTGATTCAAAAGCATACGAATCAATTTCATCGACTCCGACAAAGCTAGGGGCCTTTGCTTCGCGGGGCTCAAAGACTTCGGTTGCTATGTAGCAGAGATCCACATTTGTCATGCCTGGTTTGTATATGGGGCAACCGTACTCTTCACTGTGAAAGTAGAACTCTACTTTGCGTTCGGAATTGCCATTTGTTGCTTCATACTCTAATCCCATTTCTTCTAGCGTTGATTCAATGGCCGTTTTCATTTCAGACAAAAGTTTTTCTTGAGCATTTTTGGTGGATGACGCTTCGGACTTTGGCATCCATGCAATTACGCTGTTTCTGGATGCTGTGTCGGGCTGCTCTAAAAGAGAGGTGACAAGCCCCAATCCTAACCCTGATGTTAAATCTAGGTTCGCACCGAAGGAGGAGGTAAACAAAAGAGAGTTTGTCGCAGCGCTGCCTGCAAATTGCAAAGACTCGTAATTCTCTCTTGGGACGTATTTGTCACTTACATCGTACAATCCACCAGCCTGCGCGATGTTATATGCACGACTGTGTGATTCATCGTATGACACTGGTTGGGAAGTTGACGCACAACCAGTCATTATTACCGACATTATTGACACGCCTAAACCTATTAGTTTTCCATTTATCATTACCTAACTCCTAAGTTGTTTTTAGGTTGCTTTTGTGTTCCTTTAGTGAACAATGCAACTTTACCTTATCTATCAAAACACTACCTTAAAGGCACTTTGCTTTTCTTGACGGCATTCAATCTATTTTTATGCATACCCAGCATTCAATCTAAATGTCGTCTTTGGGTTGCTTTTCGATATTTCACATTGAAAAGCCAAGTCCGTTTTCGGTTTGCCTTTTAAGCTCATTATATGACCTTATAAAGATGATGCAATACACTAATTCACGGCTGGTTAAAGTAAATGTCAGTACGGTCGATTAAAGAAAATCAGTGTCCTATGCTTTTTATTGGACGCTCAGAATTGGCTTGGAGAGCCTTGTATGGAATTTGTCGTTATTACTTTCTTTGGATTAGCTATATCCACGCTGGTGGTGCAATACACTTCTCGGCGTACTAACGGAACAACGCTAAGTTATTCCCAGTCTTTTAAGGTCGTCTTAATTCGCAGTGGAGTGGCTGTGGGGGCTGGGTTTTTGATTGGTAGATTGTTCTCAGTAGCGATTTCAAAAGGCTTTCTGAATAAGGATGTTTTGATAGAACAACCTCTGGTTGTTGCAGGTATAGTTGCGTTTTGCGGCCTAGCTTCGTTCCTGGCATTTCAGTGGGGTTACTCAAAGATTTCCGGCAAACAGGTCTCTCTGTTGTCAGCTCTCAAGTTCGCAGTCAAAGAGATAGGGTACTTTATGTTACTGCTTGCTGGAGTGTTTGTTCTTTCGTTAGCTCTGTTTGGTATTGTGGAGGTTATGGCGAGTAATGGTTCTGAGTTGTCTATCCGGTCTTGATTCGATGTGTGATGTTATTTCGGTGCTCGGAAACATCACCAAACCGGGTTCTAATTCATTGATTAGCCTCTAGTGCTATTTATCTTCTTTGCTTTCACCAAAGCAGTTCCTATGGACCGAAGGAAACACAACTAGGTAGTACCAAGCATTACATAAATCCTTCGGTATCTTCAAGACATTCATATCTGCATCATTTTTTATGACGTTCATCGTATGGCGATAGTGAGCTGGATACCGCGTTTGCAAAGGTAATAAAGCTCGCAATACTTGAGAATAGAACTTCTGAGCTGGCCGCAAGGCAAGTATACACATTGATTTTCTGGATTAACGTAAGACCAGCAAGTGGTTTCGTTAACTCTAGGACCTGCACTGTTGGAGTCTTTTAGGTTGCTAATTGGTAGAGCTCCCTAATTTGGTTTTGGGGTAGGTTTGATATTGATTCATAGACATAAGGCGCGATCGGTTAACTGATCGGGTCTGTATGTTAATTGGCTTGGTGTGTTCTGGTGCGTCATTTGTGTTTTGTCACGCTATGTTCTGCTGTGACATTGTTAGAGCTCTCGTCTCGTTCGAATTTTACCTGGCAATCATGTTTAGTATCCGATTGGTGATTTGTAGAGGGCAGCGTTGTGTTTGGGGGTAATCACCTAATGGAAGTAAGCCGAGAGGATGTAAGCCATTATTTCGACTCTGACATTAAAACCTTTGCTGTGTCTCAATGCTGCTCTTAACAACGTGCAAATTCTGTGTATCAGTAAGGTTTGTTGTGAGGTGACAAATGATGTTTTTATCCACAGAAAAAGTGGATAAGTTTTGTACTAACACCAATTCCTCTGTGTCTTGTGAGTGCAAATTACCCTTGCTTAACTTGCGTATAAAGCTACTAGTGATAGCAATCCCATAGCGAACGCACCGCTTAAACATAGTTGCAGCACACGACGGCATTTAACTTGTTTGTCTGTCATAAAGCGCTGTGTGGCACTCTCATAGGAGAAGTGAGCAAATTCACCTCGCAATGTATCACTGGTTCCGTTAAAAGCGTTAGAGAGCTTTCTAGGCGCTCTCTCGTTGATCCTTTTACTCACTCGTGATCGTTTGATCATTTTTTCACATTTGCCTAATTTTGCCATTTCAGTGGCTGATACAGAATTCATGTTGGTCTCCTTGGTTCATTGTTCTTATAGTTCAACCTTTCGCTTATCAATAAGTTTTTCGTAGTCATTCAGAAGCCTACGGATCTTCATTAGTACATTTGAGCGTTGTCTTAGCACTGCGTAGTATTCTTCGGTCATTTTTATGGACTTGAACTCATCGTCAGTGGCTTTTTTGAATGCTGACAAGTCGTATTGATTGCCTGTCCCTTTCTTGAGGTATGTTGAATACACTTGGGATTTACCCCCCTTTGGATCTGGCTTGAAACGGTTTAAAAACCATTCGGCAGATAGGCTTCTTCCATTCATTCTTGCCCTAGTTCCGAATCGCCATTGATTATTTTCGTCCTCTTCTTCTCTGGCTATTCTGTTTGATGCCCAATGTACGTCTGCTCTTTTCTTTGCTTCAACGATAAGAACTTTCATCTCTTGCTCTAGTGCGGTTTGTATCTCTAGAACAAAGTCTCTTGATATTGCTTCAATGTCATCAAGGTACAGTTCAGATCTTTCATCCTCATTTTTGGGATCTAACAAAAGATCCCAGTCTATATTTGCCTTCTTACTGGTTTTATCCGTACTCATTTCTTAGGCTCCTGAGCTGGCTTTAGCGTGGCTAATAGCAAAATTCCTAACCAATTCCTATCCAAATACCTATCTATCTGGAGGATTTAACTCTTTTATCCAGATAGATAGGTACTCTCTTACGATAGCTCGTGAATTATTTTTGTCAACGCTCTATCTATCTGGATAATTTGTTACCAATATCCTAGATATTGCAATCTTTATGATTATGTATCGGTTTTATCCAGATAGATATAGGATTTCTACTCATAAATATTTCACTATACACCAGCGAGGTTATTAAAGAGTCTTGAGCAAATGCTTCGATTGTTGCTTTTTTTTGGTTTTTTTAATCGAAAAGCAATCTAAACGCCCCTTTTGGGCAATTGTGGAGGCGGTCTTGGTAAATGTCGTGATGTAAATTGTCTCTCATCGGCTGAATTGCATCTAAAAGCCATCTTGTGATTACTTTTTGATTTAATAGGAGTGGGGCATGTTTGTTCTTGGTCTAGATATTGGATACTCAAACTTAAAACTTGCATACGGAGAGAAGGGGGAAGAGCCTAAGGTTGAAGTTCTGCCTGTAGGCGCTGGGCCAGCAGAGCTTATGCCTCAGCAGTTAATGGGAGGCGCGTCTAATTGTATCCTGGTGGACATAGACGGAGAAAAATGGGTCGCTGGGGTAGAGCCAGATCGATTGCAGGGTTGGGAAAGAGAGTTACATGGTGATTATCCCTCAACCAAATCGTATAAGGCTTTATTTTTAGCTGGCTTACTTTTGAGCGGACGTTCAGAGATTGATGTTCTTGTAACTGGTCTTCCTGTTGATCAGTTTATGGATAAGTCTAAGAGAGATGCACTTGTTGAACGTCTTACTGGTGAGCATCAAATTTCACCTAAAAGAAAGGTGCTGGTGAAATCAGTTGTAGTCGTGCCTCAGCCTGCCGGAGCGTATATGGATGTGGTTAGTTCTTGCGATGATGAGGAACTGTTAGAAATCATAAATGAAGGTCGAACAGTTGTTATTGACCCTGGGTTTTTTAGTGTTGATTGGGTCGCTCTCGAAGAGGGGGAGGTACGTTATCAATCTTCTGGTACGTCTCTGAAAGCAATGTCTATTCTTCTACAGGAACTAAATAGACTAATACAAGAGGACTATGGTACGGGACCTGGATTAGAAAAAATCGAAAAAGCTATCCGCTCGAATAAGAAAGAATTGCTTCTACACGGTTCGAAAGTTCCTCTTAGTGAGTACTTCGATAAGGCTGCGTCTAAGGTTGCTCCAAATGCATTAACGCCTATGAAGAAGTCTATGCGTGAAGAAGGTATGGCTGCTGATGCTGTGTTGCTTGCTGGTGGAGGAGCTTCGGCTTACAAAGAAGCTGCAAAAGAACTGTTCCCTCATTCAAAGGTTGTGGTTCCTTCCAACGCAGTGGCATCGAATGCTCGTGGTTTTTGGTTCTGCGGCTAGTTAAGGGGGACATATGGCTAGTAGTGATTGGGATGGGAAAATTAGTAATTTCAAAGTCTCAGAGCAGGCATTTCCCGAGCTTTATCAAGAGCTATCTCAAATGCATCATAAGGAACGTTGTGACCGTCTTAGATGTTTAGCTATGTTAGGTATGTATGCTCTTAGAGGTGGGGCAATGACTACAGTCCAACACTTTAGCCCTCCACTTGAAGAGCAGGTTGAAGAGAAAAATAATAAGTTAGACAAAGCTAGGAATGGGTTGAAAGGTAAATTGCTGCAAAGTGTATGACGCAGATTGTAAATAGAGCGTTGTTCCAATAGAAAAGGGGTGAGAAATCTCACCCCTTTTTTAATCAATGAGCAAATCAAGCATAAGAATAGTTGCTTTCATGGGTGAGCGATTCTTCTTCATTTTTTCCGCTACATGCTTGGTTTTTACAGAAAGGGCAATCCACACTTGTTCTTTGATTAACTGATGTGAAGTAGTTGCACTTGCAGCTATGACAAGTTTCTATCATAGCTTCACCAGAACGCAGCTCTTGGGCTAAACACCACGCATCGGTGATGTCGAGCATCTGCCAACGAGTTCCTTTCATTCCAGGCGTCTCATTTCTAATAGCGCAATACATTTGGTAAGCCACATGGAGTGCATCAATGTTTATTGAACGAAGGGCCGCTTCGCCAGCTATATTGTAATAAAGCTGCATCAATAGAGACGCTTCAATCTTTGATGTATGGCTATGAATCAAAGTTGCACCTCCACGCGCAGTTCTACTCTTCCTGCAAATTTCAAGACCTTCATCTTCTAGCTCTTTGTACATTCTACGTACTTGCTTGTAGGTAAGTCCTGTTTCTACCATGATGATCTTGGTAATGTATCCAGCCAAAGCCATGTTCCTAGCCGATATCCATCGGGCCAAAGAGTTTGAATTACAACTCATTGCCGCCTCCCGTTGTAGTTATAGATTGTTGATGCTTCTTTAAAATGAGGTGTGTAACCCTTTGTTCGTCACTGTCCAGAATTTCTCTCACCAGCTCAGGTGAAAACCTGATCGAAAATGGCATGTCCTGGCTACATGCTAAGTTTCTTAGTTGATTATCAGAGGCTTGAGATACGATTTTTGTAAGGTTGACTGAGACCCCGAAAGTTTGCGCTGCAATATTAATGTCTTGCTGTGACACTTTTCCCATAAGCAGCCAATATGCAGCCCCAAATCCAGAGTCAGAAGAAGGCGTCAAACAAATTTGATCGAAGGATTGCTCCAAGTGTGAGATATAGATTTTTTCTGGCGAGGAAAGCTTAAAAGAAAGGATTACACCTGATGATAAGAGCTCTAATTGATGCTTTGTAGCATCCGCAAGTGCTTCCACTGTTTCCAGTGGAAGAGAAAATTGCTCCGAGACTTCTCGTGGGTGGATTTCTGCTAGGTGCTTCAACAATGTCCATAAAGACAGATCAAATTCGTAAACATTTCTATCAGCCTGGGATTCACTAAGAGAGGCAATATTCATATTGTAAGAACATGAGTAGTCCATCCTAAATGCCCTCAGTATCCAAGTTTCTATAAATGGCAAGGATTCGACTGCCGTAATTTCTTGCTCTAGCTTCATCAGACCAGGTGTAATAACGACCGATGCCTAGCTCCAAATCTCCAGGAGCGGACGAAATGCACTGGGCTAAGTAACCAGCTCCGACGTCAACGTTTTTAGCAGGGTCCAAGAGCTCATCTGGAGAACTTACTTTATCTCCATGCCAACGCAGATTGATTTGCATCATACCTACGTCAACATTTCTTCCGTGCTGAGCGAGAAGTGCATCGAGTTTTAACTTGGCTGATTCGAGAGAGGTCTCGTAATGAGGACCACCTTTGAGTGTCCTTAATGCCCAAGGCCAAGGGCTAATGTTTCCATCACCTCGACCTGTAGCTGACTCAGCCAACGCAACAGAGTACAAAAGCTTCGCTTCTACACCGTGTTTTATTGCTGCCTTTTCGAATACTGTACCAGTTAAGTCAATCGCGTTTGCTACGCTAGACATCCCGAGCAACGTAATTGCTATAAACTTCTTGACCCTTGCCATATATGAAAACCCTTATTTTCCTAGCCAGTCCTTCGGGGTGATCCCTTAAACTTTCAATTTTTCTTTTGGTAATCCGTCTTCGTATCTTTCCGGCCATATCTCAGTAGGCTTTTTGTTTAACGCTTGTGCGATAACGTACTCCCAGCGCGGGGACGGTTCGTACAAAGTGTTAGAAAGTACTTGTCGAGATGTTTTGTGCTCCCTTGCCAGGGATGCCAGGGATTTCCCTTGTATCTTTAATTGATACTTTATCCAACTGCGTTTCTGTTCTTCGTTTTGGGGAATTTCGCTATTCAAATACATCCTTTGTCTCTCTATTACCAAACTCTTTTTAAAGTTGCTTTCTTGTCGTTTGTTGACATTTCTTGACGTATTATGACCTTATTTATAGGATCATAAAGTGAGCCTATCAACAGAAAAAAACTTTAAAAATAGTTTTATCTTGCGTGGTAACGTTTTTTGCAGTAAGCGAATTGAAATTTGAAGTTTAATTTTTATGCAGGTGCTTTTGACCTGCTAGAATTTTATGCCCAGTTGGGTTGGAGTCATGGGCTATAGGCGTACCATTCGGGGGAGTGGTACGAAGAGGCAGAGTACCAAAAAGGAATGTACTCTACGTGTGTGTAGTAAGCTAAATAAGGTTTAGGAACCGAGCGGGCGCTGGTTCCTAATAAATTCACAACTAACCCTAAGGGTGATTCTTATTAATACTCTGACTTGCAGATGGGATCAGATGCAATTGCAACCATTACATTTGACCGAATAGGGTGCATTTTAACCACTAATAAAATTATAATCAACTGATTTCACAAATGGTTCTTTATTATATTTAGCGTATTCATCACATTTTTGCTGAGTGAAAGTCACATTTTTCATATTTTTCTATATGAAGATGGCGTTATAGGCACTTTCACATGTGAAAGTGAGTAGTAGAAGACGGATTCATGGTTGCATTATTTGATTCTGTGTTATATTGGTATTATGAAATTCGTTGAGGGTAAGAGCATGAAGCATGTCATTAATATTATCGGTTTGTTTCTGTTGCTGCTGGGGTTTGTTATGGCAGCGGATACTGCTTGGGGATGGGCTTTGATGTCTGTTCCTGTAATGTACTGGACGTTGGGGTTTGTGTTATTGGTTCATAAAAGTCCATTTGCAGCGATTGTTTTCTGGTCTGCTGTCGCATACATACAGTGGCAAGTAGCATTGGTAGCAATGATGGCTTTTATTCTTTTCGTTGGGATGCGCGCTGTTTATTCTGGTGGTGTTAATAAAATAGGAACTGGGAGATGCGCAAAGAAAAAACGACACAATCCCGCTACAGGTTTGCCAATGATGGGCCACAAAGGTATGGATGTAGATTCAAATGGTAATCCTTTTAATACCTTCTAAATAAAAAGGAGCACTTGGTGCTCCTTTTGGATTCGGGTGAAAGGGAAGAATTAATCGAATTGCTGATTTGCAATGTTGTAGCCACGAACGGCAGTAAGATAACTTCCTGATCTATCTCCAGCGTCACCTGCATTTTGTAAAACATTCACAAGTTGGTCTGTAAACTCTTGGTTTTGTTGAGATAAAACAGGGCTGCCATCTTCATTCATCATTACTGAACCATTAGCATCAGTTTCAGCATACTGCATTTTTAAGTTGTTAACAGCTTGACTCATTCTATCTTGGTTAGTATCAAAAGATTCAGCATAAACAGCCGCTTGTTCGTTTGTTAAACCGTATCTCGATGTCCCGAGCTCAGCCATAGTTTGCTTGAATTCATCTCCATATTGTTCCATGAAATTAGCTGCTGCACTACCGCCAGCTTCCGCTGCCGACGCTGCCGCTGCTGCGTAGAATGCCCCTCGTTGTTCTAAGCTCATTCCTTTAGCTGCTTCTGAGAGATCCGACTCTCCCGTTAACCACTCTTTGGCTGCGTTGTAACCGCTAGCTGCTGCGCCAATAACATTACGACCTAATTTTGCCGCTGCAACTGCCATTTCTCCGCCAAAGCCGTACTCTTCGGATATATAGTCGTCACCACGTTGAGTCGCTTCGATAAACTGGTCCCTTTGTTCTGGTGTCATGGTTCGCAACTGATCCATTGCATTTGAAAAATCGCTCGCTGTCGCCTGTCCACCAGCTACTGCTGCACCACCAACTTGCTCAGCTCTTCGAGCCAACCAGTCTCCAGTATTGTCTACTGCCCCCCAAGTGGAAGCGCTCCATGACATATCCGGCAAAGCATTGAGCATATTATTTCTTGCTTTTTGCTCTTCTGGGCTAGAAACAGCTCGGTTAGTCTGATTTGCAAGATTGCCTAATTGTTGGAGGTTTGCATCATGTTCGCCAGTTACCGGAGTAACAGGAGGTGTTGGTGGCGTTTCTGTTACCGGAGCTGTGCCAGACGTACTGATTGTGTTCTCCCTAAAATTGGAAGGTAAAACAGGACCGCTTCCAACGTTGCTGCCAACTGTCTGCCCTAAATTCTCTGGCACAGTCGGAGGAGTGAGGCCGCTGTACTGTAGAGGGTCGCTTTCAAATCCGCTATTTCTCCCGGTAGCTAAGTTGATTGCACTAACAGCAGCTTGGAAGCCTCCAACTTGTTGCCCTGGCTGATAGTTGTTGGTATTTGTCATAGCTGTCAGTCTAGCTGCCGCTTTAGCTACACCTGGGTCCATGCCATAACCACGATATCTTTGTTCGAGATTTGCCGCTTCTTTTCGAACTGAGTCCGGTGCATTTTGATAATGTTGGTTGAGGTAATCCATTGCTTCTGGCGAGCGAGCGACTTCGCCACCCAATGTTTTAAAGTCGCTATTTGTCATCGAGCCCATAGAGTTTTGCAATTGATCCATTGTTGTATATGCATTAGTGGCAGAAACAAGCTCTTGTGCAGACTTAGATAGATTTTGAGATAAATTATCACCCCATGACTGTTTAAAGGATTCGCCACCTTGTCTATTAATGCCATGAGCTAATTGATTGGTAAGTGCCTGAGAATCAGTCTTCCCCCATGAAACATTTTTCATGAATTGCGATACATCACTGGCAGACCATGTTGACGTATCTGTTGCAGACGATTCCGTTTTTCCCTGGGCTTGAGCAGTTAGACCTACAATATCACCACCACCGCCTTTGGCTCCATCCTCTTGAGAAGGTATAGTTGCCAAACCAGTTCCTTTGGAGGGACCTTTAACTGCATTTTTTACTGCTGCACGAGCGGTGCCCATCAGTGGCATTACCATTGCCGCAGCTTCTTTTACATCTAAAGAGCCTGTAGCCTGCATTGCGAACGCGCCTTTTACAGCATCGGCATGTTGATCATCAACTTGAAACTTATCCATGAAGCTTTTAGCTTGTTGATTAACCAACTGGCTTTGTTGAGTGTTTTGTGAACCGATTGTTCGGCCAATGCTAGAAAGACGGGAGTATGCTTGGTCTTGTGATACGCCATGAGAAAAACCTCGGCCAAGGGTGTCTGAGAATGCTTCTGACTTCTGGCTTTGTACTGCCCTTGCTGAGCTAACCCCGCTTCCAATAGATGAGCCAAGAGAAAATGAACTGATCATGCTTTCCGCTCCTGTTGCCATCGTCCCACTAAATTGGTTGTGGTTATATGCAGGTTGACTGTTCATTACTGGGCCTTGATTCAAAGCGTCAGGCGACTGAATTTTCTCATTGACATGATCAGAACCGTTAACCCTGTTAGCTAGACTGGTAAATGCGTATGTTGATCCTGTCACTATGAATAGTGAAATAATAGGAGTGGCTGCTGCTAACATTCCCCCCGTAGCGATCCAGTTCTGTAGAATGTCTCCTGTTGAGGATAATGCATACATTGAGTTTAAGCCTGGTGTAGACAGGCTTGCCATTTCATTAGTCGCTGCTGTATGAATGAATAGGTTTGTTATAGATAGAACTGGCATCCATAGCTGTATCCAGAGAACCGTTTGGAAGTATTTTCCTGCCAACGTCATTCCCATTGAACCCATAACGATGATAAAGCCCATTATAGGAGTTATCGCGTAAACAAAACCTTCAAAGAACGTTAACATCGGTCTGACGACTGACATGAACATAGATTGCTCTGCTGCCCATTGAGTGTTTCGCTGTTGAATCGCTTGGTTAATCATCAATGCAGAACCATAGTCTTGAAGGTCCTGGTATCGTCCGGCAGCTGCTTCATAATACAAAGGCTCTAGTAGAGCGACTTTTGTATATTCTACTGCTGAGGTGGAAATTGCTCCTACTGCTTGTAATGAGTCAGCTATCTTTGTTAGAGCATTTACACCTGTATAGGTAGGATCTACACCAAGTAGATTGTTTAAAGCGTTATTTACATTGGACCCACTTAGGTTATTTAATGCCCCAACAATGCCAACCCCCTCAGCTGTAGACCATGCCTCACTACAAGTAAAATCACCACCATCGGGATTCGACGCGTTTAGATATACACGCGTTCCGTATAGTGAAGAATTGAATTGTAAGGCTTGATCTAAAGGGAGTGTTAGAAGCTCATCTAAGCTCATCAGGTTGAGATCTACTTTTGTTAGCGTACATTCTCTAATGTAATTAGAAACTGAGCGACGAACATCAACATAGCCACCACCTTGCTCTTGGTTTAGGGCTGTAAAAATAGCGCTATCGTACACACCGCGTCTTACATCATTCAGTAGCTTGAGTGTTTCAGAAAAGTGAGTTTCAGTAACATTGGGTACGATAATGCCGTAACCAGTCTCAAATAATTTTGTTAGGGTGTAGCCAACATTCGATATAACACCTCCGGCAAAGCCTATACCAATCGGCACGTTTGCCACAGGACGAACTTGCCCGGTGTAAGCATCTTCAATCTTGACTAATGAAGTCGGTACGAAGAAGCAGGCGTATAGTAGCCACCCCATAAAAATTTGCTGAATATTGATCTGTTTTGCCCCTTGGAAAACAGATTGAACGGTTATCATCACTACACCAATAAGCAACCCAACACTGACCATCTTGGTGAAGTCATTGGTCCCCGTGATCATGGCTACAGCAATTAATATCTGCTCAAGAAATGCTGAGTCGCCAATGGAGTAAATAGTAAATTCAGGCATGAAGTTTTACTCCTTTGTTCTTGGTGCTTTAGTTAGCGTCGATAACATATATTTTTGCTTTCGAACGTTATTTAGGAGGTTGTTGTACTTTTCGATTTGAGAAGAGAGATCTCCATATTGAGCTGTAAGAATTGAGTATTCGGCTCTCATGTTGGCTTGAGATTCACGTAATACTTCCAACGCTTGCTGTTTATAAGGACTATCACTGTTTGATATAGCAATAAATGCAGCTCTGAAAAGCTCATTAGTAAATGAATACATCATTGCTAGAGAAATCGCTCCAGACGACTCTGAGGCAAATAACATTGCAGAGTCTTTAGATAGAACAGAAAGATTTCGGATGATTGCACCTATACCAACAGGTAAGCTAGCTAAAAAGTTTTGCTCGCTAGTTGATAGTGTTCCAGCATTACTAGCAAACTTGAAAATAATACCTGTAGATGTACTTGAACCAATAAGCATATCTTCAATTTGGCTCTTTATGCCTGTGATGTTGACGGTTTTAACACCGCCACCAGTTGCCCCAGCGCTTAGGCAATTTTCAGTATCTGAACCACATGAGTATATTTCAACGTTACTACCAGTGATTAGATCTGAAATTTGGATTTTATTGCCAGGTAAAGTGGTGATTGGTGTCGTTTTTTCCGTAATACTTGCGTGTGAATCATTAACAATATCACCGATTATTACTGTTCCCGTCACAGACATTATGGCTTCTAGTAATGTGTTGTCTCCGTATGTGAACCATGCGTTTGCATTATTTTTCTTCAATTGCTTCCAGATGATATTACCAATCATTTTCTTGTACTCATCTGGGTTGTTTGATTTCAATTGTTCGAGTGGTGTAGAACCGCCTTGCTCTTGCTTAGATGAGAATACATCGTCAAACAGACCCGTTGTGGTAGCTGTAATGGAAGCGTCAGTTTTGTGTTTAACATCGAATGAAGAGGTAGCGTCATTTACGATACCTTGTGCAAGTTGACAAGAATTACCCAAATATTGGTTTAATTGTTGTATTTTCTTTTGGAAGTTTTCTATCCATTTTGCACCATCAGGAAAGACGTTATCCAATGCTAATTGGAATGCGTATCCCTTTGCATTTGCAGCTACCGAACGCAGCAAAGTGACGATTTGTTCTGCGTTAACAAAGCTCAATGAGCCCCCAAATAGGTCAACACCACCACAACCAGCTTTCCATGATGGAGGTGTGAATGACACTAGGTTTTCATTAAATATGCGTGTTTTCGTGGTGTATCGACCACCAGCCAGAACCCCTCGACGCTGTGTTTCAAATACACCTGGTTGAGTGACATTGCTCATTTCATTGAAAAGGGCGTCCATTTCAGACTTTAAGCCGTTAGCTGTAGATATACTCGGTACTGTCCACAGAACGGATGCTACGCAAATAGCGAGAGCTTTCTTCCGCAGCTTGTTCTTTCTGAACATCTTATTTCTCCTTAATTTTTTCGCGGATGAAGTCCATCAATTGTTCCGGCGGGATATAGTTCCCTTTATCATCCGTCATGATTTCTTCTAAGGAAGCCTCACCTGTTTTATCGGTAAGAATTTCCGCAATGTTGTTGTCGGTATTAACCAGTGCTCTTGTTTTGTTGAATTCGTCATCACTGATCCAACCTGCTCGGCGAGCAGTAACTAGAATTCGATTGGCTGTATCTGGAAGTGACATTACCCCTTGCCCAACAGGAGCAAAACTCCCATCTGGTGAAGCTAAGAATAAAGCTGGGTAGGTGACGACACCTAGCTGTTCGGCATGGCCGTTATCTACTTTGAACTCGGGGAAAATGTTTCCTGGGAAAGGGGTGCCGTCAGAAGATACTGCCACGACAGTAAATCCATATCCTTGCTCAAGCATTTTGACTATTGGAGCCTGTATTTCGCACATTTCGCAGTTTGGCTGGTAGAAGAAAAATAGACCCACACGACTTGCTACAGTCCCAAGTAATGTCTGCCTTTCCTTCCCAGCCTTACTATCTACTTGCTGAGATGCGAACGTGGCATAAGGTCTTCTGGACACTTCATCAAGATAAGGATCACCTAAAATAGCCAGTTCATATGCATCTTGCGCTTGTTCTGAACGATCCATTGCGAATCGCTGCATGTAAGCAAAAGCTTTAGCGTTCTCAATGGTTGGGTTATCCCACCAAGCATCTTTGTATTTAGGTAAGTTCTCTCTAAACCACGCAGCAGAAAAATATTCAGGTCCTTCACTCTGGGCCATCTGTTCTTGCTCAGGAGGTGGTGGGGGAGGTTGCACTGCTACTGGCTTAGGTTTAGGTACTTCTTTTTCTTCTGGCTCGACTTCATAGAAAAACCATCCTTCCGCCTTTCTATCGTAAAAGCCGGGCCTACTGTCTTCTGCTACGGAGATATTTGGCATTGAGGCTATCAATGCCAGCGCTAAAGTAGCTTTCTTTAAAGTCTTGTTGTTCATGTCACCACACATATTTTCCCATTCAGGCATATGGTAACGGGGGGGAGGATTAAGGAATGCATCTGAAACCTCCCATTTAGGGCAATTAGGGGAGGTTTTATTGTTGTATTTTTGGTCGATTAGGCTGTTTTTATGTGTTCTGACTGATTGTTAGTTGCTTCTTCCTGCTGAATCTTTTCAAGTTGACGCTTATGGGTGATGTACCTGATCACCATTTCCACTGAAGCGTTAAGCGCAAGTGCTCGCATGGCTCTCGTGCTTGCAACGTAAAGTAGATTGATCTCATCATCCCGTGCCTCAGGTTCTAGCTCGGGGTCCAAAACGTCAGGGAAGTCATCAAATAGTTGGACATAATCCCACTCCAGTCCCTTTGCTCTATGACTGGTAGACACAGTGACATTTGCAACCAATTCGTCTTTTACGGTGTTAAGGCGTAATATCGCAAGATGTTCAGGAAGATCTTCGTAGGCTTCGATAATTGCCATCGCTCTAAACATCTCGTTGTCTTGAGTCGCACGAGCTATCTCGGTGAACTCTTGATAGTCCTCATAATCATTAAGTATCTGCTTGTTTCTGACACGTTCTCTTTCTTCACGTGAGAACCAAAAGATATCTTCCAGATAGTCGATTTGGTAAGACTCTATACCACCAGCCCAGAAAACTTTATGTCCCGCACCTGTGTAGCCCAAAGCAGTTTGAATAACTCCCATTACCGTGCGGTGTAACACAGCATGATGCCCGATATTTTGAGGTAGCATCATAAGAACCTGATCTTTAGCTCCGCGCCCAATTACCGGCTTGGTCTCTCCTTTTAGTTCGAGAAGGGCATTAGCAACCATCGCTACATTAGGCCCAAATCGGAAACTATGTGTGAGGTAGAGTTGATCTGCGTTCGAGAAGCGGGGGTTATTCATCGCATCATTTGCACCTCTGAAACGATAGATTTGCTGGTGGACGTCTCCAACAAGAATAGTCCTTGAGCGCTGCCTAATTACAATGTCACTAGTTACTGGGTTAGCGTCCTGTGCTTCATCAAAGAGGATTACCTGGTATCTCAATGATAAATTGGGGTGAGATAATTGGTACAGCTTTAAGTATCCATCATGAACCATAGGGAAAGGATCTTGAGGTTCACACATCCTCTTCCAAATATCTTCTGCACTTTGAACGACTTCTATTACGTATCTCTCTTGCTTTGTTGTTAGTAGTAATCCAGTATCTGCTCTTTCGAAATGGTCATACAGAATTTGGTCATCTGCGCTGCACATAAATGCATTTAGCGTATCCAGGCAGTCTCTTGCAAGAGTCCAGTTTTTTGTGTTTAACGCTTGTGCTATATCGGTCAGGCGAATGTTTCCCACTAATTTGTGCGCAAACATACGTCCAACAGATGCGAATGCTAGTTGATGAGAGGTTTTGCACGTAACATTTCGGGGAAACTTTTCCGCAGCTTCATCTCTTATCGCTCGGTTGTACGCGATATACAGCATTCTTAGGCGAGGATTAGCAAGAGCATATTTGATGAGGGTTGTTGTCTTTCCCGTGCCAGCATAGGCCCTAACTATCAGTTGGTTTCCTTGATAGTTGGTGATTCGGGCTTGCTCTGGGGTATCAGGTGGTAATGTTTTGTTCATCGCGTGTACTTCACTATGGGAACGCCCCAGAATAAAATCCGGGGCTTACGATGGAATTAGTTGGACGTTTCTTTAAGGTCACGAACTAGCCGCAGATATATATTAGATTGTGCTAACGATGCGAACTCAGTTCCTTCATTGAAATCAATAACTCGCGCTTTCAACTGAGGGTTAACCTTGCTGTCAGGAGTGTTTGACCAATAAAGTACTTTTGGGGTGCTTTTGAATACCTCCAATCTGATCGCAGGAGCTGAGCATGACCTTTCGACAATGGAACCAAGCTCTTTAATGTTGGGTAGTCTCCAGTCAGAGTACCCTAGTAAATTGCTGCTGTTAGCGTCGTCCACAGCTAGTAACGCATCAGACCAAGTAGGAAATGATTTTAGAGTTCCAATGCAGTTATCGGCACTATATCTTTGTCCCATAGTGCAAGTGGTCCACATCAAGCCTGTTGCGGCGTCAGTAACTGTGCCGTCTTTATGTACTGTAAATTGCTCTATATTGGTGGTGGGAGCGATAATATCTGACTTACAAGTCTGTGCGTAAGTTTGAGTTGATATCCCTACAAGACAAAGAATGCTTGCCGCAACGGTTAGTTTGGACTTCATCACTGTTTCCCTCCTCTTGCTAAACGAATGCTCGCCGAGTTGCTTTGTTTATGACACAACTTAGCTTGTCCATTGCTTGAGTCCATGCACCATGCTGTACCTTCACCATTTGAACTCGGGGTTCCAGACCAAATCGGTGCGCCACCTTCGTAGTTATAGAAATAGTCGGTATCGAGCAGTGTTTGACTGTTTTCATAATTGGCAATAGAACGTAGCTCTTCAATGGAAGGTAATCGCCAATCTTTATAGCCACAAACGGCTAGCTCGTTGGCCGCACGAATGTAGTCATCGGTACTACATGATGTGACTTTTACATAGCCAGCGTTATCTGTCGTAGGGAACGCGCATTGTGCCTTATCGTGAACAGGAGCATTACGGTTTTGGAATTCTAGTGAAGCGCCACCAGCACTGCCACCGTCATTAGTTCTATCTTTGCTGTACCAGGTGTATAGGTAGTTTTTAGCTTGCCAGTTTTGATGCCAGTGATAATAAGGGTAAGGAACATAATCCTTTGAGCTTGGGTTTCTGCTGGCACGCCAAGCATCATTTACTAGGGCTTTGAATTCTGCTTCCGAAAGTGAAGATGGAATATCAGTAATTGCATCACCTTTGTTTTCCCAGACGATCCCTGTTCGGTTATCCAAGACACATGACCATGCCGTCGCTGTATGAGGAAGGTGGTTTCCGGAAACGTCTAATTTTGTAAAAGAGAAACCTGCATAACCATCTAAGTAGTTTGGTGAGTCAGTATCAGCGCCAAATTCAGCATCTTGCCCAGGAAGATCATTAGGTGCGCCTTGGGCATCGAAGTCATTCCCATTTACATATCTGGTGACGCCAGTATCGTTTAACACTAAGTCTCCAAGGATAATAACTGTCGGAGGACATTAAAGTTTGAAACTTTTCTATTTCCGAAGTGCGTTACTATCGTGGCTAAAAGAACCCAATACTGACAATAAAGATCGACACTTAGACTCAATCAATGTGGCTATCCAACGAAAGTGTGACAACAAAGTTTGAAACTCGCTTTTGGACAATTTCGTTTCAGTGACTTTACTAAATTAGTAGAGTATGGATAACTTCAAGTATAGAAAATTCGAAAAACTCAGCCGCTATAATTGGTGGTGCGGTTTAGCATGGCCCCTTTATGATGGACAGTGCTTTAAACGAGGATGGAGATTAAATCGTTATGTTGGTCACTAAAGTAATTAGGCTGTTTGATCGAGTTCAATTCCCACTTCACCATGCTTGGTTGAAGCTTTTATCTGAAGCTATAGATGGCAGCGTGCTCGATAAACCATTACTCGATGAAGCCAACTGTATAACAAGTGCAATGGGTTTAGAGTATGTAGCGATCTTGAATTCATTGCTTGAAGATCACCCTGATGTGTTTAGTGAGTTCTTGAGCCTGAAGGTTTGTGTGAAAAAACGTAAGTCAGTTGAAGGTGCTGAGTTTTCAACGAATATAGAGTTTATCGAGTCAAAACTCGCTAAATATAACACGACAAAAACTCCTCAAGAGCAAAGAATCGAGCAACAAAAAGCACAGGAACAAAAGCTAAAACAGCGGCAAATAGCGTCTGACAAGATGTTTGCAGATCTTAGAGCTAAGTATGATAAGCAATTCATCGACTTCCCCTCACTCAATATTAGTTCGATTCGTAGGCACTCTAAAGCAGCTTATATTCTCACGACTCTCAACAAAGGTATGATCACTGATGCCGACTACTTGTGGCTTAAGCAGAAGGGCTTTGAGAATGATCAGGTGAATAGCATGTATTACCTTCGTCGCGCAGAGAACTCCAAGCGAATATGGAATACGACCAATAAGCCGTGGAACTTGGTTAATGCTCTTGCTGATTATCGTAAAGCAGATAAGGCAAAAACAGCCCTAACCTTGGTGAATAAGCACTTTCCATTCAAATTTGCGAATGGAAATAAGAAGTTAAAATCTGCTTTGCTTACTACGGCTGGCGGTGTTAAACGTGATTTAAATATGCTAGAACAAGCTATCGAATTTGGCATACAGGCTCATGAATTGACTCTACAGGACTACCGCCCATGCACTTTGATTGGTGCGTGCAAAATGTTGAGTGGAGATATCTCCCAAGGTCATGAGTGGTATCAAAAAGCGATTAACCGTGGTTTTGAATCTGATTCTTATGAGCAAGAAATACGCTCTATATATATGCGAGCTAAAGCTAATGACAGAGCAAAAATCAGGAAATTGCTCATGAGTGATGGATGGTGCTACAAGTGGCTCAAATAGTAATTATGACATTTCAAGTTAGATATACTAATAAGACATGCAATAGCATCTAGCTAGCTTTGGGGCAAAATCGTCTCAGAGAAGAAGGCAAACTACGACAAATGGCACCGAAAAGTTTCGTACTTTATTGTCATAGTTCTAATCTTTATTGTTCGAGTTTCAAACTTTGTTGTCCACCGACAGTCACACGACGATTCGGAAAATATTGTACGCTAAGAACGTAACTTTATATTTATAAAGGAATAATCGCTGTAAGAGGGTTAATACTAAAAGGCAGCAAGGTATTCCTCGCTACCTTTGTTATTTAATTCTAGGAGAAGAACGTTAGCTAATCTCAGGTTTGTTATTGTGTGGCCCAAGAAATCGGTCACCATTGAAGTGAATCATATGATCTGGATTATCAGCAATCCAAACCTCCGTCTCCCAAGCAATGTCTGCTGCATTTTTTCTAAACTCAACCCTATGGGGAAATGCGGTGACATAAACACGCCCCACAGAACAACCGTTCAAAGCTTTTTCAAGCTCTAGCCATCGTTTAGGGCTGACTGGTCCATGGCTCGTTACAGCTTCAATTAAAAACAACCATTGGCGTTTTTCATCATATACAACAACGTCAGGCAACTTGTCGTGAGACATAGGAGGGACGTTCAATGATTCAAGATATTCAGTTTCAAGAACCATATGTTTACCACCTTCATCACGGCTACTCGCTGTATCGCCGATATAGAGGACTTTACCACCTTCCCCCACAAATCTAGGACAAAATTCGTGAACAATATCAGCATGAAGTTGGTTATGAGCACCTGGGGACAGCTTGATTTCATTACCGTCAGGTAAGAGCACAGGAATCTTCTCTTTATTAAGAGTGCGTTCATACATCTCTTGCAGCGTTGGAACATCAGAAAGGAACTTCTTCACAAGCTCTTTCCAATTACCGTTAGGATAAGTATGTAGAATCTCGATGACAGGTTGATTCAATGAGTAGTTATTGTCTTTGCTATTTGTAGCTCTAGCAGGATTATCACGGTTTCTATCAACGATTTGAGCTTGGTCGAACTGGTGGAGTGTTTGTCTTCTAATCGTTTCACGAGAGTTCGGTTGGTAATCTTTTCCATACTCTGAGCGTATAAAACTCATAATATCAACAGTCGGTAAAAGTGGCGCTGTCGCTACACTCCAATCGTCAGTTGGTTTTACATTAGCAAGAGCAAGAAAGACCCAAGCGGATCTGTCGTTGTATTGCTGTTTTGGCAAGCCTAAAGCTTTGAGAATTTCTTTAGCTTGTTCTAGTTTTTTGTCTCTCATTTTCTTTATTTATCAGCCAGTAAACTAACAGATCCCACAATGTAACCTATGTGCAGGTTTTTTTCTTCCTTTTGTGCAGGTTTTTTGCGATACTGCCCGTCCAACACACAACTGTATAAAAAAACATATATGACTGAATTGGCTCAAAATTTACCCCTTAACTTAAATGATATTGCGGATGTTAACCGAGTTGCGGCAAATGGAAAACTCGATGAAAAGCTTAGAGGGAAATTAGGTCAGTTTATGTCATCTTCTGCTGTATCTAAGCTTCTTGCTGATATGTTTGAAAATGTAGATGGTGAACACCGTCTACTTGATGCAGGAGCAGGAGTAGGATCGTTAACGGCTGCGTTTGTTGAGCGAGTTAAGAACGATGCAACAAGCATTGATTCAACTTGCTTCGAACTATCAAGCGTAATGAATCATTACCTGTCTGATACATTAAAGCATTGTTCAAATACGTGTGAATCATATGGTGTCCAGTGGGATCAAACCGTAGTTGAAGATGATTTTATTCAACACTCAGTTGAACAGCTCTTAAACGACAATTTCAAACCTAAATATAACAAAGTCATTCTTAACCCACCTTACTTAAAAATTTCTTCAAAAGGCACTGAGCGAGCAGCACTAAGAAAGGTTAGTTTTGAAACTGGAAATCTATACTCAGCGTTTGTAGGGTTAGCGATAAAATTATTAGAAGAAGGCGGTGAACTTGTCGCAATCACTCCCCGTTCATTCTGTAACGGTCCATACTTCAACGATTTCCGTAGATTGTTATTAGACTCTTGCTCAATCAACAAAATTCATGTTTTTAATAGCCGTAAATCAGCATTCAAGGCTGATAAAGTGCTGCAGGAAAACGTTATTTATCACTTAACAAAAGGTGAACCACAAAGAGACACGGTTATTGTCACTTCTAGCTCTTGTGCAGAAGATCCAAGCCCGTATGTTTATGAAGTGCCTTTTGACAGAGTAGTAAGTGAAAACAATCCAGAGCGTTTTATTCATATCATCACTGATGAAGAAGAACAGAGCGTAGCAACTAGAGCAGGTGGTTTACCGTGTTCACTTGAAGATCTTGGTATTCAGGCAAGCACAGGTAAAGTTGTAGATTTTCGCACTAGAGAAAATTTAAGCACCGACTTTGTTGATGGTTCAGTGCCTTTAATCTTTCCACAACATTTACAAAAATGTGCGATTGAATGGCCAGTAGAAAATGCCAAAAAGCCGAACGCACTTTTAAACAACGAAAGCACAGCTAACCTGATGGTTAAAAACGGAACTTATGTTCTAACTCGCAGACTGACCGCTAAAGAAGAGAAACGTAGAATCGTTGCGTCAATCTACACAGCTGATATTGCTGATGTTGAAGTAGTGGGTTTTGAAAATAAAACAAATTACTTTCATGCATTGGGTGAGCCGTTAGATGATGGTCTTGCAAAAGGTCTATGGGTATTCCTTAACAGCACGTTAGTAGATAAGTATTTCCGTCAGATGAACGGTCATACTCAAGTAAATGCTACAGACCTAAGAACATTACGTTACCCAACCAGAGAACAGCTTATTTCTATGGGTGAAGCAATTGATTTTGCAGAGTTTAATCAAGCATGTGTAGACCGGATTATTGAGAGTTTCATTTGATCTGTGTTAGCAGCTATAGGAAAGTATGATGATTTTATATGGGTAAGAAGCTTAGCGTACGTTTTCGTTCCATTGGGCTTCAGACTTAAAAAAGAGCCGATTTTTGTCGGCTCTTTTCATTTCAGCTTACTCTTGTGAGTAGTTTTTGGGTTTACCCATCGAAAACTGGTTATCTTGGCTAAGATAATCATTGCGTTAGGCTCTTAACGTACAATGTTTTCCGAATCGTCGTGTGACCCCTATACTCGATGAAAATTACGCCAGGAAGGAAATCCAATAGCTTTATTCCTTTTAGCTGCTAGAAAACAGCCTAACCTAGCCAATTTGGGTTGGTTAAATTGGGCTGGTCAAATAGCCTTGCTGTTCACTTATATTGTCCTATCAACATTCACTAGGTAAATAGAGCATACCTAAAATGAACACCTCTTAAAAAGACACATGATTGTTTTTACGCCAAGAGTAAATGCTATCAATTTTTGAGTGGAGCGTTAGCCCTAAAGTCTTATTGCACATTGGAAATAATGAAGAAATAAATTAAAAAAAGTAGACACCGCCACAGCGGGGCGGTATAATTGTTTACGAAAGGTCGGGAATGTTCCATGACCTATAAATGGAGAAACGCAATGTTTACACCAGAAGAACAAAGCATCATTGACCAAGCAGCCGCTATTTTTGCAAAAAAAATCAAAACTTGTGATGCCTTTACCAGTCCTGATCTAGTTAAAGGCTTTTGCCAGGCTCGACTTGCTACATCTGAGCGTGAAATTTTCATGCTGCTAATACTCGATAATCAGCACCGACTAATTGAAGCCGTAGAGCTTTTTCAGGGAACGATTGATAGTGCCTCTGTATATCCGCGTGAGGTTGTAAAATCCGTTCTCAAACACAATGGCGCAGCTGTGATCCTGGCTCACAATCATCCGTCAGGTGTTGCAACCCCATCTAGTTCTGATCGTCGTATTACACGAAGAATAAAAGACGCTTTGGAGTTGGTTGATGTTCGTACTTTGGATCACATCGTGGTCAGTGTTGAAGAAACTTATGCGTTCTCTGAGCATGGGATAATTTAGTTATGACTGCGCGGCACACTGTGTCGCGCTCTAAGGGTTTGTTAATATGAGTGAAGATAAAACACTATACAGCGGCTTTGAACCGCAAATGACGCTAGATGATCTAATGAACTCTCAATGCACTTTGCCTTTGAGTGATCCTGATTATCTTTCACCGACACCAGAGCAAATAAAATGGCTGCGAGTTTATCTTGGTTTGTCTCAAGCAAAACTTGGCTATTTTCTTGGTAAGACGGTAAGTCCCAAAGGTTGTTCTATTGTTCGTAAATGGGAAACTGCAAGCGATAAAAAAGAACACCGAGAAATTGATGCGAACGCATGGCGCAGAATGCTATATGCTGCGAATTTAGCAAGTCCCGAAGATGATATTAAGCAAGTTCGATAGTGGACAGTACAAGTAGGTATAATCACAGTTTTTGAGACTTTCAATAAGAATAAATCAGAGAGGAAAAGTAATGTCTGATATGGAATTTACTAAATACTGGACTTCTGAGCGTGCTCGAAAAAAGCAAACGGCACTGACAAAACTTTCTAACGGCTTGCTTAAAGAAGTTATCGAGAACCCATTAGCAACAGAACTGTTTGAGCCAGAAGAAATCGAAGCTATGAAAGTTGCGGCACAAGCTTTGAGTCAAGCCAAGCATAAATTTGCACATATCAAAGAGAAGAAAGCTCGCATTGAAAAGCGCAAGGCTCAAGAACTGGCGCACATGAAATCCCAATGCAGTAAATACGCTACTCAGGTCTTGGAATCTCTGAACTCAGACAGTGATATTTTCACCAAAGAGCAGTTTTGTCTATGGGTGACTGCGGCGCACTTTACACGTATGCGTAACATTCCCGAATCTTGGGAGTTAAACATTAACGATAATATCGAGAATCACTACCTGGACAGTGATCATACGCTTAGGCAGCGTCATATTTGGACTATGCGCGAAAAGGCTCAAAGGTCTTTTGAGGAATACCTCAATCAAGCGTGGGAGTTTTCGTTTGAGAAAGATTCTTGGGTAGCCAAAGTGCCAATTAAAGACGCAGTAGCAAACCTTCTCGAACTAACTAAAAGTAGTGAGTATTCAAATGTAGAAACACGATACGCGCACCTAATAGAAACATTGGAAACCTTTAATAGAGAGGTTGAAGCGCGTAAACGTCGAAAAAACATTAAATCGGTATTTTGAATATATGATGACAATTAACAAAGTAGCCAGGGTCTATTTGCGAGTTAGTACCGAATCACAAGATTTAGAACGCCAAGAACAAATCATCGAGGGCGCTAAATCGGCTGGTTACTATGTCGCTGGGGTTTATCGAGAAAAAGCGTCAGGAGCGCGTTCAGACCGCCCTGAATTACTTCGTATGATTGACGACTTGCAACCTGGTGAAGTGGTCATAGCTGAAAAAATAGATCGCATTAGTCGCCTGCCTTTACCGGAAGCTGAAAAGCTGATTGATTCAATTCGTGTCAAAGGCGCAATGCTTTCTGTCCCTGGCGTTGTAGACCTCACAGAATTAGTTTCTGGCGCCAGTGGTGTTACCAAAGTTGTATTGGAGTCAGTCCAGGAACTATTACTAAAATTGGCTTTGCAAATGGCTAGGGATGATTACGAGGACCGACGAGAGAAGCAAAAGCAAGGTATTGAGCTTGCAAAGAAAAAAGGTAAGTACCAGGGAAGAAAGGCTAATCACAAACAACATGAACTTATCCTTTCTTTACGTCCAAATCACACTATTGAGGAAACTGCTCGGCTTGCTGGGTGTAGTACAAGCCAGGTTAAGCGTATATGGGCTGAGTACAAAAAAAAACTTGAAAAAAGGGCCACTATCTAGCGGCCTTTTTCTTTTGCTGCAACCAACTCTTTAATGTCGGAGGACATTAAAGTTTGAAACTTTTCTATTTCCGAAGTGCGTTACTATCGTGGCTAAAAGAACCCAATACTGACAATAAAGATCGACACTTAGATTCAATCAATGTGGCTATCCAACGAAAGTGTGACAACAAAGTTTGAAACTCGCTTTTGGACAGAAATGAGTTAGAGCCGACCAACGGCTCTGTGCCATTTGCGGACGTTGTTAACGCCTAGGTCACATGCTGCGCAAACTAAGGCACGAAGAGTTTGCTAAACTGCCGAAGGCAGAGCAAACCGAGTGACGTGTTAGCAGTCATGTGCACCGACTTGTTAGATTTCATTTAAAGAGTTAATGCCCTGTTCATGTAGTTTATTTAAACCATCTTTCATTGCTTTAACTTGCTCTATTGAATGACCCTGCCAGCTTGATACTTCACCTACAACTTTAAATGAATGGATTGAACGATATGACATAGTTGGATTCCCTGGGAACTTTCTATCCGTTAGGTCAGGATCATTTTCAATTGGACCTGTTGGCTCAACCAAATAAATTCTTTCGCGACCATTACCTAGGGCAAGCTCTGCTCCCCAAATGGCAGCATCTAGTGTAGCTGTCAAAAATATATACTTAGCCTTATTATTTTGTCCAAAATTTGAATTAAACCCTGTTTCTATAAGATCTCCCAATTTAAGATCTGCTTTGGTTCCATGAAAAAACGTTTGAGAAAAAGGTTTTGCATTTTTTTGGGCATTCTCAGTCATATCTTTTTTCCTAGTTATGGTTTTTATACTAAATATTGCGAAATTATAGCTAACATGAAATCTAACGTTTTAGTATTTATTTACACATGAGTGTAAATAAATCATTTGTTGAACGGACGGCGACTTGTGAATCACTGTATTGGAATCATTTATGCTAATGGAATTTGCTTTTTTAAGCCTGAGGATGATTGATGACGTTATCCGATTTATCTTCATCATTGCATTCCATTGTCACTGTCGTTCAGTCGATTAATGGTCTTAATTTACGTTACTTTTCTGGTTAATTGCAAGTGTATTTTTTACACACGCAAGCGCCAGTCTATCAGGCGGCATTCAGTCTAATATTTGCGTAAATGGTTTGACGTCATCATTGTTTAACTTGAATCCAATCCTCTTATCTGTTGCGTTAAGGGGAGCACGATAGCGACGAATATCAATTGCCCTTGATGGCAGTGCGAGCAAACCCAATGCAGTTTGGTTTCCACGTTATCCATGGCGATTTTATCGGTTAAATCACGGCACTGTGCTCGAATGAGGGGGATGCGCTTGTTACGACAAGCATTGGCTAAAAAGCCATAATGGCGAATACGCATAAAGCCTTTAGGCAGGACATGTTGTAAATAGCGCCGAATGAACTCATCCATACTTAAGGTCATGAATTTGGTTTTATTGTTGTCACGATAATCCTTGTAACGAAAGCGCACACGACTGGCGTTATAGTTCACTAATCGTGATTCAGATAAGGCACCTTTGCGGGTATAACGTGCAAGATAGTGCAAGAGTTGATGTGGGTAGACACAGGCTTTGCTGTACACGCACCAAGTGGCGGGTAATGACGGTAGCGCTATGGATTGTGCCTTGAGTGCCGCTATCATTTTACCTCGAAACACAGTGGATAAAGCCTTAACAGGATAGAGATAACCTTTAGTGATAGGTTGCCACTGCGATTGTCGATTGAGGCTACCTGCGGGGATTAAACAATGCACATGAATATGTTGGCTGAGGTTTTGCCCCCAAGTATGCAACACACAAGTCATGCCGAGTTGACCCTGATGACGATGGGCAGCGAATGTCATGAGTGTTTGCCAAAGGCTCTTAAATAAACAGTGATAAAGCACGTTAGGTGCATAGTGTGCGATTAGGTTAAGTTCATGCGGTAAGGTAAACACTAAGTGAAAGTAAGGGCAAGGTAGCAGTGACATCGCTTGTTTGGCAATCCAAGCTTGCGTGGCTTGTCCTTGGCAGCGAGGACAATGCCGGTCTCTGCAACTACAACTAAATTGCTCCTCATGACCACACTGGTCACAACGCCACTGTTGATAACCGAGTTGTCCTGTTCTACACGCCAAGATATGTGCACACACTTGATATTGTTGACGGGTTAATCGGTGCTGTTGTTGGTAATGCGGTAATCCTTGGCTGAGAATATCCGCCAGATGAAGCGGTGGCATGCGTTACTGCAAGTTGGCTAGTAAATCAACGCCCCCATGCCCAAGCTCTGGCAACCAATGCAGATAGCACTCGGTCGTTTTAATGCTGCGATGCCCAAGCTGGTGCTGTAATTGATGCAACGGCATCCCTGCCTCTAATTGATGCGTGGCATAGGCATGGCGTAACTGATGCGCGTTCACTTTATCCTTAAGCCCAAGCTGTGCGGCGATTTTTTTCAGTGCCTTCGTATAGGTGGAGCTACTGAGAGGTTGGGAGGCTAACCAGCGAGAATAGAACAGCCACTCTTTGGGGTGATAGGCTTGCCAGTACACGTGGAGTTGATGCAATACCGTCTCAGGAATCACCACATAACGAGACTGGTTGCCCTTGCCGTGTTCAATAAAGGCCGTTTTACGTTGCCCATCAATCTGTGCCACTTTGAGGTGGGTTAATTCATTTAAGCGTAATCCACAGCCATAACTGAGCATTATCATGGTTTTTAAACGTAAATCTTGGCAATGGTGAATCAGTAAGTGGATATCTTGTCGGCTTAAATATTGGGGTGGCTTATGCCGTTGCTTGGGTAAAGTGATGGCTAATTGCAACGGCCGGTGGAGTATGTGTTTGAATAAGAAGAGGACACTATTAATTTGCACCAATTGGCTCGCTCGGGTTAATCGGCGCACCTCAGGCTCATTAAAATAGTGATTCAATTCCGCATCCGTGACTTGCGCTAAGGATTTACTGAAATAGTTCTCAATGCGCTGTAAGCAACCACAGTAGGTCTCGCGAGTTCGTTGTGAATAGCCCATGAGTTCAATTTCAGTGGCGACTTGTTCAATGAGAGAGTTCATTGTTACCTCCAGATTAATGGGTTAAATCTCAAGGTAAGTGTGGTCGTTGATTGGGATGTTTGCGACTCCGCGCAGCGGCTTAGTTCAACAATTTAATAGTGTGCAAATCGCGCATATTTCTACCACGTAATAGCTCACTTTTCTGGTTCATACGTTTTTATCAAATTAGCTAACCTTTTGCTAGCTATGAAAATATTTGAAAGTTAATGACGTGGTCTAAGGACAAAAATGCGCAAATTGCTCATTTACCTGAATATGGGGGAAGTTTGTTGATTTTGGATATAAAAACGGTATCAGCTGAACATTTTTCACCGTCCGCTGATCGCTCATTTGCGACGCTCGACTAGACTTGTTTTGGGGCATAAATGTGTTGACTCGTTTTTTTGTAAGAGCCTCTTGCAAAATTGGGCAGTGGGATTTGTCCAGCAGCCTGTTGGTCAATTGCGAAACAATTTGCTTCACAAATGAGCTGTCCTGAATTTAGTCAACAGCCTGTTGACCAAATTATTCTTATGAAGGTTTACTGCGTTCTAAACACGTTTAGGAGCAGAAATGAGCCGTTTAAGTAACCTCAAGCCAAAGCTTAATGTAATGAGAATAAGGAAAACGACTATGAACATAAATATTGGCTTGTAGAAATTAAACGGTTCTTCAGTACGGAAAAAGTACTGATAGATACTATCTCCAGCAGCAATGCCTAATGCGATATAGCACTTATCGGCAACTTCCTTTGTCATATATCCTCCTTCGCATATAACGCATTTTATACGGCTTTTCATAGTCCTATCATGCAGCCTTTTCAATCACAGTTCAATTAATAATCAATAGTTTAATGAGATGTTATCGGTATTAGATTGCAAAATGACGTATGATTTTTAAAAAGCTTACTTCGACACTTCCTCGAATAACTACAAGTAAGGCAAACGTACAATCACAAATTGTGAGTAGACTTTCGCGCAGAGAAGGAATGGGGCAAAATCGTCTCAGAGAAGAAGGCAAACTACGACAAATGGCACCGAAAAGTTTCGTACTTTATTGTCATAGTTCTAATCTTTATTGTTCGAGTTTCAAACTTTGTTGTCCACCGACAATAACACTGGTCTCAAACTGTTTGCTGAGTGTGGCATTGTTAGCCTCGGTAAGTTTAATTTTTATTGTTTCACCGCCTTCGGGAACGTCATCTTGAACAATATTTAACTCAAGAAACTGCTCAGTAGTTCCAGCCGGGAAAACAATAGTGCTGTCACTGATGACACTATAATCTTGGCCGTTAATAGCTAATCCACTGAGTTCGTAACTGACGCTTACATCTTTTCCTGATGAAGTGTTTAGTTGTAGCGGAATTTTAACGCGACCACTTCCTTCTGATGTGGTTCTGATTTCTGAGGTAAATGATATTTCTGGAGAGGAGTCATCATTGGTGATTGTTACGGTAGCAGTATCTCTCTCTATGCTGGAGGCACCAGAAACATCGAAAATTTGAACGGAGAATGTTTCATCATATTCATCCTTTACATCACCAATGATAGGGATGATCAAATCAACCCGAGTAACGCCATCTTGAAGCTCAAATTCTCCAACAGTTTCCAGGTAATCTTGATCTGATAATGCAGTTCCAGGGGTAGTTCGGTATTTACCTTTAATTACACCATCTTTACCACCGCTACGAGTAACACGCACTTTGGCATCACTGTTACCTGAATTTCCTTCTTTTATCGAGATGTTATCAATTTTAATAGAGCCAGATTTTGTTCCTGGGTTGGTGTTTGTATTGGAACTACTTCCTCCATCTTCTCCACCGGAACCACATCCGCTTAATGCTGCAATCAAAGCAATTGCCAATGCTGAACGTTTCATTAATGTATTGCCCTCTTTAATTAGACCTGTTTGAGGTTTCCAGTCTAATAGGGTAGGTGCATAGATTATGACTCTGTATCAGCCCATTTTGGGCAAATACGTCGCAAAGGTTAGAGACTTCGTGTAATGGTCCATTTTGGGCAGTTTGGGAGTGGAAAAATGGAGTAACGAAAAGGAAAATCTAATCGTCAATTTGGTTTCGCGCTGAAAGATGCTCAAATCTCTGACCAGTCCTTCGACTAGACCGCCCTGTGAAAAAGGTGTTTTTATCTAAACCAATATGTTTCGTGTAAACCGGAGCGATGTTAGGTAATCAGGGCATCCTATAAACTCGCTCTATTGGAGTTGACATGAAAAACCTATCTAATGACGTAACTTTTGCCTCTAAAGAGGCTGCAAATTCATTTGCTGATAACCTTTCCTCAGTTTTGAAACAAGACCATAGCATCTCGCTCAAACCAATAAAACTGCTTCACGCCACGGCTAAATGTCTCGGGTATAAAAACTGGAATCACTGGTGTGGCTCTGCATTTAGCTCCAAATCTGATCTCATGTATTTATCAGGTGATAATGGGGATGATGAATTCTTTGTTTCTCATGAGGAGCGCACTCCAATTCAGTTCTTAGATGCGTCTTGTATTGATGAAGTTAGAGCTAACGATAGCGAAATAGCTTATTTATGTGGTAGTAAGGTGCTGTCTACACTAGAAAAAGCTATCGAGCATATGAGGCCGGATGACGAGTACGACTTCCATATCGAAAACTATGGAGGTGTGATCCATTCATTTGTTGTTGCCAAGCGTTTTATGATGACTCACGAAGAGATCGCGGAGCGAGCAAAGTTATCCATTTTATCGCAATTAAAGCGTGAACCTGATTCTTATGAACTGAAAAAACAATCTCAGCTTGATTATTTTGGGGTCTATGATAACCCTCGTCTTAATACACTTTACTACCGTCTCGATAATGCCATTGGTGCTTTTTTTAATGAGGAACTGGAGCACAGCATTGGCTTTCACTATTTTTCTCCCGTGGAGCAATTCGCTTACTTTGATAGTGAAGGCAATCATAAGGTAATGGATCGAGATGAGCTTATGGAATTTTTAAGTTCTATTGAAGGAAACATCCCTGTATTGGCTGGTGTTTACAGACCTCTCTTTGGATAGGCTCCACTATCAAATTGCGTAATTACCAACCATCCGGAAATTCCGGATGGTTGGATTTTGAACAGATGGATTTTGGTTCCCTCATCTATGAGGGAACCAAATTTATGTGTGTGAATGTATCAGTTCTCTGCCTGATTGCCCTCAACGGGCAGTTCTACAGTGTGTCATTTGATATGTACTTGCTATCATTCTGGGGTCATTACGATTTCGCGCTGAAATATGCTCAAGTCCTTGACCAGTCTTTTGACTAGACCGCCCTGTGAAACAGGTGATTTTATCTTTGCAAATGTCTAACCGTGTTAATGCAGATTCATTTAACTGGGGGCTTGGCAGGTAATCAGGGCAACCTTTCATAGATACCCCGTTAATTTGGAGTTGCTTTAATATGAAAACTACCACGATATCGTTTGGCTCGAAATCAAACGCTGAATATCTCGCAAGAAAACTGTCATCAACATTGAAAGATGATTTTAATGTTTCGCTGAAACCAATCAAACTCCTTCATGCACTAGCTAAGGCTCAGGGTTATAAAAATTGGAACCACTGGGCTGGGGCTGGGCTTTCTGAAAATACAGATCAAGCTTTAACTGAGCGACCACCTATCGCTTATGACTTAGATCTTCCTGTGCCTTTTTTAAAACGAGCTCCGGTTGATGCGAATCCTGACGCGGCAACATCCTATATAGTTGAAATATTGGATATTAATCTTTTTGACTCAGTACGAGTTATGTCAAACGAATTATCCGCCGAGCTTTGTGAGAGGAGAAGAAAAGCATACTCGGAAAACCCCAGCATCACAGCAGGTTCAATGACTGTGTACACAGTGGTTATAACAGGCAAACGCTACACTAATGGACGCGGAGGTTATTGGTACTATGACCCTGAGGTTAAGTATTTTCACCTTCCAAAGGATTCTGATTCAGGTACTTTTGTCACTGAAAAATATTTGAATGAATTGAGGAGCGTTCAGTCCAATACAGTTGTCGAAATGATGCCGCCTGAATACGATGGTTTAGGTCATGCTGTTATTTGCGACAAGTGTGGTTTGAATTACGTGCCAAACTTGGCTGAGGATAGAGTTCTACATCATCAGTTCTGTACTCTATTGTCTTCTGCTAGTGAGTATTTCGGGAGACCTTTGTTTACTTATGAAATGTTTGAAAAGGCCAAATCCGTTCAATTGAACGATCCTAATCCAACTATCGCTGACCAAGCTGCTTTATATAAAAACAAATTGTGGGGATATTTTTCTCGCTCAGTGCAAGCCTGGATGAGGCAACGTGATTTTAAGGAACATCCTCCCTTTTTTGTTTACTCACAAGCAATGATAGCTTCGGACTTGGATGATGGTCACGTGTCTCATGATGTAGCTCAGTATGTTGCTAAAGATATGGGAATTGAGCATCTTGAACAATCTCCAGCAATGCCAAGCGGCTCATCGTATTGGGCTATTGACGACAACATCTAACAATCCTTAAAAGCATCAGTTGTTCGGTTTAACCGAACAACTGATATCAATTTCTTCTGTCTTCGTTTTACGTTGAATCTTCTTTATTTAACTTTTTGGGAGCTATCTGCTCTATTTGTCGGCCAGCGAACGTGCCAAGGATAGTTGAGCTTTGTTTGTCCGAGCGTTGCTTTCTCTCCACTGCGGCCACAAACGAAGCGATCTGTCCAGCCTTGAAGGGTTCATCTTGTACCACGATGATCGGCAACGGAGCAGTCATGGTTTTCTGCCCAGAGAGTTTTACCACATTGGCCGCTGGCTGTACTTTAACATCCCGACGAATTCTCAGTGTCATATCAGGGGCGCTGGCGACTTTCTTGATGAGCTGGGTCAGGGGCAACTCGTTCTCAGGGTTGGCTCGCTCCAGTTCTTTGATCATTTGGCTTATTAGTACTGCTTTGTCCGGTTGGTGCAAAGCATCTTTTCTCTGCCAACTGAACTTCACTGATTTGACGTCCGCATCGACTAGGCAGTGGATTTGTCTGTAGAGATGTTTTGTCATGACGCCGGGGCAGTTGTCATGGATTGCCTTGAACCGTGCTTGCCGGGTTTCGTTTTCAGTGATCACCAACTCCTCGATGTCGGCCTTGCTTTGGTTGATGCTATGTACCAACTGAACAATCTCAGCGCTGTTGGGATTAGAGGGCAGCAGGTGGATCACGCCAACATAACGTCTGGCAGATTTCTGTGAGTAGGGGTGTTTGATGTGCAGATCCACGTAGCCTTCACCCGCCAGCTTCATAGCGGCCATGCCGGAATGGTGCTCGGGCATGATGAGTTTTATTACCTCATGCTCATTGCCTTTATGTACTGGAGGTATCCGGCTCACTATCGCCATGCTTGGCATAGTGCTCGTTAGTAGTTTGTTCAGACGAGACAGATTAAATGTCACGTCGTCAAAGAGCGTTTTTATCTGGCTCATCATTTATTCCTTGCGTTGTTCTGACGGATCATTGATTACATTTTAGCCGTTTTTAGACCATCATGCAAAGTGGGGTATAAGCCTCGGTCGTCGCTAACGCTCCTCCTTCGGCTTTGTTGAGCCGGGGCTCGCCCCCGAATTTAGAAAGAGAGAGATAAATAGAGAAAAAGAGAGAAAAAAAGAGAGGTCTAGCAAGGTGGTTAGGGGGGGGTGTACTTTCAGTTTTCTCGGTGGTGGAGGGGATTGGAGCTGTATCCGGTATTGCATGATGGTCTAAATTGCTATGTTTATGGGATTATATTATGATACTGTGAGTTGAGTTAAACAGAGGGGAGAATGAATGTCGCAAGTGCATAGCGAAATCCGCAAGGCAGTTCAGGTAATAGAGGCGGCTAGATATCGTATGGGTGTTGCCGAGTTTGTTTATACATTTATCGACCACTGGGCATATCAGCAGACCGGGCTGTACCCTCCATCATCAAAAATGCCAAAAGAACTGGAACCTACGGCTATCGAATTATCGCATATCTTGAGTGCGGCCATGAGAAACTATCCTGGTATTGACGTTCTCGGCATGTTTTTCTCCGAGTGTGGTTACTACAAACAAGGACAAAACTTCTTTCCTACTCCACCAGAGCTGGGGCGTTTACTCGCAGCACTCGTAGGATCGCCTAGTGACCATCACAATCAAGAACTTTCTTTCTATGAGCCATGCTCCGGCACTGGAGCGATTGCGATGAAGTGGATAATGGAGAAGATTCATAACAACGGTAAAGAAACGTTGGAGCAAAGCGTTTTAGTGCTTGAAGATGTTGATCGTACTATGTGTAAGGCAGCGTTGATTCAGATTATTAATCTTCTAAGTAACCTTGAGGTGAAGGTTAAAAGGTTGAGTATTAATGCTGTTGATGTACTCAGCCGTGCGCCCAAAGGCTTAGTGTATATCCTTGAGCCTCAACCTTTAACCTATCTAGATAAAGCAGGTTAAGCACTGATGAATCCCCTAATGATTTTTATCAAAATCATTAAGTTAAGGTAGATACACATCTTGTCATATGATCAA
>NZ_JAWOTE010000018.1:0-101697 GCF_033338695.1 Vibrio sp. Vb1166 | reverse complement strand
GCGACACTAGCTCAGTTGGTAGAGCGCAACCTTGCCAAGGTTGAGGTCACGAGTTCGAACCTCGTGTGTCGCTCCAGATTTAAGGCCTAACATGAAAATGTTAGGCCTTTTTCGTATTTTTTGAAAATCTCAAACTTCTTTTCTGTCACAGACTTCGTTAAGTAACGAACCCTTTGTCTCATTGACTCAAGTGATTGTTCATTCTGCCATTGCAAAGCATCTTAGCCATTCCTACTAGTCTATGTTTAAACCATCACTTGTGGAGAATAACCACTCTTGCTCCAGGCAAAGCTGTGACGAGAATGCTATCTTTTTAAATGTTCCGGATATAGAAAGGAATGTTTTACGATTAAGCAGCACAACCTTAAACCTCTGTTGGATGAGGTGATGATATCTCAAGAATATTTGTTTAAATAACAGCTGTTTGAGAGAAGCAGAAAAGCTTAGCTCATGAATATGAACATGCGAGTTTCGATGGGGTATGTTTTGTTGTGATTTACATCACTGTTACTAATATGAAAAATCGTTGCCAGAAGATTTTATTTTGTGATAAATTCGCGCGCAATCTCGGAGCGTAATTAACAACGTTTGATCTCTGGGGGATACGCGTAGTGACCATTCAAGCTGATTGTGACACTGCGTAGGGTAGGTATCGGCAAAGCCTTTTGTCGATAGACGGGATACTAATGCTGTAAACGCGGCATATTAATGGGAAACCCAACATTGAAACCTTTGAATAAACACACACTAATCAGCTTCATACTGCCGAAATGTCCTGTTTTACAAAACGGGTGCATTACAGAACCTTGATTAATCCCTTTTACATATAAAGCCGCGAGTATCGTGGCGGATGATCTGTATTTGTCATTTATGCACTGACAAATGCGGAGGGGTATTCACACCTCCTGTAATTTCATTCTAATGATTATTAATACAGGATACAGAATTATTATAATTCAAGGGATTATGTAGTATGAGCACTGCCTTTGAAGTCGATAGCAATATCGCAAACATTTTTTCGTCTCAGGTTCCTATCGTTGAGGGAACGTATGACTTAACGCCAGATCAAGTATTGATTGATCAGGCTGAGCATGAATCTGAAGTACGTTCTTATCCACGTCGTTTGCCGATCGCAATTAAACAAGCCTTTGGGTGCTTGGTTGAAGATACGCGTGGACAGATCTTTCTAGACTGCCTTGCGGGGGCAGGCACTCTAGCTTTGGGGTATAACCATCCTGAAATAAACCAAGCGCTGAAAGAACAATTAGATTCAGGACTGCCATATCAGACGCTAGATATTGCAACATCAGCAAAAACGACGTTTATTCAATCCGTTAAGTCTTTTCTTCCTCAAGAGTTAAGCGAGAACAGCGTTATCCAATTTTGTGGCCCGTCTGGAGCTGATGCGGTTGAAGCTGCTATCAAGCTCGCGAAACAGACTACCGGTCGCAACACTATGTTTGCCTTCCGTGGCGCATACCATGGTATGACTAATGGTACGATGGGGATGATGGGTAACTTAGGCACGAAAGCTCGTCGAACTGGTTTGATGTCGGATGTGCACTTTATGCCTTTCCCATACAACCTGCGTTGTCCTTTTGGGCTTGGCGGTGATGAAGGTGCGAAAGCAAGTATTCGCTATATCGATCGTCTTTTAAACGATGATGAGTCAGGCATTATGAAGCCTGCCGCGATTATCGTGGAGCCAGTGCAAGGTGAGGGTGGTGTTGTTCCTGCGCCAGCATTCTGGCTACGAGAGTTACGTCGTATTTGTGATGAACACGGTATCTTACTGATCTTCGATGAGATCCAGTGTGGTGTTGGTAAAACTGGCTACAATTTCGCGTTCGAAGAGTCGAGCATTGTTCCAGATATTCTGTGTTTATCAAAAGCAATTGGTGGTGGCTTACCAATGTCGCTATTGGTTATCAACAAGCAACATGATACATGGAAGCCGGGCGAGCACACAGGTACATTTCGTGGTAACCAGCTAGCTATGGTCTCTGGTGCGAAAGCATTAGAAATTATCCAGCGTGATAATCTTGTTGAGCATGCCAATATTGCGGGTCAGTACTTGCGCTACGGCCTTGAAAGTATTCAAAAGCGTGTGAACTGTATTGCAGAGGTTCGTGGCAAAGGTTTGATGCTAGGCGTGGAGATTAAAAATCCAGACGGTGAGCTCAATAAATTTGGTGAACCTCAAGCGGATAGTGAACTCACACTTTCTATTCAACGCGCAGCACTCGAGCGTGGCTTGATCGTTGAGAAAGGTGGACGCGAAGGCGCAGTAATTCGTTTCCTTCCTCCTCTTATCATCTCGTTTGAGCAAATCGACTTTGCTTTACGTGTATTTGAAGACGCGATTTTAGCCGCTGGCGGTAGTCACATCGAAACTCAGCCACAAGATGAATGGAAGAAGCATTTCATCCACACAGGAGAGATGGGCAGCAATGAATTTGCTTCGGTGATGAATCACACTACTACGGCAATGAAGTCAGTGTTTGAACAAGTGACTGCACCGTATTCAGGTATGGATCCAAAAGCATTGGAAGCAGCGATTCACGACGTTGATCTTGATAATGGAAATGCGCCTCTTAAATCCGTTATCGACGATGCTGCTGATCTGGTCGCGAAAAACGCAATTTTTACTCAACATCCAGATTGTATTGCTCACCTGCATACTCCACCGTTGATGCCAGCGATTGCGGCAGAGGCAATGATTGCGGCTTTGAACCAGTCGATGGACTCATGGGATCAAGCTTCATCAGCGACTTATGTTGAACAGAAAGTTGTGAACTGGCTATGCGATAAATATGAGTTAGGTGCAAAAGCGGACGGTATCTTCACGAGCGGCGGCACGCAAAGTAACCAAATGGGTTTGATGCTTGCGCGAGATTGGATTGCTGACAAACTCAGTGCACACTCAATTCAAAAGCTTGGCCTTCCTGAATACGCAGACAAGCTACGTATTGTATGTTCGAAAAAATCCCACTTCACGGTTCAAAAATCAGCGTCTTGGATGGGGTTGGGTGAAAAAGCGGTCATGACTGTCGATGCTAATGCCGATGGAACGATGGATGTCACTAAATTAGACGAAGTTCTCAATCAGGCCAAAGCAGAAGGTTTGATCCCATTTGCCATTGTTGGCACAGCGGGCACAACGGACCACGGTGCTATTGATGACTTAGACTTTATCGCCGATATGGCAGCGAAACATGACATGTGGATGCATGTCGACGGTGCATACGGTGGAGCTCTGATTCTAAGTAGCCAAAAAGCGCGTCTGAAAGGTTGTGAGCGTGCACATTCCATCAGCGTAGACTTCCATAAGCTGTTTTACCAAACCATCAGTTGTGGTGCGCTATTGGTAAATGACAAGTCTAACTTTAAATTCCTGCTTCACCATGCAGACTATTTGAACCGCGAACACGACGAACTACCGAACTTGGTGGATAAGTCTATTGCGACAACTAAGCGTTTTGATGCGCTCAAAGTGTTTATGACGATGCAAAGCGTAGGGCCAAAAGCCCTAGGCGATATGTATGATCATTTGCTTGAACAGACGCTTGAAGTGGCAGACATGATTCGAGATAACAAACACTTTGAGTTGTTGGCTGAACCATCACTGTCTACGGTTCTGTTCCGCGCGACACATGAATCAGCGGATCTTGATGAACTGAACAAAACGTTGCGCTTAGAAGCGTTAACACGCGGTATCGCGGTATTGGGTGAAACCATTGTCGACGATAAAACTGCATTGAAATTTACGATTTTGAACCCGTGTCTGACGACGGCGGACTTTGAATCTTTGCTCTCAAAAATCAATACGCTAGCGGCAGAGCTAGTTTAACAAAGGTAACGGAAAACTATGGCAATTCTACAGATTGGTGCAGGCGGCGTTGGCTGGGTAGTTGCACATAAAGCAGCACAAAACAACGACGTTCTGGGTGATATCACAATCGCATCACGTACCGTAGGTAAGTGTGAGAAAATCATCGAATCGATTCAGAAGAAAAACAATCTGAAAGATTCAACTAAGAAATTAGAAGCGCGAGCGGTAAACGCGGACGACGTAGATTCTTTAGTTGCTTTAATTAAAGAAGTACAACCTGACTTAGTGATCAACGCAGGTCCTCCTTGGGTGAACATGTCTATTATGGAAGCATGTTACCAAGCTAAAGTGTCATACCTTGATACATCTGTTGCGGTTGATTTGTGCTCTGAAGGCCAACAAGTACCTCAAGCTTACGATTGGCAGTGGGGTTACCGTGAGAAGTTTGAAGAAGCGGGCATTACAGGTATTCTTGGTGCTGGTTTCGATCCGGGCGTAGTATCGGTGTTTGCCGCATACGCAGTGAAACATCTGTTCGATGAAATCGATACTATCGACGTAATGGATGTAAACGCAGGCGACCACGGTAAGAAGTTCGCAACTAACTTTGATCCAGAAACGAACATGCTTGAGATTCAAGGCGATTCGTTCTACTGGGAAAACGGCGAGTGGAAACAAGTACCTTGTCACTCACGTATGCTTGAGTTTGAATTCCCGAATTGTGGTTCACACAAAGTGTACTCAATGGCGCACGACGAAGTTCGATCTATGCAAGAGTTCATCCCTGCGAAACGCATCGAATTCTGGATGGGCTTTGGTGACCGTTACCTAAACTACTTCAATGTGATGCGCGACATCGGTCTACTCAGCCCAGATCCACTAACGCTTCATGACGGTACGGTTGTTCAACCTTTGCACGTGCTAAAAGCACTACTACCAGATCCAACATCACTCGCGCCAGGCTACACTGGCCTAACGTGTATCGGTACTTGGGTTCAAGGTAAGAAAGATGGTAAAGAGCGCAGTGTATTTATTTACAACAACGCTGATCACGAAGTCGCATACGAAGATGTTGAACACCAAGCTATCTCATACACCACTGGCGTACCAGCGATCACTGCGGCTTTGCAGTTCTTCCGTGGCAAATGGGCAGACAAAGGCGTGTTCAACATGGAGCAGCTAGATCCAGACCCATTCCTAGAAACCATGCCATCTATTGGTCTAGATTGGCATGTTCAAGAACTGGAGCCAGGACAACCTGTTATCCATAAATTGAAGTAAGAATTTAGCGACTCTTATTTGTACGTTTAAGCCGATGCACTTGCGTCGGCTTTGTTCGATTTTATAGTGTCTTTGCTAAGGCGAAGGGACGTAAGGTATCAAAATGCAACAAAACGAACTAAAAACGCCATACTTCATGATCAATGAAGACAAGCTGATTGAGAACCTAGAGAAAGCAAAACAGCTAAAAGACATCTCTGGTGTGAAGCTTGTATTAGCACTGAAGTGCTTCTCAACATGGGGTGTATTCGACATCATCAAGCCTTACCTAGACGGAACAACAAGTTCTGGCCCGTTTGAAGTGAAGCTTGGCTACGAAACGTTCGGTGGTGAGACACACGCATACAGTGTGGGTTACAGCGAAGATGACGTTCGCGATGTGGCGGACATCTGTGACAAGATGATCTTTAACTCTCAGTCACAGCTAGCGGCTTATCGTCATATTGTCGAAGGCAAAGCATCGATTGGCTTGCGCCTAAACCCAGGTGTGAGCTATGCAGGGCAAGACTTAGCAAACCCAGCGCGTCAATTCTCTCGTCTTGGTGTTCAGGCTGATCACATCAAACCGGAAATTTTTGATGGTATTGATGGCGTAATGTTCCACATGAACTGTGAGAACAAAGACGTGGATGCGTTTATCGGCTTACTCGATGCTATTTCAGCTCAGTTTGGCGAGTACCTAGATAAGCTGGACTGGGTAAGCATGGGCGGCGGCGTGTTCTTCACATGGCCGGGTTATGACATCGAAAAGCTTGGCCTAGCGCTGAAAGCGTTTGCTGAAAAACACGGCGTGCAAATGTACCTAGAACCGGGCGAAGCGATCATTACCAAGACGACTGACCTAGTGGTCACTGTGGTTGATATCGTTGAGAACGTAAAGAAGACGGCGATTGTCGATTCAGCCACAGAAGCTCACCGCTTAGATACGTTGATCTACAATGAGCCAGCGTCAATTCTTGAAGCATCTGAAAATGGTGAACACGAGTATGTGATCGGCTCGTGCTCTTGTTTGGCTGGAGACCAGTTCTGCGTGGCGAACTTCGAACAGCCTCTAGAGATAGGACAGCGTCTGCATATTCTAGATAGTGCCGGTTACACCATGGTGAAACTGAACTGGTTTAACGGTCTACGTATGCCGTCGGTCTACTGTGAACGCTCGAATGGTGACATTCAAAAACTGAATGAATTTGACTACTCTGATTTCAAACGTTCACTGTCTCAGTGGTCAGTGATATAAAACGTATTGAGTATTAGAACGACAAAGAGCAGCTGAATTGCTGCTCTTTTTATTGGGGAAGCGTTAAAGGTATGCAGTTAGCTTTCTACAATTACACGAGTGTCTTCACTCAGAGATTCTAACTCATTGGCTATGTCTTCAATTTCTAGCTCGCTAGGTAGTTTTATCGCCATTTTAGCGCTGAATAAGCTAGAGCTTACCCCTCCGCCTCCTGCAATGAATACACGCTGACAATCCATATCTAAAATTGAGATACCTTGATTATCGAGAACGTGAGTAATTTCATTCACAATACCCGCTCTATCGTTGGCATCTAAACGAAGTTGGAAGATAGTGTCTTCACGATATGAGTGAGGCTCAGAGTCGACGAACCTAACAACAAGAGTCTGACAAGAAGAGAACGCTTGTTTAACGATGTCGGCATTTTCTCTTGGAAGCTCTACTTTGATGACACCTGCAACTTGGTCTTCGATAAAGTTTACTTTGCTGATCAGCCATTTCCCGCCGTTTTCGTGTGTGATTGCAGCGAGCTCTTTAATCGTGGCGGGTGACGCTTGTCCGACAAAATTAACAATAAATACGGTGTTCATAATGTCCCCTCCTGGAATCAAGGTTTGGACGCAGTACGAATAAACGTGCTACTTAAGTTATTGGAATAAATCCTTTTATTTAGTGTAGGTGCTAAGGGCGGGTAATGTTTGATGAAAGTCAATTTTTAACACTAATTCGTGATGCAAATAATTAAAACAATGTTCAGAGCACAAAAAAGCAGCCATCGTAAGGCTGCTTTTTACCGAGTATCAACTTAGGATTAGAAGGTTACTTTTAACTCGACACCATAAAATTGACTGTCGTAGTTTGCGCCTGCGTCCATGGCGAATTTTGCAACATCTTGGTTTCCAAACCAAGGTGATGAATTGAATTGTAGTTCTGCACTACCGCCCCATGCATCAGTTACCCAATAATGAATATGTCCAACAGGGTTTAAGAAGAAGAGCGAAACATCACCTGCGGTTTCAGAGCCCATAACTTCGCCGCCGTTTGCAATAATGTCTTGCTCAGCCGTTAACATCATTTCACCAACAACAGCACCAAAGAATGGTGTGATAAAAATATCCTGCCAAGATGGTACTTCTGCGAACGCCTCCACGCCATACTCCCAAAAGAACGTCGACATAGTTGCGGAGTACAAAAACGACTGAAATTCATTATAGCCAGCGTGACGTGCTGCCGTGTAGTAAACACCGCCAAAATATGGGTGCATGATGTAGTTGAGGACATGTTCATCGCGATCCCAAACGGGGCCGTCAGAGACATTATCTTTCCACTTTTGCCCCAACTTACTCATGTCTCGGTCTTCTTCGTCCCATTTGGTGATACTTTCTGGAAGAAAAGTCATCATGCCTACGGTCGCGATACTGAGACCTAGAATGGTGTAGGTTTGACCCATCAGATAATCCCAGTCTTTATCTTGAGGGATGATGAGATGTTTAGGCTGAAGCCCTGCGTCAAGGTTTAGCGAATCATCACTATTCTGTTCATACATAACACCGCGATTTTGAGCCTCGAAGGTGTACAGAGTCGTCGTTTCGCAGTAACCTGACAAACAATCAGGTGTGTAAGAAAACTCTGTATGACGGCTTAGGTCATAGTGACTTGCGTGCGCAAGCGCTGACGAAGCCAAGCAAAGGCCTGTTAGAGTCGTCTTGAACATGGATGATTTTGACACAAAGGTCTCCGAGTTAATGGTGTATGTTCGGGCTCGTAATTATCCCTCAAAACATCAATCATTTAAACACTTGACCCTTATTTAGTCCCAACAAACCTCGGCGAGATTTGTCCAAATAAAAAGAAAAATAAGCGCTATAACGAAAATAGGATTGTGCTTACGTTCAGGAGTCAGTTGTGAAAATAGCAATGCTTAGTACTGGTGAGGAAGTCCTCCACGGTGATATTGTTGATACTAATGCGGCATGGTTGTCTAGCCTGTTTTATCAACATGGATTTGGCTTAACAAAGCGCTCAACGGTTGGTGATAGCCTATCGAGTTTGGTTGAAGAGTTTTTAATGCTCAGCTTTAACAACGATGTGGTTATTGTTAATGGTGGTTTAGGCCCTACAACGGATGACATGAGTGCTGCCGCCGCCGCGAGAGCCGCCGATTGTAAACTGGTGCTATTCAAAGAGTGGTTGCAGCATCTAGAAAGTTTGTATGCTCGACGTGGCATCCCTATGCCGGACAGTAATTTAAAGCAAGCAATGCTGCCAGAAACGGCAGAGATATTGGACAACCCGATAGGCACTGCTTGCGGTTTCAAAATGCTGATTAATGATGCCATTTTTTATTTCACACCGGGTGTACCAAGTGAATTTAAGCTCATGGCAGAGACGCAAATTCTTCCCGATCTGAGAAGAGTGTTTCCCGATGTTCAAGGTTCATGTTGTAGTCGAATCTACACGTTTGGTCTATCTGAATCCGGTATTTCAGATAAGCTAGATCAGCTAAAACTTCCTCAAGGCTATGAGCTAGGGTATCGCTCTTACTTGCCTTTTATTGAAGTGAAACTTTTTGGTCCTTCAGATCAGATTGAACAGCGTTTGAAACTAGTACAGATAATTAATAAACACCTTGAGAGTAATACCGTTAGTATTGATTTACCTATGGTTGAAAATGTCGGCCAGTTGTTGGTCGATAAAGGACTAACAGTGTCGACCTCCGAAAAAAGTAGCGGAGGATACTTAACGTACTGGCTAAACGGTGATGAAAACGCTGAAAAACAACTAGGGCATGGTTGGATACTACCGAGCCTGACTCAAGCGATGGCCAACAGCGGAGATCCATTAGCAGAAACGTTTGCTCTGGCTGGTGCTACGCGAGAGAAGTGTGGGACGGATTTATCACTCGTCACTGGCCATATTGAAGAGGGCGTTTTTTCCGTCGCTTTATCGACACCGTCAGGCGAGTGGGGAGCGTTATATAAACTCTCGAAAAAGTATCAGCGCAGTGATCAAGTTAAAGTGATCAGCACGGCAGCTCTAGACTTGTTGCGTCGCTACCTAGAACGTAAACCGATGTTTGCGCATTATGCATTTTTAGAGAAAGTTAAAGAGATGCACCTCCCGAGCAGTGCTTTATAACCAAAGCTTTCTACAGTAGTCTGAGAGACAAAAAAGCCAAGGTGATTGCCTTGGCTTTTGCATTTTATACCGTCGAGTCAACGTTATGCGCGCTGCTTTTCTTTCATCGCGTAGTTAACGCCGCTAAGTGACAAATCTGATTTTGCTTTACAGATACAAGGTAATATTTCATCACTTTGTGTGTAAGCCATGGCAAAACCAACATACTCCACTTCACCAGACTCCAATTTGCAGCGACAGGCGCCGCAGTGCCCATCACGGCAGTTGTATTCTGGTAATAGGCCAGCTTGCTCCATTGTTTCCAAAATCGTATTGGAAGGGTTGGATTCAATGCTGATCAGTTTGTTGATTTTGAGTGTTGCCATTACAGCTCGAATCCTTCGAAGTCATCTGCGCGAACTTCATTGTCAATTTGACCCACAAGGTAAGAAGAGATTTCTGCTTCTTGAGGCGCAACTTGAACGTTATCTGAAGACAACCAAGCGTTAATCCATGGAATTGGGTTAGTTGTTGCTTCTGGATACGCTGCTGGTAGACCTACCGCTTGCATACGAATATTTGTGATGTATTCAACGTATTGGCTTAGGATGTCTTTGTTTAGACCGATCATAGAGCCATCTTTGAATAGATACTCTGCCCACTCTTTTTCTTGCTCAGCCGCTTCTTTGAATAGATCAAAACAGTCCTGTTTTGCCTCTTCTGCGATTTGCATAAAAGTGAAGTCATCTTGACCGTTACGTAGCAGGTTGATCATGTGCTGCGTGCCGTTTAAGTGAAGTGCTTCGTCACGAGCGATCAGCTTGATGATTTTCGCGTTACCTTCCATTAGTTCGCGTTCTGCGAAAGCGAAAGAGCATGCGAAACTTACGTAAAAACGAATAGCTTCTAATGCGTTAACAGACATCAGACAGATGTACAGCTTCTTCTTAAGATCGTACAGACTAACCTTAACCGTTTCACCGTTAAGGACATGTTCACCTTCACCGTAGCGATGGTAATCATTCGTCGCTTGAATCAAATCGTCGTAGTAGTGCGCGATGTCTTTTGCACGCTTCAGAATGTGCTCGTTCTCAACGATATCATCAAACACCACCGCAGGGTCGTTCACGATGTTACGAATAATGTGTGTGTAAGAACGAGAGTGAATCGTTTCAGAGAAAGACCAAGTCTCAATCCAAGTCTCTAGTTCTGGCAGAGACACAAGCGGCAGCAGTGCCACGTTAGGGCTGCGGCCTTGGATAGAGTCAAGAAGCGTTTGGTACTTCAAGTTAGAGATGAAGATGTGCTTCTCGTGATCTGGCAGTTTGTTGTAATCGATACGGTCGCTAGATACGTCTACTTCTTCTGGACGCCAGAAGAAAGAAAGTTGTTTCTCGATAAGTTTTTCGAAAATCTCAAACTTTTGTTGGTCGTAACGTGCAACGTTTACTGATTGACCTAGGAACATTGGTTCCTTCAATTGGTCATTCTTTTTTTGGTTAAAAGTACTGTAAGCCATAATGCCTCAATTCCTTTTAAACCTCCCCGTAAGGGGGAGGTTATCGATAGTCTGTCTTTACGGGTTCGCTAGGTACGGGAAGATTAAATCTTACAACCGCCGCCAGCACAATCGTCATCTTGTGGTTGAACAGCGTCTTTCTGTTCATCTTTCGCACCATCACGAGTGTTGTGGTAGTAAAGCGTTTTCACACCAAACTTATACGCTGTTAGCAGGTCTTGAAGTAGTTTCTTCATTGGAACCTTGCCAGTCTCGTAACGTGACGGGTCGTAGTTAGTATTAGCAGAGATAGCTTGGTCAACAAACTTCTGCATAATACCCACAAGGTGTAGATAACCGTCGTTCGAACCGATATTCCAAAGCAGTTCATAGCTGTCTTTAAGTTCTGTGAACTCTGGTACAACTTGCTTCAGGATACCGTCTTTCGAAGCTTTTACTGAAACGTAACCACGTGGTGGCTCAATACCGTTAGTTGCGTTTGAAATCTGAGAAGAAGTCTCAGAAGGCATTAGCGCAGTCAGTGTTGAGTTACGTAGGCCGTGCTCCATAATTTCTTTACGTAGGCTGTCCCAGTCGTAGTGCAGCGCTTCGTCACAAATTAGGTCGATATCTTTCTTATACGTATCAATCGGCAGTAAGCCTTTCGCGTAGTTCGTCTCGTCGAATGAAGGACACTTACCTTGTTCTTTCGCCAGTGCTACAGATGCTTTCAATAGGTAGTACTGCATTGCTTCGAACGTACGGTGAGTTAGGCCGTTCGCGCTACCGTCAGAGTATTTCACGCCATTCTTCGCTAAGTAGTAAGCAAAGTTAATCACACCAACACCTAGCGTACGACGGTTCATAGTCGATTTGTATGCCGCTGGTAGAGGGTAATCTTGGTAATCAAGCAGTGCATCTAACGCACGAACAACAAGATCGGATAGCTCTTCGAAATCATCTAGAGACTTGATAGCACCTAAGTTGAATGCAGAAAGCGTACACAGTGCGATCTCGCCTGAGTCATCTTCAACGTTAGTTAATGGTTTCGTTGGCAGTGCGATTTCTAAACATAGGTTCGACTGACGAACTGGAGCGACTTCAGAATCAAATGGGCTGTGAGTATTACAGTGGTCCACGTTCTGGATGTAGATACGACCCGTTGATGCACGCTCTTGCATTAGCAGAGTGAACATTTCAATCGCTTTAACCGTTTCTTTCTTGATTGAAGGATCGTTCTCGTACTTCACGTATAGACGCTCAAACTCTTCTTGGTTTTCGAAGAATGCGTCGTACAGACCAGGTACATCAGATGGTGAGAATAGCGTAATATTGCCGCCTTCAACTAAACGTTGGTACATCAGTTTGTTTAACTGAACACCGTAGTCCATGTGACGAACACGGTTTTCTTCAACACCACGGTTGTTCTTAAGTACCATTAGTGAGCGTGCTTCACCGTGCCACATTGGGTAGAACACAGTAGCTGCGCCACCACGTACACCACCTTGTGAACAACATTTTACTGCTGTTTGGAAGTACTTGTAGAACGGAATACAACCAGTGTGGAATGCTTCACCACCGCGAATCTCTGAGCCTAATGCACGGATACGACCTGCGTTGATACCAATACCAGCGCGCTGAGATACATAACGAACAATTGAGCTTGCTGTTGCGTTAATAGAATCAAGACTGTCTCCACACTCGATCAGAACACATGAGCTGAACTGGCGAGTAGGGGTACGCACGCCAGACATAATTGGCGTAGGTAGAGAAATCTTAAATGTCGATGTCGCATCGTAGAAACGTTTGATGTAATCAAGACGTGTCGCTTTTGGATATTTCGCAAATAAGCACGCTGCTACAAGGATGTACAAGAACTGAGCACTTTCGTAAATTTGGCCCGTAACACGGTTCTGTACGAAGTACTTACCCTCTAGCTGCTTAACTGCCGCGTATGAGAAGTTTAGGTCGCGTTTATGGTCGAGGTACGCATCAAGTTCGTCGAGTTCTGCTTTTGTGTAGTCTTCTAGAATATGTTGATCGTACTTACCCATATCGACGAGGCGAGACACGTGATCATAAAGCGTTGGTGGCTCGTATTGGCCATACGCTTTTTTACGCAGATGGAATACCGCTAGGCGAGCAGCTAGGTATTGATAATCCGGAGTCTCTTCAGAGATCAGGTCTGCCGCAGACTTGATGATTGTCTCGTGAATATCTGTCGTTGTGATGCCGTCGTAAAACTGGATGTGAGCGCGAAGTTCTACTTGAGAAACCGAAACATTATCTAGACCTTCTGCAGCCCAAGTGATAACGCGGTGGATTTTATCCAGATCGATACTTTCTTTACGGCCATCACGCTTGGTGACGGTAAGTTGTTGGTTCATTCTGCTTTATTTCCCTAAGAAAACTGATAAAAGCCGTATTTTTGTTTGTTTATGTGCAATATGAGTAAAGCTTGCGGCGGCTTTGTGATCAAAGTCTATCTATATATTGTCGCTTAAACACAACATATAGGGGTTCATTTGTTTGCGGGTTACAAGATAGTGCTATTACACTGATTTATCAAGGTACAGATCGGGGATGACTTGTGGATAACTGACAAAATGAAAAAAATCAGTAAGTGAACACTAACCGATGAGAAAAGGGCAGACTTGAATGGTTAAAAGTACGGTTTCGAGATCGGTTTAGAAATAACCGCATGCAAAAATATTTTCCTTGATCTTTGGCCGTTTTTATCTACGAAAAATAGCTTGGTCAAAATGGAATCTAGAGCACGAATTTTAGCCATAAAAAGACAAAAAAAGCGGCAACTATGTGCTACCGCTTCCGATTCATTTTCTTTAAAAAATGTCAATCACAAAACTCATTTTTTAACTTAATAGCGTTCAGTATTTTTTAGTATGAACGATGTAGTTTACATCTACATTACGACCGAGTTTGTAGCTGTCATTTAGAGGGTTGTAATGAAGCCCAGTAATGCCCATTTCCGTCAGGTCAGTTTGGTCTATCATCTTCATCATTTCGGCTGGCTTGATAAACTTATCGTGCTCATGAGTGCCTTCAGGAACAATCTTAAGAAGCTTCTCAGCACCGACAATAGCAAATAAGTACGACTTAATGTTTCGGTTCAAAGTTGAGAAAAACACGTGACCACCGGGTTTGACTAGTGCAGCACAAGAGCGGATAACGGAGAGAGGATCTGGAACGTGTTCAAGCATCTCCATACAAGTCACGACATCGTAAGTTCCTGCGTTTTCTATAGCGTGGTCTTCTATTGTGCTCTGAATGTAGGTCAGTTGAGTACCTGTTTCTAATGCATGTAGTCGCGCGACTTCTAATGGTTCTTTACCCATATCAAGCCCCGTCACAATAGCGCCTTCTTTTGCCATGCTTTCAGCAAGAATGCCACCACCACAGCCGACATCAAGTGCGCGCTTGCCAAACAAGCCATTTGCTTTTTCAAGTACATAGTTCAAACGAAGTGGGTTAATTTGATGAAGCGGCTTAAACTCGCCTTCTAAATCCCACCATCGAGAAGCCATGTCCTCGAATTTCTTAATTTCACTTGGGTCGACGTTTTGTGCTTTAGTCATAATTGGTTTTATTGCATTCAATCTGAGTCCTTTAGAGGGCGCCAGTATACTCCAACGTTTTACACCCAAACAACCTCGATGTGCTTAGTTAAGGGACAATGACAGAGTTCACTGGCGCGGCAATCGAGACAGGTGCCTGTAATTTGTAAAGCGCTAACTATTGTTTTTGGTTCATCCTTGAACTGGTGCCAGTGACAATAACTCTAAAACCTGCATTTTCGCGTTGTGTAGTTAAAGGAATTTACATCGCTTTTCCGCGTAAAGAGTCCGATTTTGCTCAATATTGACCGAAATATAACCACTAATCAGAAAGATATGGGATGAGTGTGCAAATTCTCGACATTTGATTCATAACCAAGCTCACAACCTGATAAAAGGAGAGGGAAAGTGATGCCGAAGTGATGAATTGTGTGTTATATTTTTGCACCTTACACGTATCGTAATTACGATCAGATAATAGAGGGATAATGGCTCTATGAGCGATTTAGCTAAAGAGATCACGCCCGTAAACATTGAAGATGAGCTTAGAGGTTCATATCTAGACTATGCGATGTCAGTCATCGTGGGTCGTGCTCTTCCAGATGTGCGTGATGGCCTAAAACCAGTACACCGCCGCGTTTTATTCGCGATGAACGTACTAGGCAACGATTGGAACAAACCATATAAAAAATCAGCCCGTGTTGTCGGCGACGTAATCGGTAAATATCACCCACATGGTGATAGTGCTGTGTACGACACAATCGTACGTATGGCTCAGCCGTTCTCGCTTCGTTACATGCTGGTCGATGGTCAAGGTAACTTTGGCTCGATCGATGGCGACTCTGCTGCGGCAATGCGTTACACCGAAGTTCGAATGGCCAAAATTGCCCATGAACTATTGGCTGACCTAGACAAAGAAACCGTAGACTACGTACCAAACTACGACGGTACTGAGCAGATCCCAGCGGTTCTTCCAACTAAAATTCCAAACCTATTGGTTAACGGTGCTTCTGGTATCGCAGTAGGTATGGCAACCAACATCCCGCCTCATAACCTTGGCGAAGTGATTGATGGCTGTCTTGCATACATCAATAATGAAGAAATCACTATTGATGAACTAATGGATTACATTCCTGGTCCTGATTTCCCAACGGCGGCGCTTATCAGCGGTCGTAAAGGCATTGTAGACGCGTACAAAACAGGTCGTGGCAAAATCTACATGCGTTCGAAAGCGGACATCGAAGTGGAGAAGAATGGTAAAGAGACCATTATCGTCACTGAAATTCCTTACCAGGTGAACAAAGCTCGCTTGATCGAAAAGATCGCTGAGCTAGTTAAAGATAAGAAAGTAGAAGGCATCAGTGCACTGCGCGACGAGTCAGATAAAGACGGTATGCGCATTGTTATTGAGTGTAAGCGCGATGCTGTGGGCGAAGTAGTTCTAAACAACCTTTACGCTCAGACTCAGCTGCAAACCACTTTCGGTATCAATATGGTGGCCCTAAACAATGGCCAGCCACAGCTATTCAACCTAAAAGATATGTTGAAGTGCTTCGTTGATCACCGTCGTGAAGTTGTGACACGTCGTACTATCTTCGAACTGCGTAAAGCGCGTGAACGTGCTCATATCCTTGAAGGTTTAGCTCTAGCGCTTGCTAACATTGATGAAATCATTGAGCTTATCCGTAAGGCACCTACACCGGCTGAAGCAAAAGCGGGTCTTATCGCTCGTGGTTGGGATTTAGGCAACGTTTCAGCAATGCTTGAGCGTGCTGGTACAGATGCTGCGCGCCCTGAATGGCTAGAGCCTGAATACGGTATTCGTGATGGTCAGTACTTCCTGACTGAGCAACAAGCACAAGCTATCCTAGATCTACGTTTACATAAACTAACAGGTCTAGAACACGAGAAGATTCTTGGCGAATACAAAACACTTCTAGAAGAAATCGCTGAACTCATGCATATCCTTGCGAGCACTGAGCGTTTGATGGAAGTTATCCGTGAGGAACTTGAAGCGGTTCGTGACGGCTTTGGTGACGCTCGTCGTACAGAAATCACAGCTGCGAGCCATGATATTGACATGGAAGAGCTGATCGCACGTGAAGACGTTGTTGTTACTCTATCTCACGGTGGTTACGTTAAGTACCAAGTACTGAGCGACTACGAGTCACAGCGCCGTGGTGGTAAAGGTAAGAGTGCGACTAAGATGAAAGATGAAGACCATATCGAGCGTCTTCTAGTGGCGAATACCCACGATAACATCTTGTGTTTCTCTACTCGTGGTAAGACATACCGCCTGAAAGTTTACCAATTGCCTCTAGCGAGCCGTACTGCGCGTGGTAAGCCAATTGTGAACATCCTTCCATTAGAAGAAGGTGAGCGCATTACCGCGATTCTACGTGTTGATGAATTCTCTGAAGACAAATTCATCTTCATGGCAACAGGTGACGGTACGGTTAAGAAAACGCCGTTGAACCAGTTTGCAAACGTACGTTCAAACGGCCTAATCGCTGTGAACCTACGTGAAGACGATTCGTTAATCGGTGTGGATATCACTAACGGCGAAAACGAAATCATGCTGTTCTCTAAAGCGGGTAAAGTGGTTCGCTTTAAAGAAGCAGAAGAGATTCCAGTACTTGATGAAAATGGTAAACCAGTTCTTGATGAGAATGGTCAGCCAGAGATCAAGTTTAAAGGTGTTCGTCCTATGGGTCGTACCGCCTCTGGTGTTCGTGGTATGAAACTGGCTGAAAATGACCAAGTTGTATCACTTATTGTTCCTTCGCACGAAGGCGATATCCTAACGGTTACAGAAAACGGTTATGGTAAACGTACAGCACTTAGCGAGTACCCGACAAAAGGTCGTGGCACTCAAGGTGTAGTTTCTATCAAAGTTTCTGAGCGAAATGGCCCGGTAGTTGGTGCTATCCAGGTTGTTGAAGGTGATGAAATGATGATGATCACCGACGCTGGCACGTTAGTACGCACTCGTGTGGGTGAAGTTAGCCAAGTTGGTCGTAACACACAAGGTGTAACGCTTATCCGTACTGCGGAAGATGAATCAGTTGTTGGTTTGCAACGTATTGAAGAAGTTGATGATGAAGAGCTGCCTGCTGATGAAGATGCAGAAGCGTTAGAGTCAACAGATGAAAATACGCAGCAAGACGCTCCAGCTGCTGATGATGCAGAGGAAGGTAACGAAGAGTAATCTTACATCGTTATCCTGATATGAAAAGCCGAGCCCTTAGTTGCTCGGCTTTTTTTGTATCTGTATCAACGCATTTAAAGTAAGAAATGCGTACACTGACGTTATCTTTGTTTACAGGACGTGTTATGTCTGTTTGGTTTTTCGCTGCCATCACTCTGATGGGGTTGTTTATCGTACTCTTATCACTGAGTGCATCAAAAGCTAAACCTGCTCAATGGTTTGGCTTTTGCCTGTTAGTACTTGTCGTGACGAGTGCCAGTTTCTTATTGCTTCATCAAACACCGCCTAAACCAATACACGCGGAAATGTCACGAATGATGACTGCTCGTGACATCATGAAAGAGATTCAAGACCAGTTGCGTGAAGATCCGAACAACGCTGAATTGTGGTTCCAACTCGGGCAGGGCTACCTGCTAGAGGGTGAATTTGACGGTGCGTTGATTTGTTTTGATTACGCGATCCAACTGACTGAGCCAGTCAGTGCCACGCAACTTGCTGCAAAGGCGACTACCTTGTACTACATTCACCAGCAATCAATGACGCAAGAAGTTAGCTTGCTTTTGGAGCAAGCTTTGCAGATAGAACCGCACAATGAAGCCGCTTTGTCTTTGATCGCAAATGATCATTTTCTGTCATTCCGATTTCAGGAAGCGATTGATGCCTGGGTAATATTATTAGATTCTAATGATCCAAATTTAGATAGGGTGCAAATCATTAACTCTATTAACAAAGCAAAAGAGCTATTGTAAGCGTACAATTTAACAAGCAATAGAGAGAAAGGTGGGCAACGAATGAAAAATAAAGCACTAAGCATATTGGTTTTGCTGTGCGGCTCTGTGCTGGCGGGTTGTAGCTCTTCCGATCATTCTGGCTCTTCCTCTATGGTTTATTATTCATCGGGTTATTACGATCCGTGGTGGTACGATCATGACGACTACTGGATTTATTACTATCCGGGCTGTTGCGATAACGACGATGAATACAAAGAGAAACTGGAAGAGTGGTGGAATGGTTTAGATGAAGACCAACAGCAATCCATCAAAGACAAAGTCGAAGATTGGAAAGACGACGATATGTCCGCCAATATCGATAACATGAAACGCCAACTTGACGATCATTGGCAATCACTGCCTGACGAGCAAAAGCAAGAGATTCGAACCCAATGGGAGAATCGTCCGGAGCATATTGAACCAGCGACTTTACAAGGCAAGGCGGTGAAAGAAAAGGTTCAACAAAGAAAAGCATTACCGGAAACGAAGATCCAGCGTCCAGTTGCTCGTCCAAATGTGCAGATACCTAAAGCACGTCCAAATATTCAACCTAGACCTAGGCTTCCTCGTCGCTAGTACGTTCGATTTTGTCTCTCGATAGAATCGGGGATGAAGAAATAAAGATAACAAAGAAACAAATAAACAAAAAAAAGGGGCGTTCAGTACGCCCCTTGTTGTATCTATAAACTAACCTCTGCAAGTTAGACTAATATGTGGCTTCGCGTTCAGCTGCTGCTTTATCCCATTCTGGTGCCACCGTTTCTAGGAAGTGTTTCTTGTCTGCGTTCATCTTATCCATATCCATGCCCAGTGCTTGCTGTGCTTTCGCTTTGGTCGAGATATCTGGAATTTGAACAGGGTCAGTAATGCCTTTGGTTGCCAGTAAGCGAACCAACTTGGTACGGGCGTCAGCAGCGCGGTCAACTGCAGTACCAAGTACTTCTAGTGCTACCTCAGGAGCATGCATGTGGACACCGTGAGAAGCAATCGCGTAGTCCCAACGCCATTGTGCATGGCGAATATCTTGTAGGATAGGTTCCATCTCTGCTTCTGTTGCACCTGCTTTCCACGCTGCGCCTGCTTCAAAGTGTGCCGCTACGATTTGCTTCTCGGCGGTTAGCTTCATGTTCAGTACTTGCGCTTTGCGAGTCGAGACGATGCCTTGTAGCTGCTCTTTAGTTTGGGTATGGCATTGCGCACAGGTGTCTTCAAAACGATCAAATGGGTTACCCACTTTGTGGTCTGTGTACACCGTACCGTCTTCTTTGGTCACTTTAGGCATGTGGCAGTCCACACACACCACTTTGTTTTTACCATGAATACCCGCTCTCCAAGTTTCGAAACCCGGGTGTTGTGCTTTTAGCATCGGCGCGTTAGATACGGCATGCGTCCAATCTTTGAAATTCAACGCGTCGTAGTATTTCTCCATGTCATTAACGGTGGTGCCCATATCCCATGGGAATTTAACCGCTTTAGTTGGGCCGGTGAAGTAGTATTCAACGTGACATTGAGCGCAGACCGATGCTTGCTTATCTAGGCGAGACTGTTCATCAAAGTTTTTACCAATAGTATCAAAAGCACGCTCGACGTATGGGCGAGTCAGTGCCAGCGCGGGTTCGCCTTTCTTGAAGGCTTCAGAGCCCGTGTTGTGGCAATCGGAACAACCGATAGGGTTGACGATTTCTGAGCCTAAGCGTGCCCATTTACCTTCGAAATAACCGTCTTCACCACGTTCATCAATCACGCGAGCAACGTCTGGGCTTTTACAGCTCCAGCACGCCATCGGCATAGGCCCGGACTTCTCGTCGGTTGGTGCGCCAGTACGTAAGGTTTGGCGAACATCATCAAGTGCGTAAAAGTGACCGCGCGCTTTGTTGTAGTCTTTCGCGAAGCCATAACCTGCCCACAGGATAACCATGTTTGGGTCTTCACTTAGAGCATCTTCTATGTGCTCACTTTCGGATGTTGCTTTCCAAGAGTGGTATTGGTCGGGATGGTTCTGTTCAAAGGCGTCATTTCGAGGATCGATAAAATCCTTCTCTTCTGCCGCTAACGGAGCGCCAACCAAAAATAATTGGCTGGCGAATAAGGTCGCAACCGCAATAGGTGCGCTCATCCAGTGTTTTATGCTCACAGTGTTATCTCCATATTCGTTTTTATTAGCAGCGTTGTGAGGAGCTATTCCAAATAAGAACTGGAGATCTACGATTAATAATATTGCTTAATTGGATAGATGAAATAGTGAGTGAATCTTGTCTTGTTTTAGATCAATTTACACCAGTGATCTCAGTCATGTTTGAATTTATATACCTCTAAAGTGGTAGTTGTTAAGTCATTGTTCTACAATGCCTTGGGGTTTTAACCTTTTTAAAAATAGGGTGATTTAGTTCGCTTTTTGAGCAGGTGTTTCTACCCCTTATGAATAATAGAGGTATTATAAATATAGGTTTAGCGTTGTGGCTTTCCGAAATAAGAATTGATGTCATTTGAAGATCTAAAAAATATCTTCAGAGGAAATTAATTGTCGCTCAAATAAATAATTGAGAATAGTTATCAATTATTGTCGAGCTAAGGAAAGAACAATATGGGCAATATAAAATTGACCATAGAGACAATGCTGAAACTTCTCTTCGTCTTTGCCATCTATGGTTTCTCCATCGCCGCCCATGCGACTTCTTCAGAGCCGATTGAAGGTGCTCAAGCTGAGCGTCATCAAGTCGAGTTGATCCGTGACCGAGACTACAAGTGTCTTCAATGTCATAAGGACGCCAAAGAGACTCTGAATCTATCGCATGATTCGCAAGCGTTATTGAGTCAAGGTAAGCAGCTCAATTGCACTAACTGCCATAGCAACATCGGCCCTGATCACCGTGAAGGCGCGCCTGATGTGATTAAGTTTTCTGCCGCGCAATCGAAAGAGGTACACGACAAAGTGTTCCTTGATCCAAGCATGATTCTTAAAGCCAACAGCCGATGTGTGGATTGCCATGCACCGACACAACTGAGAGAAAGCCACTGGACGCACGATGTGCACGCCAAAAACCTCACTTGTTCAAATTGCCACGATGTACACACAGCGAAAACCAAAGCGTTGTCGTACGACAGAAAACAACTGATCAAGCAGTGTGTGGATTGTCACTCTGAATTTGCCGTCGAACCTGAACTTGCCAAAGAAGAGGAGAGATAGCATGAAATGTTCGAGAAGAAACTTTTTAGCCGGCAGCGGCGCGTTGATTTTAACTACAGGCGTTGCAGGCACTTCCGTTGTTAGCTCCTCTCTTTATACCAGCAACCGTGAACAAGCGAAACGCATGGGTATGGTTCATGATGAAAATGCCTGCATTGGCTGTACCGCTTGTACCGATGCTTGTCGCGAAGTAAATAAAGTCCCTGAAGGCGTAACGCGACTTAAAATTCATCGCAGTGAACCGATTGGCGAGTTCCCAGATGTGAAATACCAGTTTACTCGCGAATCCTGTCAGCACTGTGATAACCCACCATGTGTATACGTTTGTCCAACAGGCGCTGCATACAAAGATGAAGCGACCGGCATCGTGGATGTACACAAAGAGAAATGTGTCGGATGTGGTTATTGCCTTGCTGCTTGCCCTTACCAAGTGCGCTTCTTTAATCCAGTCGATCACTCTGCGGATAAATGTAACTTCTGCCGTGATACCAACCTAGCGCAAGGTAAGCAGCCAGCTTGCGTGGAATCTTGCCCAACAAAAGCACTCATCTTTGGTGATTTAAATGACCCAACTAGCGAGGTGAGCAAAGCTATCGAAAGCCATGTTGTCTATCGCGATAAATCGCATTTAGGTACGCAACCTAAACTGTACAAAATTCCGCATAGCAAAGGGGAGGTGTCATCATGAACGGCTTCGAAAGTGCATTCCACTTTGACTCGTTAGTCTGGGATTGGATCATCGCGATTTACTTATTCTTTGCTGGGATGTCAGCGGGTGCGGTGATTATTTCTATCTATTTAAAACGCAAAGTGATTGAAGGTGATCCCGCAAACAACGGCATCATGAAAGCGATGGCTTGGCTCGCACCATTTGGCATCATTGCTGGGTTGGTAATTTTGATTTTCCATTTAACCAAGCCTTTAGAGTTTTGGAAGATCATGATCTACTACAACCCAACGTCTGTGATGTCGATGGGCGTGATCTTGTTCCAAGTGTACATGCTAGTGCTGTTTGTTTGGATTGGCGTTATCTTCCGCCATCAAATCATCAGCTTCTGTGAAGGGAAGTTACCAAGCAAACTGCTGGATTTTGCCGATGGCATTTTGATTAAGGCGGGGAAAGCCAACAACGCAATTGAATTATTCTTGGGCTTCTTAGCCATCGTACTTGCAGCGTACACTGGCTTTCTATTGTCTGCGTTGAAGACTTACCCAATGCTAAACAATCCAGTACTGCCAATCTTGTTCCTGTTCTCTAGTTTGTCCTCGGGTGCAGCAGCATGCTTGATGTTCGGTATCTTGGTATTTAAAGAGTCGACCAGCAGCCCAAGTGTGTCTTGGGTACACGGATTTGAACGCCCAGTAGTATTGTTTGAGCTGTTTGTCTTAGTGACCTTCTTTACCGGACTGATCTTCAGCGGTGGTCAGAACGAAGTCGCGGCTTGGAATGCTATTTCGAGTGGATTCTGGGCTCAATGGTTCTGGGGTGGGGTAGTGTTCATCGGCATGATAACGCCTTTGACTCTCAATTGGTTGGCGCCTTCTGAAGTGCGCCACAAAGGCAGTTACGTTTTTGTGGTCACGACGTTGAGCTTGGTTGGCGTACTTATGCTGCGTACTTTCATTCTCTATGCCGGTCAAATGACCTTAGTGTAAGGGGGATAAATGGAAGCTGAGCTAGGGTTCTTCTTACTGATATTGGTGGCTGTAACATCGACTTGTGCATCGTTGCTGCATTGGCTACGTCGTGCTATGAGTAAGAAGGCGACATTGCCGCATCAAGTCGCGATGTCCCACATCATTAGCTTAGCTTCCTTCATTTGTTTAGCACTTCTGATCGTCTGCTTCGTGCAAGACAACTTCGCGTTGGAATATGTTGTTACGCATTCCAACAGTCAACTCCCCGTAGCATTCAAGATTGCTGCCGCTTGGGGCGGGCACCAAGGCTCCATGTTGTTTTGGGTCGTAACCTTGAGTTTATGGGCGTCGTTTATTGCATTTAAGTCACCGCTCAACGCCCAATATACTGGTGACTGTTTAGGAATCATGAACGTTCTGATTGGGACGTTTGCATGGTTCACGTTAATGACCTCTAACCCGTTCGAATATGCCCAATTATTGGCTTCGGAAGGGCGAGATCTAAATCCAATGTTGCAAGACGTTGGGCTTATCATTCATCCACCATTGCTTTATCTCGGTTATGTCGGTTACGCAGCAATATTAGCTTTTGCATTAGCGGCGCTATTGGGTAAACAACCGATGAGCGATTGGTATGTGGTTGCTCGAAGCGCAGCGTTTTTTGCATGGGGAACGCTCACGATGGGTATCTTGGTGGGATCATGGTGGGCGTACAATGAGCTAGGGTGGGGCGGCTGGTGGTTTTGGGACCCTGTGGAGAACGCTTCTTTACTACCTTGGCTTACTGGTACTGCTTTGTTGCACAGCGGTGTTGTCGCAACACGCAGCAGAGGCGCAATTTGGAGCACCTACGCACTGGCGTTTGCTACGTTCAGCCTAAGCATTTTAGGGACATTCGTGGTGCGCTCTGGTGTGCTGACTTCAGTGCATGCTTTTGCGGTGGACCCAACTAAAGGTTTGGTGCTGCTTGGTGTATTGAGCTTGCTTGTCATCATCACTTTTGGCGTATTGATTTTGCGAGGAGAACAACTCCCTCGTTTTAAACTTCAATCTCTAACGAGCCGAGCTTACACTGCTTACATCGCCAAAGGGCTGCTGGTTGTTGCGACTGCCATCGTTTTTCTTGGCACTTTTTATCCGATGGTTTATCAACTGCTCGGCTTAGGGAACATTTCGGTTGGCGCACCTTACTTTAATAGTTTGACCTTTCCATTAAGCATACTGGCTCTGATTGCCTTAGCTTTCATGCCGCTGCTGAAATGGACAAAAGGCACAGTGCCGAGTGTAAGCGCTGATATTGCGATCAGTATTGCGTTATCTCTTGTCTCTGGGATCGGGTTTATCTTCTTAGTGCACGCACTGCATTTCGAAGTATTGCTAACCATAATATTGGCTACTTGGGTGATTGTGGCGCATCTCGTTATGCTGTTTCGTTGTTCCAATAAGCGCAAACTCATGCCAATCGTGATGGCACATATCGGTTTTGCGCTGGCGGTGAGTGGAGCTGTATTCAACAGTCACTACTCATATGAACACAATTTACGTGTCGAACCCGGCAGTTCTCAACAAAGGGCGGGGATCACTATCGATTATCATGGTATCGAATGGCTGGTGGGGCCAAACTACACCGCGGAACAAGGACAGATCACCTTGCACTTGGAAGATGGCCGCATGCTCAATTTCAACCCGCAAAAGCGTCATTACCCTGTGCGAGTGATGAATATGACCGAGCCTGCGATTCGTTCACTATGGCATGGCGATTATTACGTGACATTGGGTGACAAAGTCGATACTCATGCTTATGCGATTAAAGTTCAGTACCGCGCAGGTATTTGGTGGATATGGTCTGGCGGGCTACTAGCTGTGTTTGGTGCGCTATTAACCGGCCTAAAGAAAAGGAGAGAGGCTATCAATGCGATCGAGAAATACGCTTAAACTCGCAGGTCTGTTTGTGGCTGTTGCCGTGTTTGCTGTAGTAACTGCGGTGGCTTTGTCTGAGCGACCACATGTTGAATTGTCCCCACAACGAAATTTAGAGACACCGAATTTTCGCTCTACTTCTCTGATCTCTGATGACATGGTTTCTGAGCAGTTGTTCAAAAGCGACGGATATAAATTATTGAATGTTTGGGCATCTTGGTGCGGAGTATGCAAACGAGAGCATGAAGAGTTATTGCAGTTAGCAGAACTCGGTGTGCCTATTATTGGGCTGAATTATAGAGATCAAAAACAAGCCGCTCGTGAATATTTGAGCTCTAAACGAAATCCATATATTGAAGTAATTAGTGACCCTAATGGAAAGCTCGCTGTGGAGCTAGGTGTTATCGGAACGCCGGAAACTTACTTGATTGATCCAAATGGTCGTATATTGATCAAATATCGTGGAGAGCTAACGGCAGATAAATGGAACGATATATTTTCAGGATACTTGAATGTTTCGATTTAATAATCTTCTCCTCACTTTAATCCTATTTATACTATTTTCTCCTTTCACGATAAGTGCGGATTTAGAACAGAATGTTGATCTGTTTGAGTTTCATTCTGTTGAAGTGCAACAGCGTGCAACCTCGCTAGCCAAGACATTACGCTGCCCGCAGTGTCAAAACCAAAACCTTGTCGAGTCTAATGCACAGGCGGCCAAAGACCTGAGGTTGAAAGTGTATACGATGGCCAATGAAGGCAGCTCAGATCAAGAAATAAAGGACTATCTAGTTGCTCGTTATGGGAATATTGTTCTGTATCAACCACCATTAAATTATTCCACGGCGCTGTTGTGGATCTTTCCTGTGCTATTTTTGATCTTTTTTGTCTTATATTCGATCCGAATGGTGAAGCGTAATTAATGTGACCGTTATTCCACTATTAAAAATAAATTGTGCACTTAACAAGCAGAATGTTATCATTTTTCCGAATTTATGAAGTTTCCAGTATAAAGAAAATAAAAATTTTGAGCTGGATAAGTAATAAAAGAACGAAATAGGTGCACGCAGTGGATTCAGTTATATTACAACTTAAAAAAGACTTCTATTCGCAGATTCGTGCATTGCAATCACCGAACCTGCCTCAAGTTACTTCAACGCTCGCCGTGTTGACCGACGAGGAAATCCAAGAACTCGAAGCAGTTTGGATTGAACTCGCCGTTTGGAAGCGCAGTCAGACCCATTAAAAGATAGACCAAACGACCTTCTTGAAACCCCAGACAAAATTTGTCTGGGGTTTTTTATTGTAGTTTTTTTAAATTGTTATAATATAACAATTGTTCAGTTGGAGAGTGTTTCTCTTTTGCTGTCTTGAGTGGATAACTGCCCTCAATTGTGATCTCTATATTGCAAAATGCGGTATCAGTCCCCATAGTTGAAGAGCAACGAGTAAATCCCATGAATGCAATAACGAAAACGCATCAAGCGCATCAAGCAATAAATCGAGTGAGTATAGATATGGCGGAAGTACGTGCCAGAGTAGATTTTAAAGTCGGGGCAAAAAGTAACATTGATGCCGAAATTCTGTCTTTCCATGGTCTGAAGACAGACAAAGAGCATGTTGCTATTATCTTTAAACAAGCGGACCAAACTCAGGACATGCCTTTAGTTCGTATGCACTCTGAGTGTTTGACAGGCGATGTGTTCCACTCTTCACGCTGTGACTGTGGTGAGCAACTAGAAGAGACGATCAATCGCATGGGCGAGTCCGGTGGTATCATCTTGTATCTCCGTCAGGAAGGTCGTGGTATTGGTTTGTACAATAAGATCGATGCATACCGCTTACAAAGCCAGGGCATGAACACGTACGAAGCTAACAACCATTTGGGCTTTGATGATGACCTGCGTGATTTCACAGAAGCAGCACAAATGCTAGAAGCTTTAGGCGTGAATAAGATCCGCCTCGTGACGAACAACCCTAAGAAAATTCGTGAGTTATCTGAGTACGGAATTGAAATTGGCGAGGTTGTCAATACCTCTGCACATATCAAAGATGGCAACGAAAATTATCTGAAGGCAAAAGTCTCTCACGGAAAACATGACCTAAAGGTTTAATCCTAAAGATAAAACTGACAATAAAGTCTGTGAAAAACCTCATTTTTATGAGGTTTTTTTGTATCTGGAGTTGCAAATAAATTGTAAATTTGTATTATCTCGAGACTAAAGTGCAAATAAGAATAATTAGCACTACCAATACGATAATTGAAAAGCTCAACAAGGATCCTTCAGATGAATGCAAAAAAAGTTTTAGTCCAATCTATTGCTGCATCACTCCTCATTGCCAGTGGTTCTACCGTTGCTGCCACAGTAACTAAACAACAAGTAGTCGAACATTACGCGGACGTTGCCCATGCTGTATTTGCTGATTCAGTAACAACAGCGAAAGCGCTTGATGTGAAAATCGACGAGTTTCTACAATCACCATCAGCGAAAAAGCTTGAAGAAGTAAAACAAGCTTGGCTAGATTCTCGCGTGCCTTACCAACAGTCTGAAGTTTTCCGTTTTGGTAACGCGATTGTTGATGATTGGGAAGGTCAGCTGAACGCATGGCCACTTGATGAAGGTTTGATTGACTACGTAGCGGCTGATTACCAATACGAATTGGGTAACGAGGGCGCTGCTGCCAACATCATCGCGAACACTAGCCTACAGATCGGTGCTTCTAAACTGGACGTTTCAAAAATCACTCCAGAATTGCTAGCGGATCTAAACGAAGTAGGCGGTTCTGAGGCAAACGTTGCATCAGGTTACCACGCGATTGAATTCTTGCTTTGGGGTCAAGACCTAAACGGCACTAACGCGGGTGCAGGTCAACGTGCTTACACTGATTTCGTTGTCGGTTCTGAGTGTACGAATGGTCATTGTGATCGTCGTGGTGAGTACCTAAAAGCGGCCGCTGATCTACTGGTTCAAGACCTTGAGTGGATGGAAAAGCAGTGGTCCGCAGAAGTGAAAGGCAACTACCGTGAAGAGCTACTAAATGAATCTGCTGAGAATGGTCTACGTAAGATGCTATTCGGCATGGGTTCTCTTTCTCTAGGTGAGCTAGCGGGTGAGCGCATGAAGGTGGCACTAGAGGCAAACTCGACTGAAGACGAACACGATTGTTTCTCAGACAACACGCACAACTCTCACTACTACAATGAGCAAGGCATCTACAACGTTTACACAGGTACATACAAAGGTGTAAACGGCAAAGCGCTATCTGGTCCAAGTATCGCTGACCTTGTTGCTCAAAAAGACAAGAAAGCCGCGACCGAAATTCAAAAGCAGTTTGATACAACACGTAGCCAAGTTGGTGAGCTAGTGACTTCTGCAGAGAAGAACAACCAGCACTTTGACCAACTTATTGCAGCGGGTAACGCACAAGGCAACGCGCTAGTAAACGACACCATCATGTCGTTGGTAGCACAAACCGGTGCGATTGAGCGTGCGGCAAGCATTGTCGGCATCGACAGCCTAAGCCCTGATACTGCTGACCACGAGTTTTAATAAGAAAACCATAATAAATAAGGGCTCTTTGTGAGCCCTTTTGACGTTTGAGCTCGTTGTTATCACCCTTGTTGTCTATGTAGAGCAATGATATGAAGCCATACCTAATTTCTGCGCTAGCCGCGATCCTTTCTTCTTCTGCCATGGCTTATGATGTTAAGTCTGGTGGCAAAACCAGTGTTAAAAAAGACGGCGCGAATGCCTATTCTCTTCCTGCTGCTAACTTGCCAATGAGCAAACGCCTCGATTTTAGCGTCGGTAACAGCTTTTTCCGCAACCCTTGGGTACAAGCGCCAGCGTCAACAGACGCTCGTGATGGCTTAGGCCCGCTTTTTAACACCAATGGTTGTCAGAATTGTCACATCAAAGACGGTCGTGGTCATCCGCCAGAGAAAGATGATTTACATGCCGTGTCTATGTTAGTGCGCTTAAGCATTCCTGCGATGACGCCAGAACAAAAGAAAGCTTACATCAAAGATGGCGGCATACCTGAGCCGACTTATGGTGGCCAGCTTCAAGATTTCGCCCTGCAAGATCAAACGCCAGAAGGCAAAATCGAAATCACTTACACCGATGTCCCAGTGAAATTTAAAGACGGTACGACGGTGACGCTAAGAAAACCTCATTTGAACATTACCGATCTGGGTTACGGCGATATGCACCCTGATACCGAGTTCTCAGCACGCGTGGCACCGCCAATGATCGGCCTTGGTTTGTTAGAGAGTATTCCCGACGAAACGCTACTTGCTTGGGCTGATGAACAAGATGCCGACAAAGACGGTATCTCAGGCAAAGTCAATAAGGTGTGGGATATTGAGAAGGACGACTTCTCGATTGGTCGTTTTGGCTGGAAAGCAGGACAACCGACGCTAATGCAGCAAAATGCGGCGGCGTTCAATGGTGATGTGGGTCTTACGAGCCATTTATTCCCGAACGAAAACTGCACCTCGAAACAAAGTATTTGTGACGACATGCCAAATGGCGGTAAACCAGAAGTGAGTGAAAATATTCTCGACTTCGTTGAGTTTTACAGCCAGCACTTAGCAGTACCTATTCGCCGTAATATCAATGATCCTAATGTGAAGCTTGGTCAGCAAATCTTTGCTGCGTCTGGCTGTGAAAGCTGCCATAAGACCAGTGTTAAAACGGCCAAGCGACCAGAGTTACCAGCGCTTTCTGAGCAGCTTATCCACCCATACACAGACATGCTTCTGCATGACATGGGTGAAGGCTTAGCCGATAACCGTCCGGAATACTTAGCAAACGGCCGTGAATGGCGAACGGCACCGCTATGGGGTATTGGTTATACCGAAGAAGTAAACGGACACACTTACTTCTTACATGATGGCCGCGCTCGTAACCTGATGGAAGCGGTGTTGTGGCACGGCGGCGAAGCTGAAACGGCGAAACAAAACGTTTTGGCACTGAACAAAAAAGAACGTGACGCATTGATTGCGTTTCTGAACTCTCTATAAGGAAGCAACCATGAAAAAAACACTGTTAGTGAGTGCGATTGCTGCAACGTTAAGTTTGGTTGGTTGCCAATCGACCGTCGGTTCGAGCTCAGCCAAGCCTGAGAGTACAAGCCATATTTCTCAAAGCGTGTACGAGGTCGAGTTTCAATCAGCGCAGACGTTTTTAGCGCAAACCACAGAACTTGAACAACGCTTCGCGGATTACTGCGCATCAGAGTCGAAAGATGATGCACAAGTAAAACAGCAATGGCATCAAACTATGCTTGCGTGGATGGCGTTACAAGGTCAAGAACGTGGCCCTGCTATGGCGTTGGAGCAAAGCTGGAATGTTCAGTTTTGGCCAGATAAAAAGAACACCACTGGTCGTAAGATGTCTGTACTGACGAAATCTGATCAAGCTTGGAGTGCAGAAGATATTTCCACCCAAAGTGTCACCGTGCAAGGTTTAGGGGCACTGGAATGGCTGCTTTACGATAAAGCGTCGACCTTATCTAGCAACAACAATACTTGTGCGACAGGCGTTTCGATTGCAGAAAACCTCGATAACAAAGCGCAGATCATTGCGGATTCTTGGGCAGAGAATCCTTGGAAATCGCTAGAGATGACGGAATGGGAATCTGAGTACATTTCACTGCTCTCTAATCAGCTTGAATACAGCATGAAGAAGTTGAGTCGACCGCTAGCGAAGATTGGCAAGCCTCGCCCGTATTTCTCAGAATCGTGGCGTTCAGAGACCTCGCTTTCAAACTTAAAAGCCAACCTTCAAGGGATGGAAGCGTTGTACTTTGCTAACGGGAATGGTCTAGATGCGCTACTAAGAGAGCAAGGCCATGAAGATCTCGCAGACCGTGTTGTTCATCAGTTTGAAATGGCGTTAGAAACTTGGCCAGAAGATAAGAGCTTGTTTGCTGCACTACAAACAAAAGAAGGCTATCGCATGGTGCTCGCTCAGTACAATAAGCTAGAGCAATTGAAGTACCTGATTCACGAAGAAGTGGCGATCGAGCTTGGCGTGGTTATAGGATTTAATGCAACCGATGGTGACTGATCAAACCCGCCGAAACTTACTGAAAGCCGCTCTATTCGGGGCGGCTACACCTATGATGCCATTTGGTTGTGCTTCAACAAGCTCACGTGAGCCTGCGTTGATCGGCTGCTCTATCATTGGCCGAGATAAATATGCAGCGGTGGTAGCGGATGAGCATGGTATGCCGCTATCTTCATTGCCGATTCCTGAGCGTGGTCACGGTGTAGCAACCAACCAACAAGGCCACGCCGTAGTTTTTGGTCGTCGACCAGGTACTTTCTTCATGGTATTTGATTATCGCTCAGGGCAGATGATCAAACTGCAACTAGCAAAGCCAAATCGCCATTTCTATGGGCATGGCGTTTACTCCCATGACGGCACATTGCTATTTGCCACAGAAGGGGAGAGGGGGACAAGTCGCGGGATCATTGGTGTTTATGATGTGCAGAAGCAATATCAAAAAATCGATGAGTTAACAGGTTTTGGCCTTGGCCCGCATGAAGTGATCATGATGCCTGACGGCGCACTAGCGATTGGCGTCGGTGGCGTACACACCAACGGCCGTGAACCACTGAACCTTGAAACGATGAAACCGAGCTTAAGTTATCTTTCACAAGATGGTGCGTTGCTGGATCAGGTTTCTTTACCGGATCACAAGTTGAGTATTCGCCACTTAGCCCATGATGGTGCGGAAACCGTGCTTTGTGGGCAGCAATATCGTGGTGAGCCGGATGAGTATCCAGCCTTGATCGCCATGCACACGCGTGGTGGTGAAATGCAAGATCTTCAAGCTGAGCCTGAAGAGTGGGCGCGTTTCAATCACTACGTTGCGAGTATTGCAGCAACCGATGAATGGATCTTAGCCACTTCGCCTCCGGGCAGTTGTTATGGTATATGGTCTAAATCTACGGGCAAATTGGTCGAGCTAAGTGCGTTACCAGATGCCTCCGGTGTTGTGGTCTATGGCGATGAGTTCCGAGTCAGCTCTGGGGCGGGAAAAGTGGTAGAGCAAAGACCAGAGGAGTCAAAAAGTACCTTCGCAAGCGGAGTGCAATGGGACAACCATTGGTCGAGAATTATCTAGAAAGATCATTGAGTAATTACTTATAGAGAGTTTTGTTGTCGTTTTCGGCATCAGATTCTTAATTTTAAACCTGCAAGCTGTGAGATATTTGCCATACTTTTTATTATGGCAAGTAGCGCAAGGATCATTTCAGTGTTTGCTAGGGTTTTAATCATGACGGCACTTCTGGTGCCGTTTTGCAGCTTTTCCACCGTCGTTTCTCTCGAAGCTTCAGCGCAAGTCGAGCAAGAGGGAGCGGTACAAAAGCTGTCTGTAGAAAAAATGATCCATTATCCAGAGGTGATTGATCAACTGTATCAAAGCACCAATTACCGTTTGAACTGGGAAAATGAAAGTGATATTGAGCAGTTTCTTTTTCAAGTAAACCTGGTTGCACTTGCGGATGTCACCGATGAATTCGAAAATCAACTTCACCGGATAAACCAAGTAAGGTGGCAGGGAGATAATCTCGACTTCGATTTAGTGATGACAGATTCACTCTTGATGTACCTTAGTTATCTTGAGCAACTCCCCGAAGAAGGGATTAATTGGCTATTTACAGACAAAGCCCATGTTACGTTACCCGCTCCTAGCATCGATACTTTATCGGTTCTGAGTAATGAGATTACGGTTGGCAAACTTGGTCAGTTTTTGGCAAGTCTCCGGTCTCCATTACAAACAGATGATGCTTTCTACTCCGCCTATTCTTCGCTATCGGAACATTCTCAGTACCAATATCCTGCCTATCAACAAACTGGGCTAGCACGTGTTGGCGATATATTAGAAAACAGACCCCTATTGATTGAGCGAATGGAGATCGTAGGCGTAGATGTTTCTTACTTGGATTTAGTCACTGAAGAATATGACGAACAATTAGAGCTTGCGATAAAAGAGTTCCAGCGTATTCATGGTTTGAAAGAAGATGGCGTTATCGGCCCGAATACCATTCGGTGGATCAACTTTTCTCCTCAAGAGCGATTGCATCTGCTGGCGTTGAATTCTGAGCGTTCAAGAATTTGGTCGAAAGAAAGGGATAATGTTGTCTTTGTTAACGTGCCTGGATACGAAGTCACGTATTGGCATGACGGTCAACCCTTGTTTGAGTCTAAAGTTGTGGTAGGGAGAGCATCAAGAAAAACACCCATCATGTCGGTGGCATTGGATTCAGTTATTCTCAACCCAACTTGGAACGTGCCTTGGACTATCATGGTTAAAGACATTATTCCTAAAGTAAAACGTAATCCGATGTATTTGATTAACCATAACATTCAAATCATTCGGTCTTGGACTTCGAACGAAATTATTGACCCTACAACCATCAATTGGGCAACGGTGAATCCGAGAACATTTCCTTATCGTATGCGACAGGCGTCGGGCTTACAAAATGCACTGGGATTGTACAAGTTCAATATGCCTAACCCACAAGCTATTTATTTGCATGACACGCCAAGTAAGAACTTGTTTGAACAGGACAGACGCGCATTCAGCTCAGGATGTGTTCGTGTAGAACATGCAGACCAGTTAGCAGAACTTCTGTTCAAAACTCAGGGGCTGGAAGAACGTTTAGCGAAAAAGCGAGAAAGTTCTCGTCGGTCTAACACGTCAGTTCCTTTGGGAGAGCGCATTCAAGTACACATCATTTATCAAACAGCATGGTTGGAAGAGGGAACGCTTTACTACCGTGATGATATCTATAAGTACGATCACCGCAGTTGAAATCTTTAAGGAAAATTTACAAAACGAAGAATTCTCTTTTCGTTCAATAATTAATCAATAATTACTGCATCTGAAAATCAAGATGGAGCATTTTATGCATTTGACGTGACAAATGTGTTTGGTTAATGTCCACGACTTGTCTAGTTGTTGAGCACTGTATTTTGAAATGGTAAGTCGTAACTTTTCCCGCCGAGATTTCCTTAAAATGACCGCTGGTGGTGTGGTGTTGGCGTCTGCCCTGCCATCATTTTCTTGGGCTTCACTCCCTGACGAGCCACGTGCGCTGGCGATGAACAACCTTAATACTGGAGAGATCCTCGAAACATGCTATTTCGATGGAAAACGATACATTAATGATGAACTGCAAAGGCTGAATGAGTTTTGTCGAGACCATCGACGAAATGAGGTTCATCCCATGGATAGACGCTTGTTCGATCAAATAAGTCAAATTCAAAAGTTAATTGGTACAGAAGCAGAGGTGATCGTCATTTCAGGTTACCGTTCTCCTGCCACTAACGCCTCGCTGCGCAACGGGTCTTCTCGTGTAGCGAAAAAGAGCATGCACATGGAAGGAAAGGCCATTGATTTCCGTTTAGACGGCGTGAAGCTTTCAACGGTTCGTGATGCTGCATTAAGCCTAAAAGCCGGTGGCGTGGGTTATTATCCAGGCAGTAACTTTGTTCATATCGATACGGGTGCTGTTCGTTCCTGGTAGTGCCAGTTGAGACAAGGTTTCTAGTCTCAGAACGTCGTCGATTACCCACAGTTCAAAGCTTGAAGTCGCTAGGCCTTAGTGTCATAGTTGCGGCAGTTTTCACGCAAATTTATTCGGTATAGGTTATCTATGGCTCTGAAATACCAAGTTGTTCCAGTAACATCTTTCTCTCAAAACTGTTCTATTGTCTGGTGTGACGAAACCATGAAAGGCATTGTGGTTGACCCAGGCGGCGATGAAAAGCAGCTCGCTATGCTTATCAAAGAGCTGGGTGTTGACGTGGTAAACCTAGTGCTAACACACGGTCACTTGGACCACGTAGGTGGCACGGAGCCGCTGTCTGCACTGCTTGGCGGTACAGAGATTGTTGGTCCTCACAAGGCAGATAACTTCTGGTTGCAAGGTTTGGAAGGTCAGAGCCAAATGTTTGGTTTCCCACTGACAGAAGCGTTTGAACCGCACCAATGGCTAAGTGAGGGTGACACTGTCACTTTCGGTAATCAAGTGCTGAACGTATTCCACACACCTGGTCATACACCTGGTCACGTTGTGCTTTACAGTGAAGAAGCGCGTTTAGCGTTTGTGGGTGACGTTTTGTTTAACGGTAGCATTGGTCGAACTGACTTCCCACAAGGTGATTTCAATACGTTGATTAGTTCTATCAAAGAGAAATTGTGGCCTTTAGGCAGTGATGTCACGTTTGTCCCTGGTCACGGCCCTCAATCGACTTTCGGTCATGAGCGTAAAACTAACCCGTTCGTTGCTGACGAGATGCCGCTTTACTAAAAGTGCGTGTACTAAGCATTATTCTGGCTCGGCGGCAGCTAAGTATCGCCGAGTCAGTCCCACAAAATCCTCAGCCTCACGATCTAGATCACTTGCTGATATAAATAGATCGTAGCCATAAAAGCCTCTCTGATACTTCATCCGGTTGGCGAGCATCGCTAACAAACCTTTGTACTCAATCCCATCTCTGTTTATATACGGTTTAGGGTCAAGCACTATATCCTCAAACTTATCTTCACACTGATTTTGTTTCGCGCCTAAGTAAAGCAGTGCTCGCTGGCTGAGGAGAATTTCTGTCGCTATACGAGGGCAGATTGAATTTAAGTAGGGTGAGTAGTGTTTTAGACGAATACCGATCCAAGGTAGCGGTTGGTGCCACCCTTCCTGTTGGTAGCTACAAATACCGATTGACTCAATATTTCGCCATCGGACGACCCAACCTCCTTTAAAAAGGTGTTGCTGAAAGTGAGAAGCTGTCAGCGTAAAAGTGACTTGGCTTTTCTTAATCATCAAGATGGCGAAACCAACGATTGCAGACATCAAAATGACCGACAACATGGCTTGCTTCCATCCCGGAGAAATGGCAACCAAAAACAAAGTGATGAGTGCAACAAGCAACAAAAGTATTCTGTTGATAGGGGAGTCGGGTTTGAAATGTGAATTTGTTAGGTGCAGCGTTTCCATGCTTATAACCTCATCGAATACTTGTCCAAAAATAAGTGGGTAGCTTTATGTGCATTGATTTGCATTTAAAATAAAACAAACCTCTGTTTTTATACCCAGTATTCAATAAATCCGTTCATAAAATATCTGATTAAATAGTAGACGTTCTATGCTTTGAGCGCATTTTTCATCGCGTTTCGCCGCTAAAACCTACAAATTGCTTGTGAATTTTGGTATAAAACGCGCTTCAAATTTTCATCCCTGCTGAGATGCAGTGAACTGGAGAAATATTCAATGAGACTTGCTCATAAGCGTAAAGTGCAGATGAAACTGCAAAAACGCATTAAAGCGACAGTAGCAAACTTAGCTGCAGCACCTAAAGCAGTGAAGCCTGTTGCGGAAAAAGCAGTAGCACCTTCTGTTGCTGAAAAAGCTGTTGCGGAGAAAGTAGTAGCTGATAAAAAAGTAGCTGCAGTGAAAACAGTTGATGTTGCCCTTACTCCTAAGCAACAACAAGTATTAGACATCGTTATGGCGAATGCTGAAGGTATTAACCCTAAAGGCATCGGTCTAGCTGCAGGTCAAGAAGATACTAAAGCGGCATCATGGGCTACTGGCGCACTAAAGAAGCTTCTTGAAGAAAACCTAGTTCAAAAAGAGCAGTTAGCAGGTAACAAAGTTATCTACAAAGCAGTTTAATTACCGCTACCGTTCTAGATTGAATACCTCGGCCGATGCCGAGGTATTTTTTTATCTTGGTATTGGAAATAATGCATTAAGTACTGACTTTAACACTGCCAATAAGTGGTTTGTCACATTTTCTTAAATACTATGTAAATTTTTTGGCAGAAAAATACGTACGTATTGTCTTTTATTTTTATTCATAGATAAAAATATAATTTATTGATTTTGCTATTAACAGTCTTTTGTCATGACGGTTGTCCTACGTACTTGTACGTAATACCTTAGGCTAATGCCTTATTGATGAATTACTCGCTTCCGTGTTCATGCCCATTTCGCATTAGACAACATTGTTACATCTTTTATACCGAATACAGCCAATCCTAATGAAATGGATGACAACAATAACCTTGGTGATAAAGGACGTGAACGATGAGTCTAATCCAAAAATCTTTAAAACGAGTGCTCAAAACAACCGCTGTCGCTGCCGCGATGGCACTCGCAGCGACTTCTGTAAACGCTGCTGAAAAAGTCTATCGTTTAAAGCTTGCTGAAACTTGGGGGCCTAATTTCCCAATTTTTGGTGATACCACAAAAAACATGGCCAAAATGGCGGAAGAGATGTCCAACGGACGTTTGCAAATCCGCATTGATTCCGCAAACAAGCATAAAGCGCCTTTTGGGGTGTTTGATATGGTTAAGTCGGGTCAGTATGACATGGGTCACTCAGCGTCTTATTACTGGAAGGGTAAGGTTCCAAACACACTTTACTTCACTTCTATGCCCTTCGGTATGTTGCCAACTGAGCAGTATGCATGGTTTTACTACGGCGGTGGTATGGAGCTGATGGAAAAAGTGTACTCTCCACATAACTTGATGTCTTTCCCTGGCGGTAATACCGATACTCAGATGGGCGGGTGGTTCCAAAAAGAGATCAAGTCCGTCGAGGACTTACAGGGTTTGAAAATGCGTATCCCAGGGTTTGCTGGTGAGATTTTGGCTGAGTTAGGTGCCAAGCCAACGAATATCGCCCCTGGTGAGCTATATACTTCTCTAGAGCGTCGCACAATTGATGCCTTGGAATGGGTTGGTCCATCGCTGGATCTACGTATGGGCTTCCACAAAATCGCGCCTTACTACTACACAGGTTGGCATGAGCCAGCGACTGAGCTTCAGTTCCTCGTTAACAAGCGTACCTGGAATCGTCTACCTGATGACCTAAAAGCGATTTTGCAAGTAGCCATGAAAACGGCCGCTTACGATATGTACACGCAATCGAAACACGAAAGTGGCAAAAACTGGGCATCTATTAAGTCTGAATACCCAAATGTTGAAGTAAAAGATTTCCCACCTGAAGTAGTAGCTGCGTTGCGAGAAGCAAACGATCGTTTGTTGAAAGAACATGCAGAAAAAGATGCTTTGGCGAAAGAGATTCAAGAGTCGCAAGCGAACTATATGAATCAAGTTCGACCATGGTCAGATATTTCGCACCGAGCGTACTTAAACAGTCAAGCTCAACAATAACGTTATGAAGCAGGCGATGCCGAGAGGTTTAGCCTGCTATCGAAGCCCAAGAAAACTTCATAATGAATGCTCCGCACCATAGCGGAGCGCATCTAAACGTTCCACGGAGTTCGGAATGAGAAGTCTTATTTATATTGAGCGATTATTTAACCGCTTTAGCGATTTCCTCGGATGGTTATCCAGCATCCTGTTTATTTTGTTGTTAGCAAACGTTGTGTACGACGTTGTCATGCGTTACGTGTTTAATGATGTGTCTATCGCATTCCAAGAAATGGAATGGCATCTATTCTCTGCCGTGTTCTTGCTTGGTGTGCCTTACGCAATTAAGTCCGGTGGCCATGTTCGCGTCGACATTTTTTATGAACGCTTATCTTACAAAGCACAATCCATCATCGACATCATAGGCACACTATTTTTCTTATTCCCTTTTTGCCTACTGGTAGCTTGGTTTGGTGTTGATTTCGCTAAGGAAAGTTACGCGTTAGGCGAGACGTCTGGTGACCCAGGTGGCTTACCATATCGTTGGATTATCAAAGCGATGATTCCGCTGTCATTTTTCTTTATGGCGGTGAGTGGTATTGGATTGTTACTTCATTCAATCAACAAAATTGTCAACCCTCATCTCATCTATGCCGGTAATAACGGTAAGTCGTAAAAGGAAGTCATTATGATCGGTATAGTGATGTTTTTTGTTGCGCTCTTTGCGCTTCTATTGGGATTTCCCGTTGCCTTTACTTTTGGTGGTATCGCGCTGATTTTTGGTGTTTGGGCTGAAGGCATCGAGATGTTTGCTTTTATGCCATATCGAATTCAGTCCATTATGGAAAATACGGTGCTAATGGCCGTACCGCTGTTCGTTTTTATGGGGCTAGTGCTACAGAAAACGAAGCTTGCTGAACAGCTACTAGAATCAATGGGGCGTTTGTTCGGTGGCGTTCGCGGTGGTATCGCTATTTCTACCGTGTTAGTTGGCGCATTGCTTGCGGCTTCAACGGGTGTGGTAGGCGCATCAGTTGTTGCGATGGGCTTAATATCTCTTCCTGTGATGCTCAAGTACAATTACGACAAAGGTTTAGCGTGTGGGACTATTTGTGCGTCTGGCACGTTGGGCCAAATTATCCCACCTTCTATCGTGTTGATCTTGTTGGGTGATGTACTTGGCGTACCGGTAGGGGACCTATTTCAAGCTGCGATCTGGCCCGGTATTACACTTGTTGGCGCCTATGTGATCTATATTCTCATCTACGCGAAGTTGAACCCTCAAGCCGCACAGGCGATAGAGCGCGATGAGTCGATCAGTCGTAAACAAGAAGTGCTCACCGCACTGAAAGCTGTATTGCCACCTTTAGCATTGATCATCGTGGTATTGGGCTCCATCTTTGCAGGGATTGCAACACCAACAGAGTCAGCGGCACTGGGTGGTGCAGGTGCGATTATTTTATCGCTATTGTATAAGCAGTTTAGTTGGTCGATGATTTATGATGCATCAAAAGAGACAGTTAAAGTAACCGCAATGGTCTTTGCGATCTTACTTGGTGCGACCGCCTTCTCAATGGCATTTACCTACACTGGTGGTGATTATTTAGTTGAAGAGTGGATGTTAGAACTGCCGGGTGAAAAGTGGGGATTCCTTATTATTACCATGGTGGTGATTCTGATTTTAGGTTTCTTTATCGACTTCGTTGAAATCTGTTTTATCATCGTGCCAATTATTGCGCCAGTCGCTGAATTGATGGGCATTAATATGACGTGGTTTGCGATTCTTATTGCGATGAACTTGCAGACGTCGTTCCTCACACCGCCATTTGGCTTTAGTTTGTTTTATCTAAAAGGTGTCGCTCCAGCAGGGGTTACTACGCGTGATATCTACAAAGGTGTGATGCCATTCATCGCGATTCAGATTGTTGTGTTGGCGTCTTTGCTGTTTTTCCCAGGTTTTTACGGTATGAGTTAATCACTCGATAATAAAGAGATTTTGTGAACTGAGAGTTTTTACCTTTTGAGACAAGTTGTTAAGCTGTTAATTATGTCTATGCAGACACAATCGATTCGTTTGTACTGCTAAGATAGTAAGCTGTAAAGGCAGCGTTTCATGGAGGGAAGGGATGCCTCTCAAAGCAAAGTTAATTCTGCTGACACTGATACCCGTGGTATTGGTGTCAGCGAGTATCAGCTGGATCTCTATCTATCAAACTAAGACCCTTGGCAAAAGGGAGGTGGAGATCTTTCATCAAAACCTGATCCAATCAAAAGAAGCGGCGCTGAAAGATACGGTCGACGTCGCTTTTGACTCCATTTCTTACATCTACAACGATCCGACTTTAGAAGAGAGTGTTGCCAAAACGCGTGTGAAAGCGATTTTAAATCGTTTGAGTTATGGGTCGGACGGCTATTTTTTTGCTTATGATAAATATGGTACCAACCTTGTACACCCAGTTCTTCCGGAGCTTGTCGGGGAAAACTTACTCTATCTTGAAGACGAAAATGGCGATCGCTTAATCGAAGCTTTATTGTATCAAGCGCAATCAGGTGGTGGATTTCATCAGTACCTGTGGCAAAAGCCATCTACGGGTGAAGTCGTCCCTAAGCTTAGTTACGCTGCATGGCTCGATAAGTGGGAGTGGATGATAGGGACTGGGCTGTATATTGAGGATGTCAGCCGAGAAGTCGCCAATATGCGCGCGGCAGTGAACAAAAATATCGAAACGACATTTTTCTCAGTCGTCGTGATCTTAGCGGTGACCGTTGCTGTAATCATTGTTCTCACTCTGGCGATCAATCTGCACGAGCATCGCCTCGCTGATAAGAACCTGAAAGAATTGGCACATAAAACCGTGATGTTCCAAGAAGATGAGAAAAAGCATTTAGCGCGAGAACTGCACGATGGAATCAATCAGTTGTTAGTCTCCAGTAAATGTCATTTAGACTTAATGAGTCATAGACTGGAAGACGAAAAACTCAAATCCCACTTAGATAAATCACAACGATCGCTCGTCACCGCGATAAATGAGGTGCGGCATATTTCTCATCAGCTCCGTCCAAGCGCCCTCGATGATATCGGTTTAGAAGCAGCACTGACGACCTTGCTACAGGATTTTCATTCCCATTCCGGGATTGATATCGAGAGCAATTTCGATACTCAGCAGCACAAACTGACTTCGGAAGTCGCAACGACGCTATATCGCGTCGCTCAGGAGTCTTTGAATAACATTGAAAAACATGCGCGAGCGAAAAAAGTAACAGTTACTTTGCAAAAAATGGGCAATATGCTGCAATTACTCATACGTGATGATGGCGTTGGATTTGTGGTTAACCAAGCAGTGCACCAACAAGGGATTGGGTTAAGGAACATGCAAGAGCGTGTAGAGTTCATCGGTGGTGAATTTGAGCTAATGAGTGAGCTTGGCTTGGGAACAGAGATTACCGTGCTGCTTAATTTGGATGAAATAGTTTATGGATAAACCGATTAGTGTAGTGATTGTCGATGATCATCAAGTGGTGTTGGATGGCTTCATGGCTCGTTTGGAGTTAGAGCCTGACATCGAAGTGGTGGGTACAGCAAGTAATGGTTTGGAAGCGATAGAGGTCGCAAAGCACTTGCAACCGGATGTCATATTGATGGATATCAGCATGCCAATAATGAACGGTATTGAAGCGACTGGTGTGATTAAAGAAGCTCGCCCAGAGAGCAAAATACTTATGTTGACCATGCACGATAATCGCGAGTACATCATGAAGGTTATGCAAGCTGGTGCCGTAGGATATATGCTCAAGGAAATCTCGGCCGAGAAAATGGTGCAAGCAATAAAAACGGTGAACCAAGGCTCGACGTATTTCTGTGAATCCGTCACACAAACACTCTTTACCCAAGAAGTGGTGCCTGCCACGCAAAAAACGAATCCTCTCAGCCGCAGGGAAGAAGCGGTACTTAAATTAGTTGCTCAAGGAAACAGCAGCAAGAAAATCGCCACTTTACTCAATATTAGTTATCGAACGGTAGAGACGCATCGCCATAACATTAAGCACAAGTTGGACTTACATTCGACGGCAGAGTTAGCAAAATATGCGTTTGAAACTGGGTTGACTGAGTAGGAGAGTAGTGCCCGCAAAAAGCGAGCACGTGGGAGCGAAACTAATCGGCTTTGGTAATGCTACCAAGCTCTAGCATTGGAGCAACATCGATGTCCTCTGCATTCATCATCGTCGAGATGCGTTGAACGGAAGATAGTAGAAGGGATTGCTCCCATTCTTCCAATTTTTGGAATCGATTAATGAAGTGCTCTTGCAGCGGCGTTGGTGCTTGTTTTAAGGCTTCTTGGCCCTTGCTCGTAAGTACAGCATGCACTTTACGCTTGTCTTGAACACTGCGCTGACGCTCAACAAACTGGCCTCGTTCTAGTCTATCTAGAATGGTCGTTGCGGTCGCTTGGCTCATGTTAGTGTGGCTAGACAACTGTTTAATCGTCACGTTATCTAAGTCATTGATAGCGCGCATCAAAATCAACTGTGGAGCAGTCAATCCAGACTCTTTGCTCAGCTTTTTAGAATGTAAATCAATAGCGCGGATGATCTGACGAATCGAGACCAATACTTCTTCGTACTTTTCCAATTTATTCATCCAGTCTGTAGGGAACATTTATCGAGGCGACACTAACTTAAATGCGCCCTTATTTAAAGGGGGGAAATCAAAAATTACCTCTACAATTTTACGCCGTGTCCTCAATACCATTTTGTCGCGCCTTTTCGACAAAATAAGAAGAGCTAAAATTATTATAGCAATAAATGTTTGTGGTCTAACTATTGTAGTAGTGATTTGTTCTATCAAAGGCCGTAACTACACAGTGAAAAGTAAGTTATTGGATTTTTTTAATAGCAAAAAGATAGACAAAAACGTGTCAAATGATAGGATCTTGCGCCTTCACGGAATGCAAAACGTATCGTGTTCGAAAGATTTTTTGTTTGGTACGTAAAAACACTACAAAAATAGAGAGGAACGATGACAAAGGGTATAGATAAGTACAGTATCGATAGTACCGACTATACGGTAGGTCAGGACAACGTTCAAAAATGGGGTTTTGATGTTCATAACCCAGTTTTTGGTATTAGTGCAGGTTTAATTGCGCTGTTTCTTGTCGCTGCATTAGTTCTAGATGCACATACCGCAAAGACGGCACTTGATGGGCTGAAGTGGAAAATTATTGGTTCATTCGATTGGTTGTTCATTATTGCAGGTAACATTTTCGTTATTTTCTGTTTGGCGCTTATCGTCTCACCAATGGGTAAGATCCGACTAGGTGGTAAAGACGCTGTTGCCGATTACTCGTTTATGTCATGGCTTGCAATGCTATTTGCAGCTGGTATGGGTATCGGTTTAATGTTCTGGAGTGTTGCAGAACCTGTCGCTTACTTCACCGGTTGGTATGAAACGCCACTTGGTGTTGAGGCAAATACACCAGAAGCCGCGAGATTGGCACTGGGTGCAACGATGTTCCACTGGGGCCTTCACCCATGGGCAATTTACGGTGTTGTAGCACTTTCTTTAGCATTCTTTGCCTACAACAAAGGTTTACCGCTATCTATGCGTTCGATCTTCTACCCACTTCTGGGTGATCGTGCATGGGGTTGGGCTGGCCACATTGTGGACATTCTGGCTGTGCTTGCGACTTTATTTGGTCTTGCTACATCCCTAGGTCTAGGTGCGCAGCAAGCAGCAAGTGGTATTCATCACGTATTTGGTGTTGAGCCAGGCCTAGGTCTGCAAATCGTCGTTATTACCGTGGTGACTTTACTTGCTGTTGTTTCAGTCGTACGCGGCATCGATGGTGGTGTTAAAGTCATTAGTAACATCAACATGGTTGTGGCGTTCTTGCTACTTCTCCTTGTTGGTCTTATCGGTTGGGCGGCGAGCCTAGGTTCGATTCCAACCACACTTATGGCATATGTAGAGAATATCATCCCACTAAGTAACCCGTTTGGTCGTACGGACGAAGCTTGGTTCCAAGGCTGGACAGTGTTCTACTGGGCTTGGTGGATTTCATGGTCGCCATTCGTAGGCATGTTCATCGCGCGTGTTTCTCGTGGCCGTACCGTTCGCGAGTTCATCACAGCAGTTCTGCTGGTTCCAACGGCGGTTACCGTTGTTTGGATGTCTGTATTTGGTGGCCTGGCGATCGAGCAAGTTGTTGATAAAGTAGGTGAGCTGGGCACAAATGGCTTGACTGACGTATCACTTGCTATGTTCCAAATGTTTGATGTTCTTCCATTTGGTAGCATGCTTTCTATCATCGCTGTTGTGCTGGTACTTGTGTTCTTCATTACGTCTTCTGACTCTGGTTCACTTGTTATCGACAGTATCACGGCAGGTGGTAAAGTCGATGCACCTGTACTTCAACGTGTCTTCTGGGCATTCATGGAAGGTGCAATTGCGGTTGCTCTGCTATGGATTGGTGGCTCCGAGGCGGTTCAAGCTCTTCAGGCTGGTGCCATTTCTACAGCACTGCCATTTACCTTCATTCTGCTTGCAATGTGTGTGAGCTTATTGATGGGTATGCGAACTGAGCGTCAGTAATTCGGCATTTTATAAAACCGTTTGACTAACAATTAATCAAAAGGCCAGCAATTTGCTGGCTTTTTTTGTGCGGTTTTTATGACGCTCGAGACAAAAAAATGACACATGAAAGTTCATATTTTACAAAGAGTTAATGTGCTATTTTGTTTTTTAAAAATTAGTGAATAGTCGTAAAAAAGTGTGTAATATTCATGCACCTTAACTGTTCTCCCAACTCAAAAAACTATAAATATGAAATTATCATTAAAACAAAAGCTTATAGGCGCAAGCCTTTCTGCTGTTGTTGTGATGGCAACAGCACTTACTTGGTTGTCGGCTGGTCAATTATTTGATCAGACTCGTTCAGGTGTCTATTCACGTGCGCAAAGTCTTAGTACTACTGCGTCAGAGGGAATTTCTGATTGGGTCAATATCCGTAAAGATATTGCCACTGCGTTCAACGACTACTCGACCGAGCAAGACGTTGTTCCTTTCCTACAACAAGCTCGCAAGGCTGGTGGCTTCGATGACATCTTCCTTGGTACACCAAACGGTGATATGTACCGCTCTCATCCGGAGCGTAACCGTGCTGATTATGACCCTCGCACACGTCCTTGGTACAAGGATGCTGATGCCGCGGGTAAGCAAATCATCACAGCCGCATATCAAGACGCAATCACGAATGCACTACTTGTGACCATTGCTGAGCCAGTAATGAAAAATGGTCAGTTTGTTGGTGTTGTTGGTGCGGACGTACTGATCGATCAGCTTATCAGCGATGTGATTAACTTAGATGCAGGTGAAAACGCGCATGCGATGCTAATCGACATGAATGAAGGCACCTTCTTAGCGCATCCAGATAAAAGCTTGACGCTTAAGCCTATCACCAGTGTTCTAAAAGATTTTTCAGAAGAGGCAATTGAGCGCGCCGCCGATGAAGGTCGTATCGAAGATACGGTAATCAAAGGAAAAGAGAAGCTTTACTACTTCAATAAAGTTCCTGGTACGCATTGGATGTTTGCGATTGAAATGGATCGCGCAACAGAAGAAGCAGGTCATGCGGTATTGCTACGAGATCTATTGTTCACTGCTGTGGCGATCACGATTGTGGTTATTCTTGCAGTTTCTTGGCTAGTTGGTTTCTTGTTCCGTGACTTGAACCGCGTATCAAATGCACTGGAAGAAATTGCATCTGGCGAAGGTGACTTAACGCAACGCCTAGAACCACGCAGTGATGATGAAGTAGGTAAACTGGCGGAAAACTTCAACCGTTTTGTTGGCAACATGCACACAATGGTTACTAAGCTTAGCCACGTATCTTCTGCGCTTTCAGAGCAAGCACGCACGACAGCACAGCAAGCTGAGGAGCGTAGTCAGCGTATCTCTTACCAGCAAGATGAAATCAACATGGTGGCGACGGCTGTGAACGAAATGGCAGCAGCGACACAAGAAATTGCAGGTAATGCTGATAGTACGGCAAGTAACTCAGAAGAAGCGGTTCAAGCTTGTTCACACGGTTCAAGCCAAGTAACTCAAACGCAAGGCTCTATTCAGAACTTAGCGCAAGAAGTTCAAGTTGCTACTGATGTGATTCAAGAGCTAGAAGCACACGGAAATAGCATCAATACGATTCTATCAACGATTCAAGGCATTGCAGAGCAAACGAACCTACTTGCACTTAACGCGGCGATCGAAGCGGCACGTGCAGGTGAGCAAGGCCGTGGTTTTGCTGTGGTTGCAGATGAAGTCCGCGTATTGAGCCAACGTACTCATGCTTCAACGCAAGAGATTCAAGAAACTATCGAGATGCTACAAGGCACAACAGCCAAAGCGGTCGGTATTATGGGTGACAGTCGTCGTCTAGCTGATACCAGTGTTGATGATGCCAATGCGGCTGCAGCGAGCTTGACGCAAATCCACACTGCTGTTGAGCGTATCAGTGATATGGCAACGCAGATTGCTTCAGCAGCAGAAGAGCAAGCATCGGTAACCACTGAGATCACTCGTAACACTGAAGGTATTCGTGACGTGTCTAACGAGTTGTCAGTCGAAGCTCATCAAGCAGCAGAACAAGCTGCTCACCTGTCTGAGCTATCACACGAACTTGAACAAGAGATTCAACGCTTTAAGCTGTAATCTTGTCTCAAGCTAAGCAAAAAAAAGGAGCCATCTGGCTCCTTTTTTGATCGCTATTAAGCGTGAAGTATATTACAGCCAGAACTCACTGATGGGTTGCTCTTCACTGTAATGATGGGCGATTTGCGCTTGCAGTAGCTCTGCGGTAGCAATTGCATCGGTTAATGCATGGTGAGGCGTATAGTCTGGCAGCCCATAACGGCGTCGAGATTGCGCTAGCCGAACCGATTCTGGTTTTTTCCCTTTTAAACGCTCCCAGAGAGAGCCTGAACGTTTCTGTTGAATCGTTTCTTCAAGGTGCAGCGTATCTAAAACAGGAAACTCAATACCTTCCCCTAAACGGCTTTTGAGCGCTTTATCCAGAAACTCTCTCTCGATACGACGGTAATGAACAACAATGATTTTCCCGCTTAAGCATGGTAGCAGCTCGCTTAAGATATCGCCTAAGTCAGGTGCATCGATCAATTCGCTGTGAGTAATACCGTGTATAATGACTGAATCTTCATCGAGTGCACGCTGTGGACGTACCTTCCAATGACGCGAGTTACGTAGGAAAATTCGCTTCAGGTTAAACGGCACCAAACCAATAGTAATGATGTCATGTTTTTCAGGATTCAAACCCGTCGTTTCGAAATCTAACGCCACGAACTCCACCTCAGATAACGGTGTTTCTGGAGCAGGCGGCTTGTTGCTATAAAACGCAATTAAATTCTCATCCTTCGCCATCTCCAGCTTTTGTTCAAACTTCGTTGGCCACTGAATGGTTGGCTTCTGAAAGAGCTTTTTAATCATGCTAAACCTCACTTAAAGCTCTTGTTCGCTTGGTAGCGGAACTTAAGGAAATTTTGACCATTGCTTAGGATCTGGAATGCATCCTTTAGGTTGCGACGTTCAAACTCAGAGAGGTTTTCCGGTTCGATATTGTTATCAGGCTCAATGCCTAGTTCCACATCCGTCGCTTGGTGACGAATACGTACCATGGAAATAAATTCTAACGCGTCTTTTAAGTCTTGTGCTCGACCTTTTGGCAAAATGCCAGCATCAATAATGTCGTCAAGACGCTCAAACGAGTTCTGTGCACGTGAACCAACCGCCAGAGAGTGAACGCGAATTAAGTCGACCAGAGGAGCAGTACCGCGACGTTTGAGGTTGATGGAGTTGTTGTGTCTGCCATCTTTTTCCATCACGAAGTCTTTAAAGAAGCCCAGAGGTGGTGTTCTGTTTAGTGCGTTACGAGCCAAACACGCTAAGAAGCGGTTGTTCTTTCGAGCGCGACGAACAATAAAGCTGGTTAACTGTTCTGCCCATTTTAAGCGGCCATAGACGCCATCCAAGTCGAAAAAGATGGAGGCGTTGAGTAGTGCTTTCGGGTTCGGGTTATCAATCCAGTCAGCAAAACACTCTTCCCACTCTGAACGAGTCATGCGCCATAGTGGGTTGGTTGCCATAATATCGCCTGTGCAATATTTGTAGCCACAGGCATCTAACCCATCGCTGACGTATTTTGCTAGGGCTTCGAAGTATTTACCATGTTTCTCTTCTTGATAAGTCTCATCTAGAATGATGGCGTTATCTTGGTCAGTTACCAACAGTTGCTCATCTCGCCCCATTGAGCCAAGTGCAAGGAAACAATAAGGAATTGGCGGTGGGCCAAGCTCTTCTTCTGCCATTTCTAGCAGACGCTGTTTGAAGCTTCGGCCAATGACCGACATCGCGCTACCCACCATGTGAGAGTTGGCATCTTCATTGACCAAACGCACGAAGCTGCTTTTCACTTCTTCGGCAACAACTGCTAAATCTTCGATAGTCTGTTGTTGGAAAATACTACTCACCAACAACAACGAATTCTGAGATTCATAACGAACAATGTCGGTTGTTTCGATAATACCGATTGGTAATTGGTTTTTTACCACTGGTAGGTGATGTACGTTGTAACGCAGCATCGTTAACATTGCTTCATAGATGTAAGCGTTGTGGTCAAGAGACATGACCTCCGTGGTCATCACACTAGACACATCGTCCTGTGGGGACAAACCTTCAGCTAACACACGGGTACACAAGTCACGGTCAGTAATGATACCAAGTACTGGGGACTGTGGATCGTCTTCGTCACGAACGAAATCTGGGTCGACGATAAGTAAAGCCGATACGTTGTCATTCGCCATTTGCTGCGCGGCTTGCTGGATTGTCTGACCACGATCAATCGTATGAGCATCGCCAGTCAGCAAGGTTTTCACTTTTGACGTCGTCAGGTCATTGGCGTCTTTGTTTTCTGAAATGGCTTGGCGTAAACGAGCGCTATTTTCAACTTCAACAAAATCCGCAAAGGAATCAAAGTTATCGTAAATTTCTTGGAAAATGTCACCAGGAATACAGTAGAGCAGGGTATCCTCAATGGCTTTTACCGGAAAGCGGACTTTGTTATTGGTGAGCATGCCCATCTGGCCAAATAGGTCACCTTCGTCAAGGCGGTTATACAGCTCACCTTTGCGTCGATAAACTTCAACAACACCGCTTCGCACCACGTATAAATCTTGGATATAGTCTCCAAAATGGATGATGGGGGTATCTTCTCGGTAGTACGAGATTTCGACACTCTCTGTCACCTTGTTTAGTGTTTCTTCAGGGAGTTCATTGAACGGGGGATACTTGGCGAGAAAGTTGTAAATCTCGAGAAGTTCTGCATCCATCGAAGGCGCCTTTTAGTTCGCAAATAATAAAGTAATCTTAACTTAGTTTTAAAACAGAGTCTTATCTGAACCGCGATTTTCGTGCTCAGTCATAAGATTCTGACATATCGCACGATAAGGGAGCTTCATTTTTACTACTATATGATCACCTCAATTGAAAAAGACGTCGTCGATATGTTTTCTTCGTGATGAATGATTAGCTCTTTGGCTGTTTCAGATCGTTATCACGTCTTTAGATTACGCTATTCTTTTTGAGCCAAGTAGCTCAGGCGATGGAATACAGTGTTTAGATAATTCTCATGAAAGGAAGTCGAATGGTGAGAAATTTATTGCTTGTTTCTTTAGCTGCTTTGCCGGCGATATCAAGCGCAGCGGTCATGGACCAAGCAGAAAAATTTGGGTACGAACACATTCATTTGGATGTTGGTGCCGGAACGACAAACGAAGAATGGTTAGATAACTCTAATGCGACCACAGTTGGACTCGGTGGTAACTATTTGTTTACTGAGAACTGGTTGTTTAATGTTGATTACTCAGCGCAGTTTTTCCATCCGGATGATTTTACTCTTCGCATTGACCGCCTTTTGTTTGGTGGTGGTTACCGTTATGGAGTTACAGAGCAATTCGATATCTACGGGCTATATGGAATAGGCGCAATCAAAGCGAAAGCGACGGACGACAAAACGGATAATACGTTGTCTTCCGATAGCGAATTGATTCAAGCTGTAACTGTTGGGGTGAATTACTTGCTCAGTGAAAAGCTTATTGCGACAGCTGAAGTGGAGTTGAACAGTAGTGATATCGTTGATGAGAACAATTTTAAGATCGGTCTTAACTACCAATGGCATAAAGTCATCGGCACTGGTCTTTTTTATCAGTTTAGAGATACTGATTACAGCGGTGAAAGCTCAGATTACGTCAATGAAGTTGGGCTGAGTTTGAAGTTTGTCTACTAGATCGGACGGGTTCGTTTTTGGCGTTAAGTTAAAACAAAAAAGGTCAGCTTATGCTGACCTTTCCTTTTAATGAAGTATGCGACAGTCGATTATAAAACCGCTGCAATGCCTTTACACAGAGGGCCCATATTTGACTTCGTCATACCAGCAACACTGATTCGGCCAGAACCGACAATGTAAATACCGAACTCTTCTTTAAGGCGGTTAACTTGCTCTTTAGAAAGACCAGAGAAAGAGAACATACCATTTTGACGTTCGATGAAACTAAAGTCTGCGTCCACACCCTCTGCTTTTAGTGTCGCTACAAATAGTTCACGCATTTCTTGAATGCGGTCACGCATTTCTGCTACTTCAGCTTCCCATTCCGCACGCATTTCGGCGTTGCCAAGAATGTGAGTCACGACAGCGCTGCCGTGTGCAGGTGGGTTAGAGTAGATAGAGCGAATAATGGCTTTAACTTGAGAAAATGCGGTTGTTGCGACTTCTTCTGACTCTGCTACTAACGTGAAGGCACCTACGCGTTCATTGTATAGGCCAAAGTTTTTCGAGAAAGAGCTCGCGACTAGGATTTCTTTGTTGTATTTAGCAAAAGTACGAAGACCTGCAGCATCTTCTTCCACACCTTTAGCAAAGCCTTGGTAGGCGAAGTCGAACAGAGGAAGCAATTTCTTCTCTGCGATAAGTTTCGCCAATGTTTCCCATTCTTCAGCCGTAGGATCGATCCCTGTAGGGTTGTGACAGCAGCCGTGTAGAAGCACGATGTCGCCTTCAGACGCAGATTGCAGATCATTTAGCATCGCATCGAAGTCTTTGTCTTTTGTTTCAGCATTGTAGTAGCTGTATTGTGCCGTTTCGATACCAGCAGCAGTAAATACGCCGTTGTGGTTCGCCCAAGTTGGGTTGCTGATCCAGATCTTTACATCGCCTAGTTGACGTTTAATGAACTCGCCGGCAACACGTAGTGCACCAGTACCACCCGGAGCTTGCGCTGTTTTAGCGCGTTTTTCGTTTACAATTTCTGCATCAGAGCCGAAAAGCAGTTTTTGCACTGCAATGCCGTACTCTGCTGTGCCTTCGATGGTTAGGTAAGATTTGGTTTTTTCAGTTTCAACAAGTGCTGCTTCAGCTTTCTTTACTGTCGCAAGAACGGGAGTTTCGCCTTGCTCGTTTTTGTAAATACCTACGCCAAGGTTAATTTTGTCTGCGCGAGCATCTTTTTTAAACTCTTCAGTAAGGCCAAGAATAGGGTCAGCCGGAGCGGCAACTACTTTTTCAAACATAATCTTCATCCATGTTAATCGAAGGGGTGTGCTAACATTTATACCTTTCAGCAATATTGGTTACAACCGTTACTGAAAAGAAAACCTAAAAAAGTTGCGATTTGAAACAGAATTCTAACATAACTAAAGTTTTTGCCATGAAAACGTTTGGTAGGCACAGAGTTTGAAGGGCATTTATGCCATGGTTGGAGAAGTTTTGCACACATCCCAATCGTTTCAATTCAGTGCTTTGCGTTAACGCGTTTATAGTTGTCTAGTGAGGATTTGTTGAGACAAAAACGCCCCACCAAAGGTGGAGCGTTTACTGTTAGAAGTATGGATATCGGTTGGGGTTATTTCTTCAGATTGATTTCCGACTCAACCGCATTGGTTTCGATGTCAGGGTTAGAAGAAAGCTTTTCAGTCGCCCAGTCATTCATATGCTTTAAGATCGCTTTTAACGCGTGCTTTTCGGTTGGTACTTCTGTCTTTTCAACTTCAAGTTTTTGCTTCGGATGCGTACCCGTCGCATCTTCTGCAACGTGTAACCAATCTGGATGCCAGTAATAAGGTTGGCCGGAAGGAGAGCTCCAAGAATGTACGCCGTTGGATTCACCTTTGTATTTAATATCTTCTTCGTTGTATTTCGCCATTATTGTTTTCTCTCATAATCCATGAGTTGAGGTGTGCATCACCATTACTATTTAAATGTAACAGATGTAATGAAAATTAATGTGATAACAATCGACTTATTTTGCCCTTTGAACGCTATAGAAGGTGCGTACTTCTCATTCAGAAGAATTTACTATTTAGCAGGTTTTAGCTTTATTTGTGTTTAAAGCATACAACGATGGATTCGCCTACCTAATGCTATTCTTGAACGGTGATAGAGCCTAAACTACTTGTCATTCAAGTGTTTGAGAATCGCCGCTTTTGCATGCTCTTCTGTCGCTGTTTCTCCATCAGGGACTTCAAGGTCAGCCTTTTTGTGTTCACCCAAAGCATCTTCAGCGATATGCAGCCAATCAGGATGCCAATAATAAGGGGTGGTACTGCCAGGATGGTCCCAACTATGTACACCTTTATGTTTTCCGCGATACGAGAGATCGTCCATTGTAAAAACTTTCATCGCTTCCTCCTGATTTAAAGACCGTAGCTCGAAGTGAGTTTAACGCACTCAGTCCAACGTAAAACCTTGCTTTTAGGTATTGCAAAGATGTGAGGCAATATGTGTGTAACGGTCAAAGTATGGGATATAAACGCTCACTTCGTGGCTGAAATATCTATTATAAGCTTGATAAATTACGTTGCTAAATTGAATACTCCCATATCAGAATGCTGGCGCGAAGTATGCTATGGTGCGGCTGTAAGTGAAATGAGGGAAACATGAACCGATACCGTCAACTGGCTGAGCTGTTCAAAACGCAGATTCAGCAAAATACTTGGAGAGCAGGGGAAAAGCTGCCATCAGTGCGTGTAACAAGCCGAAACCATTCTGTCAGCGCAGGTACGGTATTACAAGCTTATCAGCTGCTCGAAGCACAAGGTTGGGTCGCAGCGAAACCTCAGTCTGGATACTTTGTGACTGCGGAGTTGGACCGCTTCGAACCGAGTTCTCCAGCCACTTCCGTTTATCGCTCCAGCATCAACGATGAACTTTACGACTACCTCAAAAATCAGGCCTCATCGAATGCGGTGAAGTTTGGCTCCGCGTTTCCAGACCCAGCATTGTTCCCATTAGAAGCGCTAAACCGCAACCTAGCCAGCTCAGGCAGGAAGATGGGGGTAGAGACGTTATTGGATAACTTGCCGCCGGGCTGTGAGTCTCTACGCCGTTTGATTGCTCAACGGTACATCCAACAAGGTATGGTGTTTACCCATGATGATATTGTCGTTACTTCTGGCGCATTAGAAGCGTTGAATTTAAGCCTTCAGGCCGTGACCCAGCCTGGAGATACTGTTGTAGTTGAATCACCGACGTTTTATGGCGCACTTCAAGCGATTGAACGTTTAGGTCTAAAGGCGATAGAAATAACGGTGGATCCGTTAACTGGACATTCAGTGGATCAAATTGAAGCGACTTTTGCCGACAATGATGTTCGCGCATGTTGGTTAATGACTAACTTTCACAATCCAACAGGAACCTTATTAAGTGACGGGCAGAAGCAACGTATCGTCGAACTGGCTGATAAATACGATGTGTACTTGATCGAAGATGATGCGTATTCAGAGCTTTATTTTTCTGAAAAAAAGCCAAGCTCACTTAAAGCTTTTGATACACAAGAGCGCGTGTTGCATTGTGGATCATTTTCAAAAAGCCTTTGTCCTGGCTATAGGCTGGGCTGGGTGGTAAACAAACGCTTCAATGAGCAACTTCAAAAGCTGCAACTTATCTCGACGTTGTCAGGCAGTGCACCAATCCAGCAGGGTATCGCGCATTACTTGCAAAACGATAGTTATGATAGCCATCTTAGAAAACTGCGAAAGAATCTTGAGCAGCGGCAATTGGCGTTTATTGAACTGGTTGATAAGTACTTTCCCCAATCGATTCGTTACACGCAACCGGAAGGCGGCTATTTTCTTTGGATAGAACTGCCGAAAACAAAGTGCGGAAAAGCGATTTATCAAAAGTTATTGGAAGCGAACATCACTGTAGCATTTGGTCAGTTGTTTTCTGTCGCTCCAAATTATGAGAACTACCTGAGGCTTAATACATCGTTACCTGTAAATGATGAATTAGAACAAGCCGTGAAGACGGTCGGAGAATTACTTCATTAGCCAACTGTTTACCTGTTTTTTGCTCAAACTGTATCAGTGGACGATACCGAAGCTGTGTTTCAATCATGGGCAGACAACCATTTAGGTTAGGAGCCGTAATGAAAAAGCAGTTGGTAAAGCATGAACTTAGGTTGATGGGTGTTGCTATTTTTAGCGCATTTTTGTTGGTGTTTGCACATTTGATATTGGCGAAATCTTTTTCTCATATGGTTTGGACGGAATACACTGCTGCCGTTATCCCATTTGTGATGTTTGGCTTGTGTGTGGTTGGAGTAAAATACGCAGCGCGAGCAGATGAGGATGACGACGAAGATAACAACTAGAGTGCATACACCGGTTGCTAGAAAATCAATCGTACAAAATAAAAGACCTCCACATGGGAGGTCTTTTTAATTCAATATCACTAAAAAGTGATTAGAAGTTCGCAGAGCGAGGAGTACGTGGGAATGGGATCACGTCACGAACGTTGCCCATACCAGTTACGTAAGATACTAGGCGCTCGAAGCCTAGACCGAAGCCTGCGTGTGGCACTGTACCGTATTTACGTAGGTCGCGGTACCAGCTCATATGTTCAGGATCGATACCCACTTCACGCATACGTGCATCTAGAATGTCTAGGCGCTCTTCACGCTGAGAACCACCGATGATTTCGCCGATGCCCGGTGCAAGAACGTCCATCGCTGCAACTGTTTTACCGTCATCGTTAGCACGCATGTAGAATGCTTTAATATCTTTCGGGTAGTTCTTAACGATTACAGGTGCTTTGAAGTGTTCTTCAGCAAGGAAACGCTCGTGCTCAGAAGACATATCGATACCCCATTCAACTGGGAATTCGAACTCACGGCCTGAATCAAGAAGAATCTGGATTGCGTCAGTGTAGTCAACCTGTGCGAAGTCAGAAGAAACGAACTGCTCTAGACGAGTGATTGCTTCTTTGTCGATGCGTTGAGCGAAGAACTCAAGGTCATCACGACACTCTGCAAGCACCGCTTTAAACACGTACTTGAGCATGTCTTCAGCCAGTTTCGCTACATCATCCAGTTCTGCGAACGCAACTTCAGGCTCAACCATCCAGAATTCTGCTAGGTGGCGGCTTGTGTTTGAGTTTTCAGCTCGGAAAGTAGGGCCGAAAGTGTAAACTTTGCTTAGCGCACAAGCGTAAGCTTCTGCGTTTAGCTGACCAGATACGGTTAGGAACGTCTCTTTACCGAAGAAGTCTTCGTTGTAGTCCACTTTACCAGCGTCAGTGCGAGGAAGGTTTTCCATGTCTAGCGTAGATACGCGGAACATTTCACCAGCGCCTTCAGCATCTGAAGCCGTGATCAACGGCGCAGATACCCAGAAGTAACCTTGCTCGTGGTAGAAGCGGTGGATTGCTTGAGATAGGCAGTTACGTACACGTGCTACTGCACCGATTACGTTTGTGCGCGGACGTAGGTGCGCAACTTCACGTAGGTACTCGATTGAGTGACGAGTTTTTGCCATTGGGTAAGTTTCAGCATCTTCAACCCAACCAACCACTTTAACGTCAGTGGCAGCAAGTTCGAAGTCTTGACCCTTTGCAGGAGATTCAACAATCTTACCAGTTACTTCAACAGAGCAGCCAGTCGTTAGCTTTAATACTTCGTCTTCGTAATTATTAAGATTATTTGGGACCACGGCCTGAATCGGGTCGAAACAAGAGCCGTCATATATGGCAAGGAAAGAGATTCCAGCTTTGGAATCACGACGTGAACGGATCCAGCCACGAACAGTCACTTCGCTGTCTACTGCTAGCTGACCTTTCAATACGTCTGATACAGGCGCGTAAGTCATGTTTTCAATATTCTCCATTGAGGTAAAAATTCAACTCAACGCTTACTTAAAGTACTTGTCTAATAACATTTTTGTTCAAAAAACAAGCTAAGCGCTGAGTTGGGTAGCATTTTACAGATTCAACGAGACATATTACCTGTCAATTCGCTCGCATCAACCTTTATATTCGTTTTGATGGGGAGAATCTCTCTATTTATTCACTCTTTTGTGCTCTGAAAGTGTGAATTGGTTTAGTAATTGCTCTAAACGTTCGGATAGATGCTCTAAATCAACACTAATATCACGCGTGTGCGATGCTGATTGCGATGTGTCGTTAGCATGCAGTGTGATCACATCTATTTTAGATTGAATATGCTGACTTACATCAGATGTGGTTTGCGTCTGGTTTTGGATATCTTCTGCATGTCTGAGCACTTGGCGCATTTCGTCAACAACGTTATGCATTGTGGCTGATAGTGCCTCGACATCGACAGAGCGTTGATGAGCAAACTGGCAGACGGTATCAACAGAAGTTAATGACTCTTCACTTCCTTGCTGGAATTGAGAAATGATATGTTCAATATTACCAGTGGCCTCAGCCGTCCTAGAAGCCAGGTTACGCACTTCTTCCGCGACGACCGCAAAACCGCGCCCTTGCTCTCCGGCTCGGGCGGCTTCAATAGCAGCATTCAACGCGAGCAGATTGGTTTGTTCTGCAATACCCTTAATAACCACAAGAATGGACGACACTTCTTCGGTTCTTTGATTTAGAGAGCTGATTTTTTCCCGTACGGTATCAATGTTACTTACTAGTTGTTTGATGTCTTCACTTACATTGTGTGCTTGGCTTGCACTATGAGTGGCGACATCAACGGTGTGATTGACCAAAACAGTAGCGTTGTTAGTCGAGTCCTCAACCGCAGTTTGTTGCTGCAGCATATCGGTGATATTGCTTTGTACTTCGCTGGTCTCTAGCTGTTGGTTATTGGCAGCTTTATCTGTGGACTGCGCGACAGCAGTTAGTTTACTCGCGGAGTCGGCAAGTGAGTGAGAGGTGTCTTGCACACGTTCTAAGCTTTCGGAGACCGTATCCATGAATGAATTGATGGCAGTAGAAAGTTGGCCCACTTCATCCTGTTGGTGATGCATAAGTCGTTGAGATAGATCTTTGCTATGGCTCACATTCGACATGAATTTCGACGTTCTTTGAATTGGTCGTACAATGATTTTCTGAATCAAACTCATCGTTATGATGAAGCCCACAAATGCGATTACGGCCATTATTCCCATCGCAAACATTGCCTGTTTACTGATCATTGAATTGACATGATTCATGTTGTATTCCAAGCGAATCGCGCCCAACACTTCTCCTGCTGGTGCAACGTGGCAAGAAACGCAGTTGGTGCCACGGTAATTTTCGCTCGATTTCATTGGTAGCGCGACTACTAACCCTTTGCCCCAATCGGCTGAGATTGGTTCAATCACCAGTTCACCATTCAACGCTCGTTGATCAATATCATCGACAGGCTGCTGGTTTTGTTGCCCAGGTCCGTAAAGTTTGGTCACAGTATCAGCTCGCAACACGCGAACTGCTTCAATGCCTTCTTGGGCCAGGGCTTTTTGACGTAAGGTCTCTTTTTGCGACATGGTGCCCGTAAGCATCATCATATTTAGGCTATCGAAATAATTACTAGCCTTATCATGGAGTTGTTCACTAAGAACATCATTGATTAAGGTTTTTTGTTGATGGTATTGGTAAGCCGTAGAGGCAGCTAGAACGCAGCTGAAGACAGCAATTAACGCCAGTAAGAGCTTAAAAGTGATAGTTGAGCGCATAAATTTATAAGTGTAATTGGAACGAACTGCACAATATTAATGTGCACAAATGCGCACTGCGAACAACGAAATGAATGATTGTGACCCCACACATGTTGGGGATATGTAATTGTGATGTGAGTGCTGTGTAATCAAATGTTTGGCGCGTGACAGAAATACGGCGCTTTGGTGTGAGTGATAGCAAAGAGGCCGGGAACTAGCGGAAGTTTTTGCTACGCTTGTATGGGGTAACGCTTGTCTCTTGGCAGCGAATTCCTTAGTATTGCCTGTCTTTTTAAAGCCTGAGAATCAAGATGAAAACAGAATTATACAAAGAGTTTATGTTCGAAGCAGCACACCATTTGCCACACGTACCAGAAGGTCACAAGTGTGGTCGTTTGCACGGACACTCTTTCCTTGTTCGTCTTTATGTAGAAGGTGAAGTTGATCCACATACAGGTTGGGTAGTGGATTTTGCAGAGATCAAAGCTGCGTTTAAACCAATTTACAATCGCTTAGACCATTACTACCTAAACGACATTGAAGGGTTAGAGAACCCGACTAGCGAAGTGTTAGCAAAATGGATTTGGCAGCAGCTTAAGCCAAGCTTACCACTGCTAAGTAAAGTAGAAATCAAAGAAACGTGCACAGCGGGTTGTATTTACAAAGGCGAATAAGTCACTTTCTATTGAGCATTAAACAAAGGCAAGCGAGAAGCTTGCCTTTGTTGTATCTGAATGGCCCAATTTTGATTATGCTTCACCAGTTAGCTTAATGGGTGTCGTAGAATCCATTCTTTTTCATTATCACCCAATGTTGTTTCCTCTGTATTAATGAATCCGCACGCATCAAAAAAACTGATAGCGTATTGCTGACTTTGTGGAACAGTGGCGCAAAGAGAGGTGCTTTTAGGGTTAATGGTATACGCATAAAGGAACAGTTTACGCAATGCCTCACTCCCAACCCCTTGACGTTGGAAACGTTGATCAATCATCAAGTACTTAAGCTCCAGTTCGTATCGTTTAGCAAACGGCGCATGTTGGGAGAAACCTTTATCGATAACAAGATAGCCTACTAATAGATCATCAGAATAAATCGTAAAGAACGCCTCTGACTTACTACGTTTTTGATAAGCCATTTCAAACGGTGTAAAAAATCCTTTTTGCTCTTCTTGCACATCCAATTGCATCAAACTTGAAAAATCTTTCAGTTTGGTGGGTTTAATCGCAATCATCGCTCAATCACAAATTGGCGGCATACCTTTATGCCACCACGAGTTTTTATAGAGTATTAGATCTATTTTAAGTAACTAACCGAGTGAAGAAAAGCTAGCAATGAAGAGGGTAATAATAACCTTGGTGAATATAGGCGCCCAATGTTGTGAGTAAGTGAGCACTGTCTGCCGTTTCTACGCCTTCAACAATGACCGTGCAGCGATACGTATTGCCCATAGCAATTAACTGACGCAAGGTTTCTATCTTTTTATCATCAGATTTTAGGCCAATAACAAATTCTCGGTCGATTTTGAGGTAGTCCGGATTCAGCTTGCTGATAAGCGCCACATTATTATTGCCGGTGCCAAAGTCATCAATACTGATTTTACAATCCAGAGCTTTTAGTTTCGCGACATTGTCATAAATCTCAGAGGTATAGTACATCGATGCATTTTCTGTGATTTCGATTGTCAGCAAACGGCAATCCCGATTAGATAGCTCTCTATATAGGATTGAAAAGTTACGCCCTCGCAGCAAAGAAGGACAAACGTTAATGCTGATAGGGATGGGCAACGCTTTTTGTTTGGTGTAGATGGAATCAATCACCAGTAAGGTATGAGTTAGCAGCAATCCATTGCGGATCAGTGTTTCAATAAACCGTTGCGTATTTTTTACCTTAAACCGGGAGAGAGCTTCGTAGTGCACAATCTTTTGTGCCGAAGTGTTATAAATCGGCTCCAGTTTTATTTTGAACTGTCGAATTGCGCACAAGTAAGCCATAAAGGCTTGTAGGGAGCGGTGACGCAGTATAATGAGAAAAAGTAAGCTCAGTAGAATGATACTTTGAAACGGCCCAGAGATGTAATACACCTCTTTATAGCCACTATTCTTTACGTGATAATTGAAAAAGCGTTCATTGGTGTTACCAATCTCTAACGACGTTCCGGTATTCGTTGATAGCTTCATACCGGAAAGAAAAAAACGTGAAATATGATTTTCAACATTGTCGGATAAGTTAATGTTTTTAACACGAACCAAAACAGTTGCGTTATTTAAGTCAAATGATTGGGTAGTGTAATTGCTATTGTTACTCCACTCTTCAAACGCTTTTTTGCTGACAGGGACAACGGTTTCTGGAGTGACTAAGCATCGAATATTGAAACGATCTAGCATCATGCTCGACTCCACCAACTTCACATTATCAAATAGTGACTTCAGTTCGCTTTCATTAGCAAAGCAACTCCTGCGGGAAAGGTTCTCTGCAATTTCGAAGGCGTTATCCAGATAATTATGTTTAACGATGCTGTTTATCGCGTAGTAACAGATAGCAAAGAAAATGATCGCAGTGATCAACACAACCCACATTGCTTCTGAATAGATCTTTTTATTACGCAGGCAAATACGAAGCGCTTTGCGAAGACTATTGGTTGTGTATTGATTGATCTTCTGTTGATGTTCGATGCCATTCTGATGGTTATTTTGCATAGTAAAAGGAATGAAGTATCCGGTCCGGTGAATGTTTTCGATAATGTTTTTGTTAGTGGTTAAATGTTCTTCCGTGAGCTTGCGAAATTTCTTTCTTAGAGCGGCCACCGCGTTTTTAAAGCCATTTTCAGGCAGTGTCATTTTGTATTGTTGAGTGATTTTGCTTTCTATTAACCGCTGACTAATCGGCGTATTTAAACTGCCGTATGTGGCGATAGTTGACAGAATGGCGTACTCATTTGGGTTGACAGGAATGGAGTGGTGGAGTGACTGATTGAGCTCTAGAGATATTTCGTTTTCGGACAAGCAAACGCAGATTTGGTTTCCAATTTCAAACCTAATCATGTGTTGATGTGCTCCAAGTTTAATTTTTGGCTACGTTATCAATAAAGCTAGGGAAGAGATGTGATTTTTTACTGAGATATCCATAATATTTGGATATATTCAACGTTTTAGGTTTTTTTTTACTTGTCCTGATAACGTATTCTCCTAGGTTTTTGGGGTATAAAAAAACCCGAGCATAAACTCGGGTTTTGATTGGTATTCAGAAAGTCGTATTAGCAAATCACTTTGATTGCTAGACCACCTTGAGATGTTTCGCGGTATTTCGCGTTCATGTCTTTACCTGTTTCTAGCATGGTTTCGATAACCTTATCTAGAGAAACAGTTGGAGCTGAAGAGCGACGTAGTGCCATGCGAGTTGAGTTGATTGCTTTTACTGCCGCAATACCGTTACGCTCGATACATGGAACCTGAACCTGACCTGCAACTGGGTCACACGTTAGACCTAAGTTGTGCTCCATCGCGATTTCTGCTGCCATACATACTTGCTCTGGGCTACCACCCATAAGCTCAGCAAGGCCTGCTGCTGCCATAGAACATGCCACGCCAACTTCACCCTGACAGCCAACCTCTGCACCAGAGATAGACGCGTTGCGCTTGTAAAGACCACCGATTGCGCCAGAAGCCGCAAAGTAACGGATGTAATCTTTTTCAGTCACAGTTTGGATGAACTTATCGTAGTAAGCCAGTACCGCAGGGATGATGCCACACGCACCGTTAGTTGGTGCTGTAACAACGCGGCCACCTGCTGCGTTCTCTTCGTTTACTGCGAAAGCAAACATGTTTACCCAATCAACAACAGACATTGGGTCGTTTGTCGTCTTTTCTGAAGTAAGTAGCTGCTGGCGAAGTGCTGCTGCACGACGAGGCACGCGTAGTGGACCAGGCAAAATACCTTCTTCATTCATACCGCGATCCATACACTCGCGCATTGTGCGCCAGATGTTCGCGAAATAAGTACGAGTTTCTTCATCTGAATGAAGCGCATGCTCATTCTTCATGGTTAGTGCGCTGATGGACAATCCACTTTCGTGGCATTGGTTAACCAGTTCCTCTGCCGTTGTAAACGGGTAAGGTACTTTTACTGGGTTCTCAGCTTCTTTACCGAAATTTTCTTCATCAACGATGAAACCACCGCCGATAGAGTAGTAAGTCTTTGAGTACACTTTTTCGTCTTCGATCCACGCGTGGATCTGCATGCCGTTTTCGTGTAGCTCTAGGTTTGTTTTGTGGAAGTTCATTCCACCTTCACGTGGGAACGATACTGTGTGACAGTGCATGCCAACAGGAAGGCGTTCAGTTTCTTCTACACGAGCGATAAAGCCCGGGATAGAATCGATATCAACTTTCTCAGGAGTGTTGCCTGCAAGACCCATGATGATAGCAATATCTGTGTGGTGACCTTTCCCTGTCAGTGATAGTGATCCATAAACGTCAACGGTGATTTTAGTGATGTCGCGCAGTTTTCCCATTGCACGAAGATCATCAATAAACTCTTTACCCGCTTTCATTGGGCCTACAGTGTGTGAGCTTGAAGGTCCAACACCGATTTTATAGATATCAAAAACACTAATCATATCGATTACCTCAGAAGAAAGCCTCCCAAGGGGAGTTGGGAGGCTTAATTTTATCGTTATATTTTTGGATTAATCATACTGCACTGGGCAGAGATGATTAAAGAGCGCCGTAGATTACAGAACTAATTGCAGCAAGACCACAGATTGCTGTGAAAATTTGCACAGGTGCTGAAGTTTTGTACTTAGCCATCGCAGGAACTTTTTGCATTGCGAAGATTGGCATCAAGAATAGGATTGCCGCAATCATTGGTGCACCCATTGTTTCAATCATACCTAGGATGCTTGGGTTAACGATAGCAACGATCCAAGTTGTGATTACAATGAAGATTAGAGACATCTTCTCGATCTTGCTTACTGGTGATTTTGAACGAGATTTCACTAGACCAACTAGACCTTCGTGCGCACCTAAGAAGTGGCCAAAGTAGCTAGAGGTGATCGCTGCGAAAGCAACCAATGGACCCATGTAAGAGATCAGTGGAGATTCATGCACGTTTGCTAGGTAAGAGAGAACAGAGATATTTTGTTCTTGCGCCGTTGCTAGTTGCTCTGGAGACAGAGAAAGTACAACAGAGAAAACGAAGAACATAACAAAGCCCATCAGCATCATTGCTGCGCCACCAGTGATAGCGTCAGTTTTCTTAACTGCGTCATCACCATATACACGACGTTGCTCTTTAGAGAACTGAGAAATGATTGGGCTGTGGTTGAAAGAGAACACAATAACAGGGATTGCTAGCCAAACGATAGCTGGCATTGCACCCCAGTCAGGTGACACTTCCATCATTGAAGTGTTCCAACCAGGAATTAGGTATACAGACAGTGCTAGTAGGATGAACACGAGAGGGTAAACCATTGCTGAAGTTGCTTTCAGCATAAGCTCTTTACCGAATACTACGCCTGCTGTCATTGCAGCAATAAGTGCACCAGAAAGTAGCCAGCGAGGAATAGATTCCATGCCCATTTGGTTAACTAGGAAAGAGTCAACTGTGTTTGTGATACCAACACCGTAGATAAGTACGATTGGGTAGATAGCGAAGAAGTAAGCGAACGTAATAAGGTTTGCGCCAGTCTTACCAAAGTGCTCTTCTACTGTGTCGGTGATGTCCGCTTCAGGGTTTTTCGCAGAAAGAACGAAACGAGCTAAAGATTTGTGTGCGAACCAAGTCATTGGTGCTGCGATTAGGGCTAGGATTACTAATGGCCAGAAGCCACCTGCACCTGCTTTAATAGGAAGGAACAGTACACCTGCACCTACTGCCGTACCAAAAAGGGACAGACACCAGGTAAAGTCTTTGTAAGAAAACTTACTAGACGATTGTGCGGTAGAAACCGCAGAAGTAGTTGTATTCATTTTTTAGTTACTCATTTTGGGAACAGGAAATAAGTCGGGAGTAATTTTGCAAGATTTTACACTAGGAAAATTAGATCTAAATCATTTATTGCTTACGCTTATTGAATGATATGTCAAAAACCTGCTTTTTATCACGAAAATGATGTGCTACTCGTGATTTCTGCTAATGAGTAAAATTAGAAAAACTTATCAATAGGGCTGTTTGTATAAATTTATTTCACCGCAAGCGTTTGCGGTGAAAATGGAAAATTAATCTAATGTGAATGAATGTTTATGAAGCAACGTTTTATTAATATTGATGCGCATAATGATCGCGCCTATAAAAGCACCGATATCAACAACTGTTTAATGTGAAATAATATGTTTTTGCATTGATTCGATAATTTGTGCCGTCATGCCCCAGATGAAATGCTGTCTATATGGGATAGCAAATACACGATGACTGCTTCTTTTTAGGTCAAATTTGGTGCTATACAATTTTTTGGGGTTCAGAATATGGTTGGCAGGAACCTCAAAAACTGACTCTACTTCATTTGGGTCAATATGCGTTTTATATTCCGGAGAAACAAAAGCCAAAAAAGGTGTCACATTAAATTGACTAATCGTTGGTAGTGTAGGCAGTTGACCAAACACATGAATATGCTCATCTTCTATCCCAACTTCTTCTTTGGTTTCCCTTAAAGCGGTATTCACGAGCTGAATATCTTCCTGCTCATATTTGCCACCGGGAAAGCTGATTTGTCCCGGATGATGGCGTAAGTGGGCTGCACGCTTAGTCAGAATGACTTGTAACCCGTCATCGCGTTCCACAAAACCGATTAAGACTGCCGCATCTCTCAGGGACTTTTCTTTCATCCATTTCAGTCGTGCAAGGGACTCTTTGTGGTAGCCCGTTGGAAGCCGAAATTGAAAGTTCTGTAGTAAATGAGTTTTGTCGATAACCAAACTGAGTCCTTATTTATCGTGCCTAACCATTATTTATTATACTCAAAGACGGCAAAGCGTATGGCGTTATCGTTACTGGTTACCAAATAAAACATTCGCATTAAAGCACTCGCCAGCACTTTCCCTCTTTGTGTTGTGTGTCTCACTCTGCTTGAACATATTAATTTGAAACTTATAAGGTTATACACCATTCTTTATTTTAGGACGTCACTATAGGGCAAGTATTGGCCAATGAAAGGGATTATTTTCACCGAGTTCATGGAGTTAGTAGAAGAGAAATTCGGTCTTGATGTGTTAGACCAAGTTCTCGATCTTTCTAACGATGAAGGTGTTTACACCGCTGTTGGTAGTTACGATCACAAAGACTTAGTTAAGTTGATCGTGAATCTCAGTAAAGTATCTGGTGTTCCGCCCGAGCAACTACAAGAGGTGTTTGGAGAGTGCGTCTTTTTGAATTTACTTCGCTCCATTCCTAGTCACGCCAGTTTACAACAGTGTGAAACGACGTTTCAATTTGTTCGCCATGTTGAAGACTTTATTCATGTCGAAGTTAAGAAGCTTTATCCTGATGCTAACCCTCCGCAATTTGATTTCATTAGTGAAAACCAATCCCAATTGGTATTTGACTACCACAGCGCAAGATGTATGTCTCACGTATGCTTAGGATTGATAAAAGGCTGTGCTGCACATTTTGGTGAGGTAGTTCATATCAAACATCAAAACCAGTCAGAAGATGGCAGCAAAGTACGTTTTTGGTTAGAGGCTCAATAAGAACGATATGACGGGAAGTTCCTCATTAGAAAGGAAACTCAAACGAGAAGTTGCATCAAGAAAAGCAGCTGAGCAGCTGTTGGAACAGAAAAGCTTAGAGTTATATGAATCCAACCAGCAACTCAGTGTTGCATTGAAAAAGCTAGAGCTGAAATCTAAAAAGGATCTTCGTAAGTTTGAGTTTGAAGAGCAAATTGATGCCACGTTGATTAAGTTCGGTCGTACTTTTTTATCGAGCACGTTCGATGAAGCAATGATAGCGAGCTTTATTGAGCAGCTCACTTCTAACTCGATCATTTCTGCGGCTTACTTGTTTCTTGACGCTGCAAAGCTGAGCTCATTACGTCGTCATCACTTTGGTCACTTACAGCTTCGTCATAACAACGAGATTTTAACCTCTCCTAATTGGCAGGGAGAGAATTTGCATTTGCCAGTTATCATTGATGGGGAAACGGTTGGGGAGTTGATTTTCTCTGTGTTGCAAGATCAAATCGATCAGTCTTTTATTTCCAAACAGATGGAGCTCGTGTCTGACTTAGTTCATGGTGTTATTGGTCGACACTTAAGTTTAGAGCGAGAGGTCGAGCTGAGAAAGCGGGCTGAGGAATCAGAAAAAGCGACGAAGGAGTTTGTCGCCATGATTAACCATGAGCTGCGAACTCCTCTCAATGGCGTATTGGGTAGTGCGGAGTTATTGAGTCGAACCCAATTAGAAGAAGAGCAGCGTCAATACTTGAGCAATTTGACTCAATCAGGGGACTTATTGAGAGTTATCATTAATGATCTTCTTGATTTCAGTAAGATGAATGCCGGTATGATGGAAATCATACATAAAGTTTTTGCCTGGGAGGAGCTTGAAAAAGCCATCATGGGTGTATTTGCAGCTAAGGCTGCTGAAAAACGCATCCATTTCTCTATCGACAAAAAGCTGGGGATTCCAGAATTTTTAGTCGGTGACTTAGAGCGCATTACACAAATTTTGGTTAACTTGGTGGGAAACGCGATTAAGTTTACTCACTTGGGTGGCGTCGTGTTACGGGTGGAATGGCTTAACGGCACGGCTTATTTTGAGGTTGAAGACACTGGTATTGGCATCCCAATAAAAGCACAGCCGTCACTATTTGATCCATTTGTCCAAGTTGATCGCTCGGCGAAACGCAGCTTTGAAGGTTCAGGTTTAGGTCTCGCGATTTGTAAAAACCTTGTGGATTTGATGCAAGGTCAAATTAGCTTTGAAAGTGAAGAGCGCAAAGGGACAACTTTTAAAGTTGCTATTCCTCTTGAGGAAGGGCAAGCACAAGGCACAGCAGAGGGGGAATTGGTCACCATAGAGCGAAGCGATTTAGCAGGACGCTCAATATTAGTGGTTGATGACATCAGAATGAATCAAGTCATTGTTACTCAAATGCTGAAAAAACTCGACATCACACCTGATTTAAAAGCCAACGGCAAAGAAGCATTAGAAGCGGTGAAAAGTAAAGACTACGAACTGATATTCATGGACTGCCGAATGCCAGAAATGGATGGCTATGAGGCGACGATGTATCTGAGAGAGCGTGGCTTTACTCATCCTATTATTGCATTAACCGCTGGCACTACCATCGAAGAGCGTCAAAAGTGTATTGATTCAGGCATGGACGACATCCTCACTAAGCCGTACACCGCAACCGATATTGAACAGATTATGTGTAAGTGGCTTGAGCAGTAGACGCTGCCTTTTAAAAAAGAATTTTTGTTGGCCAACGGCTAAAAGCTAAAGTACATGCAAATAAAGCACACAAAAAACGCACCACGCTGGATAATGTCGATCATTTAACGATGTTTTTTGGGTTATTCTAGCGAGCCTTGGCGATACTGAGAATCTAGTAGCAGCACGATGAGCGGGTAATGAAACAAATTTGACCACAAAGTGCTTGAATAGAAGAACCTGTATCACGCTCTTTCGTCGCTGTGCAGGGTGATGAGATACAGAAATATGCCACTCGCTGTTAAACGAGCGGCATTATCCGTTCTGGAGGCATTTTAGATTGTTTTCGTCAATAGCATTAAAGCGACGTTGTCCGCGGTTGAAATCTACGATTGCAGCGCTGGTAAAATCTTTGAAAGCTTGTCCAACGTTTCTTGATACTCAGAGGCGCAATCGCTATCTGCCACGACGCCGCCGCCAGCCCAAGCGTAAAGTTTGTTTTGTTCCGCTACAAGAGTTCGGATAGTAATGCTGGTGTCCATACGACCATGGCGTGAAATGTAGCCAATACTGCCGCAATACGCGCTGCGTCGATGCGGCTCCAGTTCTTCAATGATCTGCATTGCGCGAACTTTAGGTGCGCCCGTAATTGAACCGCCTGGAAAACACGCTCGCAGCAAATCCGCAGGAGCGTATTGTTCATCCAAATTTGCACGAATGGTGCTCACCAAATGATGCACGGCAGGGAAGCTTTCAATATCGAACAACTTTGGCACGTGGACGCTACCCGGTGATGCAACTCGACCAATATCATTACGCAGCAAATCGACAATCATCAGGTTTTCTGCCTGATCTTTTTCCGCTGTCTGCAAGTCATGGGCATTAGCGTTATCTTTCGTTGGATCTTCGCTGCGTGGGCGAGTACCTTTGATTGGTTTTGTTTCAATGACGCGATCTTTGAGCTCTAAAAAGCGCTCTGGAGAGATACTCAAAATCGAAGACTCAGGCATACGGATAAACGCTGAGAATGGCGCTTGGTTGGCGGACTCCAATTTCAGATACGCTTGCCACTCGCTGCCTTGATACGGTGCGTTAAAGCGCTGCGCCAAATTGATCTGATAACAGTCACCGCTCAACAAGTATTCTTGCACCTTGTCAAAGCGAGTAGCGTAGCTCTCTTTCGTCATGTTTGACTGCCAAGCACCAGACAAAGCGAAGTCAACGGTTTGTTCTGCTTTTTGCTCGTTTAACCACTGCCAAGCTTGCTCGATATTCTGACCAACTAGGCATGCTTTTTTAAGCTTGTGGTCAACAACAACGGCCCATTCATACAGACCTACCGCCATATCCGGCGTGTTGAGATCTTTTTCTGCCACTTCTGGCATCGTTTCTACGCGGCGACCTAAATCGTAACTGAAGTAACCGAGCGCACCACCAACAAAAGGCAAATCCAATTCTTTATTTAACTCTACGTGAGGAAGCCACTGTTCTTGCAATTGATGAAGCAGCGTGAATGGGTCATCTTGAGTTGAATAGGCATTCGATGGCGTTTCAACTTGTGTGTTGTCGGCAGTGGTTTCTAACGTTGCAATCGGGTTGGCGACCAACACATCGAAGCGGCTATCGATATGCGTTTTTGATGCAGAACGCAGCAACATCGCCCAAGGTAGGTGTTGAATGCGAGAAAAAAGGTGAAGAGCAAACTCTGGTGCGTATTCCAACGCTTTAAAATCAATGAATTGATTGTCCATGTTGTTCATTTGTGTAATTTGTGACAAAGAGATCGTTCACTGCATGGCATGTCATGGGCAGCAAGAGTATCATATTCCTCTGTGTAGCCAAACTCCCTCTATTCATAGGGTTTTGAGATGGTTTACAAGTAGGCAACTTCAGCATTTCGTGTGTCGATATCAGCCGTTCGACAATTGTTTATAAAAAACGAAGCTCAAAAGAGCAATAAGCTTAACAAACACGATTGAAGCCAAGCCAATAATGGAAGCATAACTATAACGAGGCATGTAATGACGGTAATACGCAAGCAGGATGTGATCAGCAGTGTCGCTGATGCGCTACAGTATATTTCTTACTACCACCCGCTAGACTTTGTTCAAGCTCTTGAAAAAGCCTATCACCGCGAAGAGAGTCAAGCCGCGAAAGACGCGATTGCTCAGATCCTAATTAACTCCCGAATGTCCGCAGAAGGTCACCGTCCAATTTGTCAGGATACTGGTATTGTGACGTGTTTCGTCAACATCGGTATGGGCGTGCAATGGGATTCGACCGACATGACGGTTCAGCAGATGGTAGATGAAGGTGTTCGACAAGCGTACACGAACCCTGATAACCCGTTGCGTGCGTCAGTACTTATGGACCCTGCTGGTAAACGTATTAATACCAAAGACAACACGCCTGCCGTCGTACATATCAACATGGTTCCGGGCGATAAAGTTGAAATTCAGATCGCTGCGAAGGGCGGCGGTAGCGAAAACAAAACTAAGATGGTGATGCTAAACCCATCTGACGATATTGCTGAGTGGGTAGAAAAAACGCTACCAACAATGGGGGCGGGCTGGTGTCCTCCTGGCATGCTTGGCATTGGTATCGGCGGTACGGCTGAAAAAGCAGCGGTATTGGCAAAAGAATCTCTAATGGAACACATCGATATTCAAGAGCTTATTGACCGTGGCCCACAAAACGCAGAAGAAGAGCTTCGTTTGGATATCTTCAATCGCGTGAACAAACTTGGTATCGGTGCGCAAGGTCTTGGCGGTTTGACGACTGTTGTCGACGTTAAAATCAAAACTGCGCCAACGCACGCGGCTTCTAAGCCTGTTTGTTTGATCCCGAACTGTGCGGCGACTCGTCACGTACACTTCACGCTTGATGGTAGCGGCCCAGCAGAGCTAATACCACCTAAACTAGAAGATTGGCCAGACATTACTTGGGAAGCGGGCGAAAATACGCGTCGCGTAAACTTAGACACAATTACTAAAGAAGAAGTACAAGAGTGGAAGACAGGCGAAACGGTTCTTCTATCAGGTAAAATTCTGACTGGTCGTGATGCTGCGCATAAACGTATTCAAGGCATGCTAGATAATGGCGAAGGTCTACCTGAAGGCGTAGATCTAAACGGTAAGTTTATTTACTACGTAGGCCCTGTCGATGCAGTTGGTGATGAAGTCGTTGGTCCTGCTGGCCCAACAACATCAACGCGTATGGATAAATTCACCGATATGATGCTAGAAAAAACAGGCATCATGGGCATGATCGGTAAAGCTGAGCGTGGCCCTGCAACGGTTGAATCTATCAAGAATCACAAAGCGGTTTACCTAATGGCTGTCGGTGGCGCTGCGTACTTGGTGGCGAAAGCGATCAAGAAAGCTCGCGTTGTCGCATTTGAAGATTTAGGTATGGAAGCGATTTACGAATTTGAAGTTGAAGATATGCCAGTAACAGTGGCTGTCGACTCAAATGGTGTTAACGCGCACCAAATCGGTCCAGACACTTGGAAAGTGAAAATTCAAGAGATGGAAGCATAAGGCAAAGGGCAATCTTGCTGCGTCTCAGTAGAGAGAATGTGACAAGGTGCTGATTTACCTAGCAAACAATTGACAAAAGTGCAGCGAAACCTGCACTTTTTGTCTATATAATTAAGGATATAAACCTTTAGGCATAGCAATCAAACGTTATGCGAACAATAATTAGGAGACGGCATGCCTCGTTTTATTCAGATTCTACAAATTATTCTTGCTGTAGTGATAGGTGGCTTTGTTGGCTATGACTTGATTCTTCACGGTATCAGCATCTTTGATGAAAAGTACGTAACCATCACATGTGTGTTGTGGTTGATTTTGGAAATCGCTCTATTTGTTATCTATAAGTTGATCGAAGACGACTAGGCTTAAAGAAAGCGGGTTCCTGTTTAACATAGTAATCAGCGCATATAGAGTTACTAATGCTGTAGATTAAGTAAGCCTCTGAACCACTCAGGGGCTTTTCTTTTTTTAATACAGCATCAAGCCGGATGTTTTGTTCATCTTTTATTAAGGTATATAAAGTTAAACTCATAGAATTCGGGATAGAACAGTATTCATAGATCGAAATTCGAAGTCGCTGACAACGTTGTTTTAAAGTGGAGTAAGATAAAGAAGCGTAATGAAGAGAATAAAGAAAGAAGTTAATGACTTTATCAACAGAGGTATGGACTCTAATGTTCGAATTGCTGTCACCGGACTTTCTCGTGCCGGTAAGACGGCATTCATCACGTCATTAGTGAATCAGCTTCTTCATACTGCAACCCATGACAATTTGCCTCTTTTGACTGCGGCTAGAGATAAGCGCCTTATTGGGGCGAAGCGTGAGCCTCAATCGAATATGATGGTGCCACGCTTTGCTTACGATGAGGCGATGAGCCAAATTCATGCCACTCCACCTCAGTGGCCAGTACCGACACGTGATGTGAGTGAGATTCGCTTAGCGCTCAAGTACAAACCAAATAAAACTACGAAAAAGCTGTTGAGTAAAACCGCAATTTTAAATGTTGATATTATCGACTATCCAGGAGAGTGGTTGCTCGACCTGCCTTTATTGGACATGGACTTTGCAACGTGGTCGCAAACTCAGTTTGATGCACTTAAAGGCCAGCGTGGCGATTTAGCCAAAGCTTGGCTTTCTGAACTGGAGAAAGTGGATCTCTTTGCAGAAGTGAATGAGAAACTACTTGAGAAAGTTGCACACACATACACCGAGTACCTTCATGCTTGTAAAGACGTTGGCCTTCATTGGGTTCAGCCTGGCCGCTTTGTATTACCTGGTGAACTAGCAGGTGCGCCGGTACTACAGTTTTTCCCGTGTCGCGTTGATTCGGAAAGCAAAGCGTCCAAGGGCAGTAACTTAGCGATGCTAGAAGCCCGTTTTCAGGAATACCAACAGAAAGTAGTGAAAGCGTTTTATAAGCATCATTTTGCGACCTTCGATCGCCAGATTGTACTGGTGGATTGTTTGCAGCCTCTCAATGCTGGTGATGAAGCGTTTTACGACATGCGCCAAGCGCTAGAACAGATCATGCATAGCTTCCGTTATGGTCGTAGTAGCTTTTTGCGTCGTTTGTTCTCACCAAAAATCGACAAAGTGTTGTTTGCTGCTACAAAAGCGGATCATATCACGCCCGATCAGCACCCAAATTTGGTGTCTCTGCTCCAACAAATGGTGCATCCAGCATGGCAAACGGCAGCCTACGAGAATATTGAGATGAGCTGCATGAGTATCGCTTCCATCCAAGCAACCACGACGGGGTTTATTTCCTCTGGAGATAAGACCATCCCGGCGTTACAAGGAACAACATTGGGTGGTGAGCCGATGACTATGTTTCCCGGAGAGGTGCCGAAAAAGCTACCAAATGCAGCTTATTGGCAAAACAACGGGTTTGATTTTACGTCGTTTCGTCCGATGCCCTCACCGAATGATGAGCCAGTGAAGCACATACGCTTAGACAAAGCACTGGATTACCTGATTGGAGATAAATTGAAATGAGTGAGTTGAAGCAAAAACAAGTTTTCTCTGAAAAGGTAATGGAAAAAGAGCAGCAATCGAATCAACCGGAGTTGACGGCGCAGCAAACATTCGGCGAAAAAGAAACATTTGTACCTGTTGAAGTTAAAGAAGCGCACCAGGAGACCGAACAGGAATTGCAACTCGAGCATGTCATTCGTCCAAAATCGGGCAGAAAATGGCTCGCGACTGGCGCATTTGCAACTTTTGCTGGTTTGGTTGGCTGGCAAGCGGTGGACTCGGTTATAACCGCAATTCAGGCTTCTGATTGGCTGGCCTTAAGCTGGACGGGGTTTATTGCTGCGATCGCTTCGCTTGGTTTAGGAGCTATGGGTAAAGAGCTTTGGAAACTGCGAAAACTACGAAATCATTTTAGTGTTCAAGAAGAAGCAGAAGCACTTGTTAATAGTGAGAGCGTTGGGAAAGGGAAAGCCTTTTGCGAAACCGTAGCAGAACAAAGTGGTGTGATGGCAGAGAATCCGGGCTTTGATCGTTGGCAGAACAGTATTAACCCTGCTCATAGTGACGCTGAAATTCTTGATATGTATGACTCGATGGTGGTGAGCCAACAAGACAAGTTGGCAACGAAAATCGTATCACAGCACGCAACCGAGTGTGCGGCCCTAGTCGCCGTGAGCCCTCTGGCTGCCGCTGATATGTTGCTGGTGGCGTGGCGAAATTTCAAAATGATCGACAACCTCTCCAAAGTATATGGGGTAGAGCTAGGTTATGCCTCTCGCATCAAGTTACTAAGAGCGGTATTTGTCAATATGGCGGCGGCTGGAGCCAGTGAGCTCGCTATTGATGCCAGTATGGATTTGATGTCGATGGATCTTGCTGGCAAAGTTTCTGCTCGTGCAGGGCAGGGACTAGGTGTTGGTATTCTAACGGCACGTTTGGGCTTGAAAGCGATGACCTTATTGCGTCCACTACCCTGGTATCCTGACCGTCAGGTTAAGTTGGGCACCATACGCAAGGCAGTGGCGGCGAAAGTTGCATCAATTACGATGAAACCGTAACGAATATCAACTTTGATGGATAGGATTGCTTGACGCCATTCCAAGCATGATAGAAACTACTGTCAACTTTTCCTGACAGTTGTGAATTGGGATATTTTAAGTGCGTCTTGAAGTCTTATGTGAAGATCGACTCGGCTTGACCCGAGAACTGCTCGATATTTTAGCGTCTAAAAGCATCGACTTGCGTGGTATCGAAATCGATATTAGCGGTATTATCTATTTGAATTGCCCAGATATTGATTTTGATACGTTTAGTGAGCTGATGGCTGAAATCCGCCGTATTCCGGGGGTGAAAGACGTACGTAAAATCCAGTTTATGCCGATGGAGCGCCACAATACGGAGCTGCTCTCGTTAGTTGATAACTTGCCCGATCCGGTTTTTGCCATTGATCTTAAAGGTGCCGTAGACATGGCAAACATGTCTGCACTTTCATTGCTTGGCCTTCACAAGCAAGAAGTGATTGGTACTCAAATCGGTGCTTTGTTACCAAGTGTTCGTTTCTCTCGTTGGTCTGAAGGTGTTAATGGTCGAACGCGGGAAAACCTTGTGATTGATGGCTTGGACTATGTTCTAGAGTTGATGCCCGTTTATATCCGAGACGAAGCGCAAAACTCGACTCTAGCGAGTACTCTAATGACGATTCGCTCTAGTCAGCAAGTTGCCAGAATTGAAGAAGCACTACCGCTGCATAATCCTCTGGGTTTTGAGCACTTTGTTGGTATATCGAACCGTCATAAAGCACTAATGAACCAAGCTAAAAAGCTGTCTGTGCTTGACCAACCATTGTTGATTGAGGGCGAAACGGGGACTGGTAAAGAAATGCTTGCTAAAGCTTGCCACAGCCGTTCTAGCCGCGCGAGCAAGCCATTCCTAGTTTTGAGTTGTGCTTCGATGCCTGACGATGTAGCAGAAACCGAACTTTTTGGTCATGCGCCGGGTTCATTCAATCATGAACAAGGCCACAAAGGCATCTTTGAGCAAGCAAATGGCGGCACGGTATTTCTTGATGAAATCGGTGAAATGAGTTCGCACCTTCAAATCAAGCTGTTACGTTTTCTACAGGATGGGAATTTCCGTCGTGTCGGTGCAGAAGATGAGATGCATGTCGATGTTCGTATCATCGCTTCAACAAAACATAACCTTGCCGAGCTTTCTGAAGCAGGAATGTTCCGTGAAGATTTGTATTATCGTCTCAACGTACTTACGCTCAGCATTCCTCCGTTACGTAAGCGCTCAAACGACGTTGCACCATTGCTTGAGTTGTTTGTGGCGAAACATGCTCAACAGCTTGGGATTGATAAGCCAGAGTTTGATGATGGTCTAGTTGATGCCCTTGCAAATTATCAGTGGCCAGGAAACATGCGCCAGCTGGATAACATGGTTCTTCGAGCGCTCACGGAAATGGATGGTGATATACTAAACGCGGATCACTTCAATTTACCTCAGCCTCAGTCAGTCGGCGCTGGTAGTGCAACGCTTAACATCGACGGTTCTTTGGATGAGATCATGCGTGATTATGAATCTCAAGTTCTGGAACGTTTGTATCAGTCATTCCCATCAAGCCGCAAGCTTGCTAAGCGCTTGAATGTATCGCATACCTCAATCGCTAATAAACTGCGTGATTACGGTATACGTAAGAATTAATCGAATTGAACGAAAAGACGGAATTAATCATTTGTAATGGAAGATAACAGCTCATCTATCGCCGTTCATAAGTTGGACGGTGACTTGCTTCTTCGTACCGCTGAAATCGGTGACGCAGATATGATTGCCGAATATTTTCAAGCGAACCGAGAATACCTGAAACCGTTTGAACCGAAACGTGAAGAGGCTTTTTTCTCAGTGAACGGTTGGTTGCAAAAGCTTATCAAGCTCAATGAGCTGCATCGAATGGGATTGGGGTATTATTGCCTTTTAGTCAGAGCCTCTTCGGGTGAAATGCTAGGTACGATATCCTTTAGTAGTTTGAGTCGTTTCCCTTTTTATTCTTGTAACGTCGGATATTCTCTCGCTGAAAAAGCGCAAGGGCATGGTTATATGCGTCGTGGATTAACCATGGCTTGCGACTACATGTTTAATGTCCAGAAACTGCATCGTATTCAAGCTGGCTACATGCCTCACAATAAACGTAGTGAATCTGTGTTAGAGCATGTAGGGTTCAACCGAGAAGGGTATGCAAAAGATTACCTTTTGATTAATGGTGAGTGGCAAGACCACGTCCTAACGTCGCTTATTAATCCGAATTGGCAGCCAGAAGGACGATAGTATGGAACGATTGGAAAAGCAGTTAGCACTTGTAATCGAGCTCGATAAACTCAAAAGCATTTTGCGCCGAACTCGAGTTAAAAGTGCTGAAGGGCGCCTCGAAAATAGTGGTGAGCATAGTTGGCATGTCGCACTGATGGCAATATTGATGGAAGAGCATGCGAATGCACCTGTTGATATTTGCCGAGTGATGAAAATGTTATTGATACATGACGTAGTAGAGATCGACGCGGGCGATACCTTTGTTTATGATACTGCTGCGTCTCAAGAGCAAGCAGAAAAAGAAATCAGAGCCGCAGAGCGCTTGTTTGGTATGTTACCCAGCGATCAGGAGCAAGAGCTATTGGCGCTTTGGCATGAATTTGAAGCCGCGCAGACCGATGATGCTAAGTATGCAAAAGCACTCGATCGGTTAATTCCAATGCTCTTGAACTACCATAATAATGGTCAGAGTTGGAAGGAACATGGTGTCTCACGCGAACAAGCACTTACCATTAATAAACGAATTGAATTTGGCTCTGTTACCTTATGGGACAAAGCGAAAGAGTTGATTGAAGAAGCCACAGAGAAAGGTTGGCTGAAATCGTAATAAAGGAGACTGAATGTCTTATTTGCCTTTGGACGAATACCAAAGAAAATGGATTTTTACGCATCAGTCGATGCCTGTGCCAGAAGAAGATTTGGCTTTTATTAAGCCGATGAGCCAAGCCCGCTCAGCACAATTTTGGAAAGAAAATATCAGTGCTCAAAGCCCTGATATGGATAGACTTAGTTCCCAAGACTGGCCAATGAATGAGGCGAATTGGTCTGAAACTGTGGATTGGATGGCTGCGTGGGAGTCGGATGATCCTGACATGCCAGCGGAAGCTGAGGCACATATCGATTGGCAAGACGATGTAACCGTTTACTTTTGCTACGAGAAGTACAATGTCATCGAAACGAAATGGTCTATTTTTAAAAAGCACTGGAAGAACTTTCTCTTTTATGACGATGGTCCGATACTAATAGGACGTCGCCGTTCGCAAGCACTTTGGTTTGATTCAAAAGGCAATGTGAAACTCGGTGTTCGTCAATAAAGAGTTATAAAACAAAGCCACCTTTCGAGGTGGCTTTGTTTTTCTAAAGGCTGGATAATGGACTCAACACACCACCAGCCCCGCGCTCGATAACGTGAGTATAGATTTGCGTGGTTTTTACATCAGTATGCCCTAATTGTTCCTGAACAGTTCTAATGTCTGCGCCAGATTCCAATAAATGCGTGGCAAAACTGTGTCTTAGTGTGTGGCAAGTTACAGTTTTCTCAATGCTTGCGTCGCTTGCCGCGCGCTTTACCGCTCTTTGTATTGCGCTTTCATTGATATGATGCCTTCTGAGTTCACCAGTGTCTCGATCTGCGCTTAACTTTGTTGATGGAAACAAAAAGTGCCAGTTAAAATCTAGCTCCGCTTTTGGGTATTTACGTCGTAAACCTTCAGAGATATATACGCCCGCATAACCAGGCATGTGCCTATCTTTAAAGTAGTAGTTTCTTGCTAAATTAACTTGAGCTTTGAGTGGTTCATGTAGTTCTTTGGCTAATGTGACTGTACGATTTTTACCTCCTTTTCCTTGCCAAACGCGAACTGCACCATAATCATAATCGATGTCTTGAACTCTTAAGCGTAAACATTCCATAACTCGAAGCCCGGAGCCGTAAAGTAGCTGAATATGGAGTCTATACCTCGGGTCGATATGCTGAACGAATCTTCGGATCTCCTCCCTGGTTAACACAACGGGAAGTTTCTTTTCGGTCAAGGATTTCTGAAATCTCATATCAAGTGATAGTGGGGTTTTAAAATAATCACGATATAAAAATGATATTGAGTTCAGCGCCAAAGCTTGCGTTTTTACCGCAACTTTTTCTTCTACCGCTAAGTAACTCAGAAATTGAATGACATCATCTTCTGCTAGTGTTGATGGGTGGGCGAGCTGGTGAAAAGTGATAAAACGTTTTATCCAAAATAGATAACTTTCGATAGTTTTATTCGCATAATGACGAGTAAGCATGTGCTCTTTTACACTAAGTAAAAACTGACTTTTCATGATAAATTAACCTGTTTATTTATACAGCTCCGTTAATGTATCACCACTTTTGAAATTAGCGTGCTGTGCGCCGCCTAATTGCGCGCGCCACCACACATATTCATACTGTTTTTCTATTTGTTTCATGCATATAAGTGCTACGATTGATAGCGCTTTTGATAAGAAAGAAGGCGGTAGCCTGCCAGAAAAACGGCAAATCGCCGTATAGAAAGCGTTATGTGTATTGGTCAGGATTGCGTCGAGCCAGCTACTTAAAATGAGATAATATCCGCTTTTAAATGAATTACAGGGAGTGTAAATGAAAAAAGTCGAGCGATTTGAGTCACTAATCAGAATCATGGATGTTGTTGTAACATGTCTAGCAGTACTAATAGTGGCAGTTGGTATCTTTTCCACTGTCTTGCATGGAATTCAACTAGGTATTGGAGCTCTCGTCTCTGGGATAATGCTATGGATAGCCAAATTTTTCATATGTGGCATATCATATACATTGATTCAGATAGCAAAGAACACTGCTCCAAAAGCTTCGGATGAAAACACATAACAAACTGCTCAAGAGGGATTCGCAACGCGTGGCATTTTCACTATGCGTTGAATTTAGTGATTAAGGTGGTTTGCAGCGGCCTCGGTATTGCGTTGCTCACCCCTTAGCAGGGCGTTATGCCTATTAATGAAATTTGGCTCATTGGAGGATACATAGAACTAAATGAATAAAATATTCAAAGTCATCTTCGCATTTTGCGGAACCATACTTATAGGTGCCATAGGGAGTGGAGTTTGGGAGAAGTTATTATCTCCGTTACTTAACTACCTCTTAGGCGGATTAACATACTTTCTGTCTTCTATGTCTAAGAGCTATGAGGACTCTATATATGCCACTGCATCAACGATCTCTTATGAGGGACAATCTGTTGTTATCGTTGTCTTTGGTGTAATGATTTTGAGTTTATTTTGTATATTTAGCGCTACAAAAAGCCTTCCCAATAGTTTTTTAGCTAAGGCAATAAACTCTGTACTTTCAACATATGTTAAGGGCTGGAGCGGTGTGGTTGTAGGAGTTAGCTTGCTGATATTTTCTATATTTTTACTATCCAATCAGTCTTCGGTATTTAAAATTAGAAAGTATTCAATCAAAAGTATGCATATCGTTAGACCTTACATTGGTGAAGAAAGTTATTATAAGCTGTACTCAGATTATCTACTGATGAAAAATAAAGATGACTTCGATGCCTTTTTGTACAAGATTGAGCGGTTTGACAAAGCACATGATATCGGGATTGAGCCCTTCAGCTTAAAATAGGCATAACAAACTGTTTAAGAGTGATTCGCAACGCGTGGCATTTTTACTATGCGTTGCGTTTGGTGTTTAAGGTGGTATGCGGCGGCATCGGTATTGCGTTGCTCACACCTTAACAGGGCGTTATGTGAACAAAACTGAGATTGATGTCGAGTTTACGAAAAAATGATGCTCGACAGTTTCTGAACTGGAACAAATACTAATTCAAATCATAAACTTGGAGCGTCAGCATTGTGAGGTTTGTTTTAGTTGCACTAACACTGAACCATTTCATTTACTTATATTTCGAGCACTTTATCAACGGTGTAATGAGTAACCCTAGTGAAGCAGGCCAAGCTCCTGGGTATGGGATGGTTTACCCATTGTTGATCTTTCCTTTCCAGCTTTTTTTAGAACTAGTATTAATTGTCGCTTTGCTGTACCAAACTTTAGTAGTTCGTCAATGGAAAGGGAGCATATGGTACTGGTCTCCTTTTTTATTAACGTTGCTTCTGATCCTAGATATTGGATACTGAGTTTGCATGTTCACATAACAAATTGTTCAAGAGGGATTCACAACGCGTGGCATTTTTACCATGCGTTGGTGTTAGTGGTTAGGGTGGTATGCGGTGACATTGGTATTGCGTTGCTCACCCCTTAACAAGGCGTTAGGCGACATGAGACAAACGATAGAGTAGTGATAGTATCTTGGCGTGAATCTAGCTTCAGTTAACAGAAAAGGAGTGGATTAATGAATGGTAAAGCATTTGATAATTGGCAAAAATCGCGAAAGAAAGGATGTTTAAATTGGCTTTTCAGAACAACTTTCGTCACAGCCATTTTGTACATAATTTTTAATGTTATTTTCCTTTATCCATCTTCTGATGCGGCAAGCATTACGATTTTCTTATCGGATAATGCTCTTAATTACTCAATTTACACGATCGGGATGTTTTTCGCATTTTGGGCTATTTGGCTATACAACGAATCTTCGTATGAGAAAGAAGTTAAACGTAGAAATGTCGCCTAACAAACTGTTCAAGAGGGATTCGCAACGCGTGGCATTTTCACTATGCGTTGGTTTTAGTGTTTAAGGTGGTATGCGGCGGCTTTGGTATTGAGTTGCTCACCCCTTAACAGAGCGTTATGTGTGAAATTTGCTTGATACCCCCCTTACTTTAAATTTGGGCGATCTTTATAATAAGTCACTCTAATATATACACATTTGAGATATTTATGATTAAGCCTTTTTGTATTCTTTTCATTGCGGCAACGCTCGCTGGCTGTGCTGGTTCTCCTACATATCAACGACCTGTACCTAAAAAATTTAGCTATCCTCCTTTAGAGCGGGAGGTAACAGTTTCTTTGGGGGAAAACCTTTTACGTCAAGGGCTAAGTAGTGAAGTAAGAGCTATCGATATATACAACGAGGTTTCAATTTCATTGGCGACGTTGATGCCCAATAAGTATATACAAACAGGTTATGTCGGAAGCTCTAAAAATCGGGCTATTTTTGAGCCAGAAGATAAAGGGCACGCATTCTCAGGTGCTTTCTCTACGGCAATGTTTGTTGTAGATGAAAAAAACAAACTGGCTTGCCTATATGATCCAAGTATGGGACTAATGCTTGAAGCAACTGACTGCAGTAGTCTTGACAACGTCACGTCACAAGGGCGTATTTACGATAAAAATATCTATGATTCTAGTGCCTTTCAGCAAACTTTAATTTATACGGGTAAAGTAGATAACCGTATTCGTTTTACCTATCGTGAATTTAGTGGCAGCACAGCAAGAATGCCGTTTACAACGGATGTTGAGTACGACCTAAATGAAAGCAATTTTATCAGCTATCAAGGTGCAACTATTGAGGTGTTAAAAGCAAATAACCGTAGTATTACGTATAAAGTTATCAGTAATTTCAGGAACTACGACTAAAACACATAACAAACTGTTTAAGAGTGATTCGCAACGCGTGGCATTTTTACTATGCGTTGCGTTTAGTGTTTAAGGTGGTATGCGGCAGCTTCAGTATTGCGTTGCTCACACCTTAACAGGGCGTTATACGCTTATCGACCAAGGAGGGTCATGAAATGAAATTAGCACAGTTAAATATTGCGCTTGCCAAATATCCTTTGGATGCGCCTGAAATTAAAGAATTTGTAGACAATTTAGACCTAGTTAATGGCATAGCTGAAGAAAGTGAAGGCTTTATCTGGCGTTTAAAAGACGACTCCGGTGATGCTACGAACATTAAGTTGTTTGATGACCCAAACATGATTGTAAATATGTCAGTTTGGGAAACTACTGACTCACTTAAAAATTTTATGTTTCGCACTGGCCATAGAGATTTCATGCGCCGTAAAAGCGAATGGTTTCATCGATTGGCAGAAGATACCTATGTTCTATGGTGGGTTGAAGACGGCCATATTCCAACGTCACAAGAAGCTTTGTCCCGCCTTCAACATTTGCGAGACAACGGAGATACGCCATTTGCTTTCACGTTTAAAACGAACTTTACGGAAGCAGATCTTGCGTGAACTGCGCGTATAACAAAGCGTTTAAGACGGATTCACAACGCATGGCATTTTTGGTTTGTATCAGCTTAAGTGTTTACGGCACAATGGTTTAAGTTGGGTGGTTGCGTTGTTCACCACTTAACGCGGCGTTAGCAGTCAATGGGTGGATTTAAATATGTATCTATACCACAGAGTACCTGTCAATTTACAAGGCAATATGCTGTTTCCACTCAATGAGTTGAAACAAGTGCATGACAACTTGTATCAGTTTCACGTGAAGAAATATCGAGACAGAGGGGGAGCATTAGAGCGTAGGGTATTACCTCTAGACTGTCTCTGGAATGACGTACTTCATTTAAGTCCGATACATCCTCATAAGATTAAAAAAGCTTTGATAGAACAAGGTCTGCAGCTATCGAATTTAGGGCGCTATTTTAGATTCGAGGCGTTGAACTTAGGGTTGAACGAATGCAATAGCACTTTCTTTTGGTCAAAAGAGCAAAAGTTTGGTGAGTGGTCTGCTAAAGAAAGTGATTACTTCAAGTTTGATGTTGCTCGGCTCAGTGAGATGTCAGACTTGCCGCCAGAAACTGAGCGTTACTATGCGCAACAAATATCTATCGGAGCTAGCCCTCTTCTCTATTTCAGAACACCGCATGTCTTATTTAAAGGGAGTATAAATATAGATGAGAGTGTCGAAATAATTGACTGCTAACAAATTGTTCAAGAGTGATTCGGCACGCGTGGCATTTCTACTATGCGTTGTTTTTAGTGGTTAAGGTGTTATGCGGAGGCTTCGGTATTGCGTGCCTCACACCTTAACAAGGCGTTAGTTGCCAACGAGAAAATCGCAGCTAAAACAGAGTGTTTAGGTCTAATCGTTCGTGTGCTTTGCTTGATTCTGCACTTCGAACTTCGGGATCTTGGTTCGCGGAAATTGAGCTTCGATCTTTTCCTAGTTTGGTTTGCCGTTTCAGAAGCCGGTTTACTTGTTGAAAGTCAGCTTTGTGGCACTGTTTCTCCAAAAGGTCTTTTTGGTGTTGTCAGTTCGTTTTCTACGGCGTTGCGTGTTCCAAGTGGTTTCAGTGACAGGCGCTTTGAAACTGCGCCTGAACTGAGTTTTTCAAAGCACGTAAAGCAAGTGTTGGCAAAGCGGTAATTAACTTCAAATCAAAGCTTTAGGTTTGGCAACTAACAAAGCATTCAAGAGGGATTCACAACGCTTGGCAGTTTTGGTTTGAATCAGCTTTAGTGTTTACGGCACAATAGCTTAGGTTGGGTGGTGGCGTTGTTCACCCCTTAATGCGGCGTTATAGCGCTCGATAAAATTGAATATGGATGGTCATGGATAATATCGAAAAAGAGCTCTATCAAGCAGCAATAGAACTAGTAAATATGCGATATCCTTCTGGTTGGGGTGGAGCTGCGGCTGTTAGAACAGAGTCAGGAAAAATATTAACAAGCATTGCTCCTGATACTAAAAACGATACTCTTTCACTATGCATGGAAGTGGGAGCGTATTTAGAGGCTCACAAACTCAATGAGCGAGTGACCCACTCATTATGCTTGTGTCGTGAGAGCGAGAACGATGAATTTCTAATCTTGTCACCATGCGGAGTTTGCCAAGAGCGCCTTGTCCATTGGGGTGGGGATGTCAAAGCAGCAATTACGACTCCAGAGAATGCATTGGTTTTCAAAACTATACGAGAATTAATGCCTCATCATTGGTCACTTGTAAACGGCAAAGCGCTATAACAAACTGTTTAAGAGTGATTCGCAACGCGTGGCATTTTTACTATGCGGTGGTTTAAGTGTTTAAGGTGGCATGCGGCAGCATCGGTATTGCGTTGCTCACACCTTAACAGGGCGTTATGCCTCGCAAGGAAAAGGAACTTTCGATGTTTAAAATCGAGACTAAGCGTCTGATTATCAGAGATATGACTCCAAATGATGAAGACGCTTTTGTTGCTATGTCTCAGGATGCTAAATATCAGCGATTCTATGACGAAAGCGATTGTGATCCTAATAAATACCGAGAGTTAACACACTTGTTTATCGCTCAGGCTTCTGAGAAACCAAGAAAATCATACCAATTAGCTGTCGAGTGTAAGGTATCAGGTGAGTTTGTTGGTACTGTTTGTTTACGGCTAGAGGACAATCAACAGGCTTCGATGGGTTGTGCATTTTCCAGACTCTCTCAAGGCAATAAGTTAAGTCATGAAGCCGCCTTGGCTCTGGCAGATTTCGGGTTCTCGGAGTTGGGAGTTCACCGCATTTATGCGGAGACAATCAGTAAAAATCTGCCAGCTATTAAGCTCTGTAAGTCTCTTGGTATGTGCCAAGAAGCACATTTTAGAGAACATCGTTTTTTCAAAGAACAGTGGTGGGATACAGTGGTTTTGGCAGTCCTTCGAGCTGAGTGGGGCAAGGCATAACAAACTGTTTAAGAGTGATTCGCAACGCGTGGCATTTTTACTATGCGTTAGTTTTAGTGGTTAAGGTGGTATGCGGCGGCATCGGTATTGCGTTGCTCACACCTTAACAGAGCGTTATGTACTTTAAGGAAAATTGTAACCAACTCTAAAGGAGTGAGAGTGATAGATCATTTTGAAATTAAGGTAGTTGCATTCGAAGAATGTCGTGTGTTTTACAAGAATGTGCTAGAGCCATTGGGTATTGAACTCAAGTGGTCAGATGAAAATGCTGCTGGCTTTGGGCTTTCGAGCGAGCCAAATGTAAGGTTTCTAATTGAAAAAGGCTTCAGTAATTCTAAGTGCCATATTGCTTTTTCTGCATCAAACAAATTACAAGTTTCTGCGTTTCATCAAGCGGGGTTATCTTTAGGTGGTAAATGCAACGGTAAGCCTGGTTTACGAAAACACTATGCTCCAAACTACTACGCTGCGTTTTTGATTGACCCTGAGGGCAACAATGTGGAGTCAGTAGTGTACCTTTAGCACGTACATAACAAATTGTTCAAGAGTGATTCGGCACGCGTGGCATTTTTACTATGCGTTGGTTTTAGTGGTTAAGGTGGTATGCGGAAGCTTCGGTATTGCGCGCCTCACACCTTAACAAGGCGTTAAGTATCATAAGGGGAGTGTTTTGGATATTTCCAAATTTTTTAGTGTGTTAGGGATTTTGTTACTAGGGTACACGGTTATGTTTCCTAGTGAAGTAAACGTAAAGTTTGAAAACAGAGTCAAAAAACTAGTCTTAAAAGCTCAAATTTGGCTTTTTCGAATTGTCTTGCTTCTCGTTGGTTTTGTCTTTATCCACTCTATAATTATGCAGGTTAATCACCTCAATGAGGCTATAGAATACGAAAATAGTGGAGGAGACATGATGGACTACCTCTTACAACCAAAATCTATCATTGTAAGTGCTACTTTTTTTTACTTTGTTTCACTCTTCTCTAATTGGAAGCGTTCGAACCTTGATTCGATTTTCGAATCGAAACCATTTTTCTTGAGGGCAACTGGACGACTTATATGCGGGTGGCTAGGAGTAGTTGCATCAATTTTGGGAGTAATACTTTAATAATTATACTTAACAAAGCATTTAAGAGTGATTCGCAACGCTTGGCAGTTTCGCTTCGCTCAAGTATAGCCAAGCGTTGCTCACACCTTAATGCGGCGTTAGGCTAATGGGAGTATCAAATGAATTTTGTTATTAAAACTAGAAAGTTAACTGAAAACGATTTGGGACGAGATTGCCCATTTCCAGTATTAGAGCAAGATCGATATGAAGAGCAACTAAAACTGTTGGCTGAAGATTTTAAAGCAATTAAAGGGATAAACTCTACATCAGTCGTTGGAGCTGAAATTCACATAGATAGCAGTTATTCCGAACAAGAGTTACTCAATAACCTCAAGCATCTTTTTCAAAGAGACTTTTGTATAGTTCGGTTCCAAGCCATTGAATCATTAGCCTAACAAACTGTTCAAGAGGGATTCGCAACGCATGGCATTTTCACTATGCGTTAGTTTTAGTGTTTAAGGTGGTTTGCGGCGGCTTCGGTATTGCGTTGCTCACCCCTTAACAGGGCGTTATGTTGTCAAAGATTAAGTATGAAGATTTTAATATTATTTATAACGGCATTGTTGTCTGGTTGCGCTGGTTTAATTGAAAGTGCTAGTTCCCCAAATTATCAAGAACACAAAGCTCGGGACAGTGTATCGCCTAGGAATCATAAAGGTTCAAGGAAAAACAAATTAGTCGGTACTGTTGTACTCACGTTTAATATTAGTAGTCAGGGTGATGTGATTGACATAATGGTTACTGATTCTGTACCTAAAGGAGTGTTCGATGCTGAAGCAGTGCGAATATTATCAAAACGAAAGTATGCGCCTTCCGAAAAAGGGGAAACCGGCCCTAAAAAAGCTAAGTTTGAGTTTAAAATTTGACACATAACAAACTGCTTAAGAGGGATTCGCAACGCGTGGCATTTTTGCTATGCGTTGATTTTAGTGCTTAAGGTGGTATGCGGCGGCTTTTGTATTGCGTTGCTCACCCCTTAGCAGGGCGTTAGGCGATTTGAGGAAAGTATGGAAGTATTAATCTATCAAGAAAGGCTCAGCGATTTTAAAGAAATTGAAAAGCTATTGATTGACTCAAAAGTTTTACTCAATCCCTATGGAATTGATTCTGACCATGCATATAAACTTGAAAATTATTTATTGAACAGTAACCAAAAGGTTAGCTGTTTGCTTGATAGAAATATCGTCTCATATTTAATTGACTTGGTTAAAGGTATTGATTTGTCGCCAGACTTTGAAGCAAGCCGTTGTCATAGGCTGACCGCCGCTCTTCAAGCCTTTTTCAATGCTTCAAATATAAAATCTGAACCGGGTCTTTCATATCATGAATACATAGAGAACTCTTCTGTCGAACGTGCAGATGAAGAGCTGAGCTATTTCCGTTCAGCAGATAATTTGGATGCAAACTTATATTTGGATATTGCATTAAATAACATTAACTCTATCCCCTCTGAAGCTGCTCCTCGCTATCAAACAGGCGAGTTGGCTAACTTTGACAAGGAATACCGTGTCAAAGCTTTTGAGTTCAATCTAGTCGTCATCAAAAAGGGGCTGAGTATCCGTTCTAAGTGCAAAAACGATTACGAAGCTGTGAAGTTATTATTAGAATGGATGTTTGAGGAGTATGTGTTTTGTGCACCTGCATTTTTCTTTATGGCTATATATTTTAGTGGCGAGAAAGTTCCTAGAATGCTCAAGTCTAACTCAATGAAAAGCGTCAGGAATGCTGGTTGGGATTTAGCATTACTTCAGCACTGGCTTACATTAGCTAACAAAGATCCTGAGCAGTTGTGGCTATTGGCTAGCATGGACAAAGCTGTTGCTAAAACAGCAAATATGATGCTTCCTCGCTCTACTGAAGAGCCAGAAGATTACTTTGACAGGCTTGAATATACATTCTCTACTATGTGGGGGAAGAAATATGGTCATGGGAGTAAACTTTTCCAAAGGTTTCGTTATTGGCAAGAAAATGCGGACAGCCTTAAAAGAAAAACTAACCTTCCAGAAAATAGGACATCTGAGTATATGTTGACTTTGAGAGAGTCAGTGCACGAGGAGTATCTGCGTGCAACAATCGCCTAACAAAGCATTTAAGAGTGATTCGCAACGCTTGGCAGTTTCGCTTCGCTCAAGTATAGCCAAGCGCTGCTCACACCTTAATGCGGCGTTATGCTTATTCCACCAGTTTGGTATGCCGTGTTATAATGTCGCAGTCTATTTTTTATCGATGGAATTTTCATGACAGAGAAAGTTGAAGGGTTATCAGACAAAGAAGTTGAACAGCTGTCAAGTGTAGAGTTTCAGAGTCAATCTTATGCTTCTTTTTACAATACGACATTAGAAAAAGATAAGAGCATCTTAACTCTGTCTGTTGCCGGCACTGGCTTCTTACTAACGCTACTTCAGTTAACAAAAAGCATTTCATACTATGAGCTTGGCTTTTTCTTGGTGGCTGCTACTAGTTATTTAATCGCGATCTATTGTGTACTCTCAATTTTTGGCAAGAACTCTACATTCATTATTGAGCTAGTAAACAAAAGGGATGTGTCAGTTAAACAATACCAGCTCGATATTTTAGATAAAACTGCGATACGCTCATTTTACCTAGCAATAGTCATGACTATATTGCTTGGTGCATCAACATCACAAGGTATGTTTACAATAGGGGAAACACCAATGTCGGATAACAAGCAACTAAATCAAGAATTGGCGACTAACAGTTGTTCTCGCGCATCTGATCTACACGAGAGTTTTCAAGGTGCTAGTGGTCTTCAAGGAACTACGAGTCAGCAATCATCAGCTCAGTCACAAACAACTGGCGCGGCAGCTATGATGCCAAGTTCAAGTAACTCTAGCTCAAACTCCTCCGAGTCATAAGCATAACAATCTGTTTAAGAGTGATTCGCAACGCTTGGCATTTTTGCTATGCGTTGCGTTTTGTGTTTAAGGTGGCATGCGGGAGCTTCGGCATTGCGTTGCTCACACCTTAACAGGGCGTTACATGCTTTTTAATATCTGAGCTAGCGTTTAAAGAGTGCTACAAAACTTAAGGATATAGTTATGAATGAAGGCGATCATTTAGTTTCACCCCGGTTGGGCTACACCCATCATGGCTTATATATCGGAGACGGTATGGTTATTCACTATTCGGGTTTTTCAGAGTTTTTGGATAAAGGTAGTATTGAAATCACGACGCTTAGCGAATTCTCACAAGGACATAATGTGAGTATTAAAACTCATTTGGTTCCAGTTTATACTGCAGAAGAAAGGGTTCAGAGAGCTTACGAAAAGCTCGGAGAAGATAGTTACAACTTAGTTTTTAATAATTGCGAGCATTTTGTTAACTGGTGTTTTAATGGTTTTAAATCTAGCTCGCAAGTAAATAATGTTGTTTCAGTAGCTGGGGCAGCAGGACATGAATACATGAAAAGAAAAGCTGTAGAAACTACAGCTTCAGTAGTGGCACAGCAAGCAACTAGAATGACCGCAACCAAGACAGCGGAGGTAGCTTTAACTTCTGCAGTTGCGAAGACAGCTGTGTCTACAACAGCAGGAACTGTAGCTGGTGTAACAGCCGCTAGTACAGTAGGAGGTTCAGCTGCCACTGGTGTTGTCGCCGCTGTTGCTACTGGGTCTCTTGCCTCAGCTGCTGCGCCTGTCGCTATTGCTGTTGGTGTTGGGTACGGCGTTAAGAAAGTGTTTGATTGGCTTTGGGATTAAATAGTGACAATCATGTAACAAACTGTTCAAGAGGGATTCGCAACGCGTGGCATTTTCACTATGCGTTGGTTTTAGTGTTTTAGGTGGTATGCGGCGGCTTCGGTATTGCGTTGCTCACCCCTTAACAGGGCGTTATAAATCACGGAGGTTTTGTGGAATTTATTGAAGAGTTAGAAAAGCACCAAAAGCGCCGAGGTTATAACTTTGGCAGCATAGAAAATTTTGAAGCATGGTGCGATGAAGTGCAGCCACTATTACACTTCAGCCAAAAGCACGAACGTGTATTTGAACAAGCTAAATCGGCTGCTTTAGTTACGTACAGGATAGGAAGCAAGCAAGACGCTGTTAACAACATTAATGAAGCGATAGGTATAGTTAATCAAGCTATTGTTTTTGGTAAAACAATAAAAACAGCGAGCGAACTTGAAGCAGGTGTACAGCAAGAGAGCAATGGTGTTGCTTATCCCGAGAAGGTAACTTTATTATGGTTGGTTAAACATGTGGAAGTGAAACACTGGCTAGGTGCAGCTGTTTTTATTATTGCGGTATTCACTGCTGGTATCAAAGTGGGAAATTCTGCTTTCTATCAAGATTACTTTCAAGCGCCATCAGCTATAGTCGAAACCAAAACGAATTGATTTATAACAAACTGTTTAAGAGTGATTCGCAACGCGTGGCATTTTTACTATGCGTTGGTTTTAGTGTTTAAGGTAGTATGCAGTGGCTTCGGTATTGCGTTGCTCACACCTTAACAGGGCGTTAGTACGGGTTTGACATCAAAGGTCATAAGTTTTGGTGTTTATCTGTTTTGGCGCTCGTCTTTACACCTTTCAGTTAGTGATGCTCACGTTCTTTCCGGTGGCACTAAATGCGGAGTGTTTGCTTTGATTTCACCGTTTACGGTTTCTAACTCTTAGTCTATTTCTTTGGCGCTTCTTCATTTTCGTGGTGGCTTTTGAGAGAACCTTGATTACTTTTGGTGTGGCTGTTGAAGTACGAGGAAAGAATCCTTTTCTAATTTGAAGCAAGTAAAAGTAGGGGAATTCAGTGCGTTTTTCTTCTAGCTCAATTTCGTCTCTTAATGGCGGTAAAGTTTTGTAGCTGCCCGTCTCACTTCAGTGTTCAAAGCCTTTCATATTATGCTAGTTTTCAATATCTTGGAGCGCATAAATAGAAGTAGCGCATGTACTAACAAATTGCTTAAGAGTGATTCGTAACGCGTGGCATTTTTACTTTGCGGTGGCTTATGTGATTAAGGCGCTGTGCGGTAGCTTTTGTATTGCGTTACTCACACCTTAGCAAGGCGTTATGTAGCCGCGAGAGGACGGTAAGTTAAAAGGATTTATATATGTTAAATATTCGGCAAGCTCGCATTGAAGATATCAGTGTTATCAAGAAACTACAGTTTCAGCTTAATGAGTATCATCAAGCAAATTTACCTGATGACTTTTTATCACCGGAAGAAATTGAACAAAAAATAGACCTACACAAGATAATCAAAAGTGAAAGCTCGATTTTTCTGGTAGCCGAAAGCAAAGGGCAGTTAGTAGGTTTTGTTTTTGGTGAGCTATGGGTTCGTAAGTCTTGGACGCTCAAACAGCGAAAAATCGCGAGCATTGAACAAATAGTAGTGGATTCATGCTTTAGAAGCCAAGGCGTTGGATTGGCGCTAATAGAGGCATTTGAGGAAAGGGCTATTTCTAACGGCGGAGAAGAGCTGTTTTTAGAAGTATATTCCTTCAATGAATCTGCTTTAGGTTTGTATCGCAAAGCTGGTATTGTCCCCAAAATCCTAATTGGGCAGAAAGCACTAAGCTGAAAGTCGGCTACATAACAAATTGTTCAAGAGTGATTCGGCACGCGTGGCATTTTTACTATGCGTTAGTTTTAGTGGTTAAGGTGCTATGCGGAGGCTTCGGTATTGCGTGCCTCACACCTTAACAAGGCGTTATGTAACATGGAGGTTTAATGAATATTGCAGTCATTTTGGGTACTTCTAAATCTGACGGAAATACCCGAAAATTAGTAGACTCTTTTGTAGAACAGTCTGGTGCAAAGTTGTTTGATCTATCTAATTTCAACGTAAGTTTTTATGACTATTCGCATGAAAATAAAAACGATGACTTCCTTCCCATAATCCATGAACTACTCAGTTTGGATCATCTGGTGTTTGCTTCTCCTGTGTATTGGTACTCAATGTCAGCACAGCTAAAAGTCTTCTTTGACCGATTATCTGACCTTTTAACGATTGAAAAGGAATTGGGGCGTAGGCTAAAGGGTAAGTCTATTTCAGTTCTATCTACAGGTTACAATTTGGAACTGCCTGATTGTTTCGTACAGCCATTTGAATTGACAGCAAAGTATATGCAACTTGAGTTCAAAGGCTGTGAATATCTTGCTATACAAACAGAATCTGATTTGGGTAAAGTTACTCTTAGCGCAGCACAAGCTATTGAAAATGTCACATAACAAAGCGTTCAAGAGGGATTCTCAACGCTTGGCGGTTTTGGTTTAAAGTTTAGCTAAAGTGTTTATGGCACAATGGTTGATGTTGGGTGGCATAGCGTTGTTCACCCCTTAACGCGGCGTTAGTTTATTGAGGCAAGTATGAAGTTCATCCCGTATCATGACTTTCAATTTGATAGTGCATTATCCAAAGACGAAGTATTAAACAAAATTCAGGATCGTACAGACAAGCCCACAATGCTTCGTAGACGGAAGAGAAAAGAGTTTACTGGCAGTGTATTTACTAATTCATTTGATATTAGTAAAAATTTGCGCCGTAGGAACTCTTTTTCACCAATAATTAAGGGCTGCGTCGAAGATATAGATGCAGGGGCGAGAATAACTATTTTAATGAGAATGCACCCGCTTATCATAGTCCTCACGCTCTTCTGGTTAGTTTTTATTGGCGCCTCGAGTGTTGTTATGCTCTATCGTGCTGAGAATATTGAATTACCATTATTTATACCAATTATAATGTTTTTCTGTGGTCTAGTTTTCCCCCCTGTAAGTTTTTGGAGTGAAGTCAGAAGGCAAGAAACGAGAATTAGGGAGTTATTATCAACAAACTAACAAGGCGTTTAAGGCGGATTCACAACGCTTGGCGATTTTAGTTCAAGTTAGGTTAAGTGTATAAGGTACAATGGTTTAAGTGTGCTGGTTGGCGTTGTTCACCACTTAACGCGGCGTTATGAGCTTCAAAGAAAGGAAGGGATATCTACATTGATTGATGTAATTGTATTTTTTGTCCTTGTAGGGTTCTATTTTTACTCAGATGGTAGTGAAACGTCTCGAAAGGAGGTTTGCATTGCTATTGGCGTTTATGGGGCATATCTGGCTATTTATCAATTGATTGGTCCATTTCCAGAAGTAACGTCGAAATATATGGGGCAGCTCTATGGTTTCTTACCAATGTTATCTTTTGGGGTCATTCTTTTCCCTCATTTCAACACAAGTTCACCAGAAGTTGTCACTAAGACTCTTGGTTGGCTGGGGCTGCTAACCGCCTTTGTAATTCTTAGTTGCTTTAAATTGTTCGTTTGGTAGTGGTGACCACGCTCATAACAAGGCGTTCAAGAGGGACAGTCAACGCGTGGCGACTTTGGCTCAAATCTTGGCAATTGTGTATATGGTGGTAAATTGAAGTTTGGTGGTAGCGCGTTGCTGCCCCTTAACGCGGCGTTAGCTGCTCTGGGTGGATTTACTCCATGTGAGGCTATTTTGTCTTTGCTAAAGTTTGTGTGGCGCATCTAAAATTTGGAGAGCGAGTTTTAAAAGCACTAACTTTGCAAGAAAAGTAATCTATTCTAACGACCGTTGAATTTTTCAGAAAGTCACTGGAAGCATATAAAGTTCCTCATAAGGTTAAACATGAAATATATTGTCCTATTTTTATTTGCCTATCTTGGGTCAAATTTGATTTTCAGCTTTTTCAATTTTAATTATAACTTCATGTCAGACTCATTTGATTTAACCAAGCTTCTTATAGATTTTGGCGTATTTATTGTGCTCTGGGCTATCGCTGATTTGGGCTATAAAAAGTTCACTAAAAGAAGTGGTGTAACAAACAGCTAACAAGGCGTTCAAGAGGGACAGTCAACGCGTGGCGAGTTTGGCTCAAATCTTGGTATTTGTGTTTATGGTGGTAAATTGAAGTTTGGTGGTAGCGCGTTGCTGCCCCTTAACGCGGCGTTATGTTTACTTGTATTTCAAAGGCTTAAAGATCTTAGGCTTTAGTTCTTTGTCCCTCTGGCGATTCGTCCCTAGTAGACTCAGCAACTTCGCATTGTCGGTCTAATTTCTTGAATCTCTATACCCTTAAAACATGCCAATGTTCGCGGGTTGCTTCATTGTCAGGTCGTGGTGGTCGGCTTCGTGTTTAACTGGCTCAAAGTCGCTTTCAGGTTCATAATCAAGCAGCGTTTCAGCTTGGCAGTTGCCTCGGCAATTCAGCATTGTTTTGCGCTTTGGTTGGAAAGACAGGGCGCTTGTTGTTAATTGATCGGGTTGCCTCATTGGGCAGGGAAGTGGAATTTCTGGTTTTGGGTTAGTCGCTTTTGGCGGCCAAGTTGGTTCTTGCGTTGTGGTTTGGTTCAGAAAACTGGCTTGAAATAGCAGTTCTTTCTCAAGTAAATCATGTGTTTGTGGTAAAACATAACAAACAATTCAACAGTGATTCGCAACGCTTGGCGCTCTCACTTCGGGTTGAATTTAGTGTTTACGGCGCAGTGTTCAAGTTCAGTGTCTGCGCTGCTCACACGTTAATTGGGCGTTAGTTGCCAACGAGAAAAACGTAGCTAAAGCAGAATTTTTAAGGCTAATGTCCATGTGTTTTTGACTAGGTTTTCGTATTTCGATTCCTAGTTTTTGGGTTTGTGAAAATCGTGCTTTGGTTCCTTGTACGGTTTGAGTTTTCTGTTTCAGACGCTGATTAGCGTGTTGAAAGTCTGCTCTGCTACATTATCGTTCCAAAAGGTTTGTTTGGTGTTCAAAGTCCGTTTTCTACGGCGTTGTAAATTCCAAGTGGTTTCAGTGACAGGCGCTTTGAAACTGCGCCTGATTTGAGTTTTTCAAAACACACAAAGACGGTGTTGGCAAAGCTGCAATCAACTTCAAGTTAAAGCCTTAGGCTTGGCAACTTTAGGCTTGGCAACTAACAAACTGTTCAAGAGGGATTCACAACGCTTGGCGGTTTTGGTTCGAATTAGCTTTAGTGTTTACGGCACAATGGTTTAGGCTGGGGTGGTAGCGTTGTTCACCCCTTAACAGGGCGTTATGTGAATTGGAGAAATTGAGTATATGAAGAAGTTCTTCGCAATATTTATAGCAGCTTTTTGCTTAGTTTCAGTTGGTGCTCTAGCGAATGACTACAAGCTCGGACAGGCGTTTGAAAATCATCAAAGTGACCTTCAAGTTCGAGGTTCAGGAACAGTAATTCGCCTATTGCCAGATGACAACAAAGGAAGTCGACATCAAAAATTCATACTCAAATTAGATAGTAAGCAAACTTTACTTGTTGCTCATAACATCGACTTAGCACCAAGAATTCCCAATCTAAAAGTCGGCGATCGAGTTCAGTTTTACGGTGAATATGAATGGAATAAAAAGGGTGGTGTAATGCACTGGACACACCACGATCCCAACAATAGGCACCCGCATGGTTGGTTAAAGCACAACAGTAAAAAGTACGAGTAAAAATTCACATAACAAAGCATTTAAGAGTGATTCCCAACGCTTGGCATTTTCAGCTCATGGTTTGGTTTCGTGTTTACGGTGGTATGGTTAAGGTTTGGTAGTAGCGTTGCTCACACCTTAATGCGGCGTTATGTGCTTTGGTGTTCGTAACGTTTAGATGTGTATGCAAGTCATTTTAAATTAGTAAAAGGAATTACTATGTCCAAAAAGGAATCGGATAAAAGTACAGCACTTAAGTTGGGTTTGTTCATGGCTGGCTCGGTATTTGGTGCGGTCTTGTATATCTTTTTTGCATTTCCAGCATCTTGATTGTTCGGGTTACTAAATGTTGTCGGTTAGGCTCAAGCTACATGTAGGGATAGAATGTTAGTTGCCATCGTATACATCATTGTCACACTTCTTATGGTTAAAGTGCTTTTAAAGAAGAAAGTCTCTAAAAGTGTACTTTTTTACTTCGCTCTTGAACTCTATTTTGGTCCAGTTGCGGTCGCCTCTTATATCGATTAGCTGTTCTGAGAGTACAGTTGTTCAGGTTAAGCACGCACATAACAAACTGTTCAAGAGGGATTCGCAACGCGTGGCAATTTCACTATGCGTTGGTTTTAGTGTTTAAGGTGGTATGCGGCGACTTCGGCATTGCGTTGCTCACCCCTTAACAGGGCGTTATGTGCCAGTCTTCGGAAAAAGTAAATATGCGGAAAAAGATAGACTTAGAACCTTTGAGACATGCCATTAGACAGAACAATATGATGGCAGTTTGGCGAGAAAGCACTATCAGTGAGTATGAGTCTCCTGACGAACATGCGAATAAAAAGGCGCTAGAATCAAAGCGTAAGTTTGAACAGATCATGTCATCTGCAAAAAATGACGGTACCAAAGAATACTTAACATGGGCGATCAATACTTCGTTAAACCTGAAGCTAACTCGGGGGCATAGCGCTCAGGCAATTGGTGGGAAGCATTGGCAGTCATGGGGTTCTAAGGTTAAGAAACGTAACAAGAAAAGCACATAACAAGCAATTTAAGAGGGATTCACAACGCTTGGCATTTTTGCTTCTACTTCAATTTTAGTGTTTATGGCACAATGCTTAGGTTTGGGGGAAGGCGTTGTTCACCCCTTAATTGGGCGTTAGGGCTATCAAAAGTTTGGAGGTTCGATGAACTTAATCATCGATATAATGAAAGAGCTATTTATCGCTTGGAATCGCGGTAATAAATTAGTGAAAGCTGCAATAGTCGCTTCATGTGTGAGCGTTCTACTCTCAATTGCAGCACTAGCATTGAGTAAGTTCATTTGGGAATTTCAGCCCTTATTTGAAGGTACTGCTATCACGTTTGCTGCAATCAGTGCCGCAATCGTTAGTGTGATTTTTGCGTTTCAACGTTCAATTGAAATTGTCGCTGATGATGCGAAGGTAGTTGAAGCTGAAAAAAGAGTAATTGAAAGTCCTAATCAACCTAAAGCAGCTTGGGACCTCGCTCGGTTAAAGCTCGAATCATATTTAAATAGAAACCTGAATCAAGTCCGTTCGATTTTCTGGCTTACTAGCCTTGTTATGATAGTAGGGTTCTTTCTCATAGGCTTTGGTGTTGTTAAAGCATTTGAAAATCCAGAATTACTGACACCCGCTTTGCTATCAGCCGTGAGTGGTTTACTTGTTAATTTCATAGGGGCAACATTTTTAGTGCTCTATAAATCGACAATGTCACAAGCCAAAGAGTATGTAGCTATCTTGGAACGCATCAATGCGGTAGGCATGAGTGTTCAGGTTTTAGAAAAAATCGAAGATTCGAACACAACACTGAAAGATCAAACGATTTCAGATCTTTCTAAGCAGTTACTTACGATGTATAGCGAAGTAAAATAGCCCTAACAAGCAATTTAAGAGGGATTCACAACGCTTGGCACTTTTACTTCTACTTCAGTTTTAGTGTTTATGGCACAATGCTTTAGGTTTGGGTGGAGGCGTTGTTCACCCCTTAATTGGGCGTTAGTTTGCAAGAGGAAAAACGCAGCTATAAAGCAAAATCTAGTGGTAAAAGCTCAAAGTCGAAATTGTCGTATCGGTGTTCAATTTCAGTGTTAATTAGCGTGGTGAAAATCCCAAATTAGCGTCGTTTCAACGGTTGATTTGTTCTTTGGTGCGGTGACTTTCGGGTTAACTGAGTCGAACTTTTTTGCTGAAATTCTGCTCGTTGAGTTTATTGGTGCAAAAGCCGATTTACTCGCTGCGAGGACGTTTTCTCTAGTGTGGTAAGTTCATGTGGTTTCAGTGACTTCGTTGAAAGTCCGCATTGTGAGACTAGTTTTCCAAAAGCGCTTTTTGGTGTTGTAAGTTCGTTTTCTGCGGCGTTGTTTGTTCCACGTGGTTTCATTGAGTAGCCGCTTTGAGACTACGCCTGGCTTAAGTGCATCAAAACACTTAAAGCTTATTGTTTGCAAAGTTTAAAATAACGTAAAATCAACGCTTTGGGTTTGCAAACTAACAAACTGCTCAAGAGGGATTCGCAACGCGTGGCATTTTCACTATGCGTTGAATTTAGTGATTAAGGTGGTTTGCGGCGGCTTTTGTATTGCGTTGCTCACCCCTTAGCAGGGCTTTAGGCGACGGGCAGAAAAGTTCTTTGTTCTCATCTTCTTAGTTCTCTTTGAGCTTTCGGTTTTCTATGTCGGCAATTCAACATTGTCGGCTCAAATTCTTGAATCTCTCCAGCCGTAAAACATGCCAATATTCGCTGGTTGCCTCATTGGTTTTCACAGTCGGTTGGTTGTGAATCTCACTGGCTCAAAGCGTGGCAAGGGCAAGTCAACTGAAGCTTTCTAATTTGCTGCTAGTTTGCAGCTTTTAGTTTCTCAGGTTCAAAAGCTACTTTGTCGCTGAAAGGTCGCATTTCGTGGTTGTGGGTAAATGAGCTGAAACATAGTGGCTTTTATGGTTCTTGAATCACAAAAAGTCAGCGGGTTTTTGGTAGCTTATTTTGTTTCGGGTAATCTGCTTTCAAAACATCTTAAACACTGGTAGGAAACTTCGCCTAACAAGGCGTTTAAGGCGGATTCACAACGCTTGGCGACTTCAGTTCAAGTTAGCTTAAGTGTTTAAGGTACAATGGCTTAGGTATGGTGGTTGGCGTTGTTCACCACTTAACGCGGCGTTAGGCGACATGAGATAAACGATAGAGTAGTGATAGTATCTTGGCGTGAATCTAGATTCAGTTAATAGAAAAGGAGTGGATTAATGAATGGTAAAGCATTTGATAATTGGCAAAAATCTCGAAAGAAAGGATGTTTAAATTGGCTTTTCAGAACAACTTTCGTCACAGCCATTTTGTACATAATTTTTAATGTTATTTTCCTTTATCCATCTTCTGATGCGGCAAGCATTACGATTTTCTTATCGGATAATGCTCTTAATTACTCAATTTACACGATCGGGATGTTTTTCGCATTTTGGGCTATTTGGCTATACAACGAATCTTCGTATGAGAAAGAAGTTAAACGTAGAAATGTCGCCTAACAAACTGTTCAAGAGGGATTCGCAACGCGTGGCATTTTTACTATGCGTTGGGTTTAGTGTTTAAGGTGGTATGCGGGTGCTTAGGTATTGCGTTGCTCACCCCTTAACAGGGCGTTATGTGCTTGGAGATCAAATGATAAAACAGCCTCCTTACAAAGTTGAGTTTGGTCAATCAGGAGAAGTCCCTCCGGCGCACGTTGTTGCCATAGATAATACCTCAATAAAGTTAAGCAATAGCAGTCGAGATGGTGATACAAGCAGTCGTATTGATGAGCTTGATCTCAATGGTGGGATTCAATCAAAGGAAACCAAACAGATGATGCTTGAGCTCAATAAGCAGGGTTTTGTGTTTGCTTACGATGATAAAGCTTATATTTCACCTAGCCATTTTATGAAGCAACTTTTATTGAGCGGTGACCTAAGAACATCATTCAAAGAAATCAGTTGGTCAAGTCCAAAGCGATGGTGTCTTACAGAGTATGAATTTGAGCAACGCACATAACAAACTGTTCAAGAGGGATTCGCAACGCGTGGCATTTTTACTATGCGTTGAATTTAGTGGTTAAGGTGGTATACGGTGGCTTTTGTATTGCGTTGCTCACCCCTTAACAGGGCGTTATACCCTTTATCTAAAACGGGAGAAGTTATGGATGTAGAAATCTGGAAGGTCAGGGTTAAAAATACATTTGAACTCGCGATTGAGGACTTCCACAGTGGCTCTCTTGGGGTTGATAGTCTCGATCGTTTGTATGAGTGCGGTACATATTATTGTACTTTACAGAACAGTATTGAAGACGAGCACTTGTTCGACCGAATCTACGATTATGCTGTTGGTGGTGTGGACAGAGACATTGCAATTGATCCGAACGCAAGGGAAACCTACATTCTCAACTTTTGTTTGTCATATCTATTTTCGTTCGTAGAAATCGAACAACTCACTGAGTTTGAGGCTGAAGCAGTTATTGATGCACTATTGGCTGATAGCAGTTGGAACATTCTAGCTAAAATCTAGCACGGGTATAACAAACTGTTTAAGAGTGATTCGCAACACGTGGCATTTTTACCATGCGTTGGTTTAAGTGATTAAGGTGGTATGCGGCGGCATCGGTATTGCGTTGCTCACACCTTAACAGGGCGTTAGCTTAAATCATTAAAAAGGATGTGTAATGAGAAATAGAAAATGGATATTTGCAGCTATTTTGCTCATTGGTGGACCTTCACTATTGCCATTTAGCTTGGAAGTGATATCCCTAATTGAGTTACTAGGCTTTTTGGGGTTATGGACAATTTATTCATCCTACGCTGAATACTTGGTGAATCATCCTAGATTCAAAAGAGGTCTGCGTTTAGCTACTAGTTGGGATTTTCAGCCGCAAATGCTGTTCTCTCCTAGTGAACTTAAGGCATGTCCCCAGTTAGTTTTTCATATGCTTCCAGTTCAGAGTGTAATGGTCTGGACTTTGAATATTCTGTTTTGGGGTGGTCTGGTTTGGTGCTACATAATTTAAGCTAACAAATTGTTCAAGAGGGATTCACAACGCGTGGCATTTTTACTATGCGTTGCTTTTAGTGATTAAGGTGGCATGCGGCGGCATCGGTATTGCGTTGCTCACCCCTTAACAAGGCGTTATGTTGTCAAAGATTAAGTATGAAGATTTTAATATTATTTATAGCGGCATTATTGTCTGGCTGCGCTGGTTTAATTGAAAGTGCTAGTTCCCCAAATTATCGAGAACACAAAGCTCGGGACAGTGTATCGCCGAGGAATCATAAAGGTTCAAGGAAAAACAAATTAGTCGGTACTGTTGTACTCACGTTTAATATTAATAGTCAGGGTGATGTGATTGACATAATGGTTACTGATTCTGTACCTAAAGGAGTATTCGATGCTGAAGCTGTGCGAATATTATCAAAACGGAAGTATGCGCCTTCCAAAAAAGGGGAAACTGGCCCTAAAAAAGCTAAGTTCGAGTTTAAAATTTGACACATAACAAACTGCTTAAGAGGGATTCGCAACGCGTGGCATTTTTGCTATGCGTTGATTTTAGTGCTTAAGGTGGTATGCGGCGGCTTTTGTATTGCGTTGCTCACCCCTTAGCAGGGCGTTAGCTGTTTAAGGAAAAAATGAGAAAATACGATAAGCCGCTATTCTGGCTGTATATAAAAACAAGAGACTCGTTGTTGTCATCTTTTAAGGGTTTTCTGGGAATGCTTTTTGTGTTGTTCGGGGCAGCAGTAGTTTTAGGTAATGAATCCCCCGAGAATGTCTGGATTTCGGTGGGAATCATTTTACTAGTATCTAGTCTTCCAGTCTCAATGGGCCTGATGATGGTAAAGCTCAAATTTAAGAGTTTTGCTGGATCAATACCTACAGCAGAGCTAGCATATTTTTTACAGCGCGATGAAGGTGCAAATCTAGGTAAAGCTGTGAGAGGTTTATTTTCGTTATGCCTATCTTTTATGATTTACCTTTGGTTTACGATGGTAGCTATCGCAGTACTCGGTATGTTGGGAGCAAAGCTCGTGTTGTAAAACACAGCTAACAAACTGTTTAAGAGGGATTCGCAACGCGTGGCATTTTCACTATGCGTTGCGTTTAGTGTTTAAGGTGGTATGCGGCAGCTTAGGTATTGCGTTGCTCACCCCTTAACAGGGCGTTATAGCGCACGATAAAATTGAATATGGATGGTCATGGATAATATCGAA